>JAAYMA010000119.1 GCA_012521615.1 Clostridiaceae bacterium | reverse complement strand
GTGAAAAGGCAAATGGCTGGGTATTGGAAGGTTATGATGTAAATCAGGGAGGCTGGCAGCTTATAGAGGGAGATATACTTGCCTATTATGTGGACCAGAGAGCAAGTGATGACTTTACAGGGGCAGGGACTCATTAACAGATAAATAATCGGAGATATTGGATTAAAAAAATAATTAACTATAGCCCAGATAAAGGTCTGGGCTATATCATTGCGACTGTCTGCAAGATTTGATATAATACTTTCACTTCCAGGATCACAAAAATAAAATTCGTGTTGGACACGGAATAGTTCCCTGTCTTTCGGAGGTGTTTGGGTAATGGAAATTAAAAAGTATTATGTTGGTGATATAGTAGAACTTAAAAAACAGCATCCCTGTGGCAGTAGACAGTGGAAAATATTAAGGGTTGGTGCTGATTTCCGGCTCGAGTGCCTGGGATGCAAGCATTTGGTAATGTTACCCCGTGTAAAATTTGAAAAAAGCGTTAAAAAGGTTATCAGTCAGACAGAACTGTAACCTGTCTCTATACATTATTATTCAAATATTCTTCTGTTTCATGGAAATCTTTTTTGTACCGTGCTCTGGATATTGAGACCTTTAAGTCGGACAAAAGTTCTTTAATAAGGTTAAAAGTATTTTCAAAGTCCTGATTAATTATAATTTCAGTCTGGTCATAAGATACAGGATAAACATGCTCCAATTTCTGAGCAAGTTTTTTAGCAACAGTATTTCCATGGAATGGATTGGCTTCCGGGTCCTTTACTTTTACAATTTCCAGATCGAAGTCAAGCTCTTTGCACATTTTCAGCTCGGATTCAAGTGTCCTGGCAAAAACTTTTGCCATATCCTGTTTATATAAACTCTTTTCGTTTTCCAGTACCTTATAACCATAAATCAATGGTGCGATATGATTGGCGATGGTTTCAAAAGTTAGAATATTTTCTTCATCACTTAAAACACCCTCTTTGAGCTGAAAAATAAAAATTGCTCCTACGAAAATGGTCTCGTATTGTTCAAGTGTCATGGGAATTGAAATAATTCCTGAACAATTTTCTATTTTTTCTGCAATTGTTCTGCCTACCAGATTGGTAAGTTTGTCTGCTTCGGATTCGAAAATTATACGTCCGCTTTTCAGAGGTTTAAGATGTTCGTTAATATTTATGGACATATCCAAAATCCCGTCAACCGACGTTTCTTTTATAACCAATGCATCGGCTTCTTCATCATAAAGACTTATAAAAGCGCATTCGACTCCAAAAGAAACAATAAGAGTACGTAGTGCCAGGTGGAGTAAAGACTTATCATCAATAGCCGAATTAATATTTTTGGCCAGAGTGTTTAACTTTATAAGCCGGTTGAGTTTCTCCTCAATTAATTCTTTCTGTTCTGCTACTTTTTTTAGCAGAATGGCATTGGACAAGGCAATGTATGTATAAGATGCAAGGCTTTCCACAAGTTCGAAAGTACTGGCCTTGTAAGGTTTTCCTGATATAGTTTTTCCAAGGGTAACAAAGCCGAGGAGTTTTTTGTTGTCGCCATATATCAGAACCGCATAATCTGCCTTTATTCGCTCCAATAATGTGGTACCACCCGGGAACATGGTCTCAAAGATGTTTTTATCGGTTTCTGAAGAAAGATTTAGGATATTATCATCGGGTACAGAGTTTCCCCGATACTCCAATACACGGTCGATTGCATCAGGACTGGTTATGCCAAATACATCCCTGTATGCTTTAAGAACAAATTTTTCAGATCGGTCATCATACAGGAAGAAGCCTGTTTGAGCACTCAGGGTAAGTTCTGAGAAAACGTCAACAGAGAGTTTGTAAAGGTTGTCAAGTTCATGCTCAGTCAGCATGGCTCTTGCAGATTGGTTAATAGCAAAAAGATTGAAGATTTTTTCATCCAGTTCCTGATTTGTCCTTTGCAATACTTCAAGGCGTCTGGAGTTTTCCATAGAACTATTGAAAAGATTCATCAATGTTGTGCAGACCATGATGTCGTTTTCATTGAAAGGACCTGAAACTCTTCCTGATAAAAGGAAGAAACCGTAAAGCTTTTCTTCAAGCAGAAGTGGAAGCATTACTTTTGCATCCAGACCTGCCAGGATCTCAGGGGCAAAAAAGCGACTGAGGTTGTCAACTCCAGATACAACATGCCCTACATAAAGTGCGAAATTTGCCAAAGACAAGTTTTGTTGAATTTTTCCAATGACTGGGCTGAACTGTATTCCCCGGTATTTTTTCAGTTTGTACTGACCATCTTCCAGGATATACATGGCCGATTTATTAACAGTAAGAAGCTCATTAACAAAATCAAATGCAGCATCAGTTATTTGCTGAAGGGTCAGCCTGCTTGAAAAGAACTGGATTGCTTCTATAAGACCATTATATCTGTAAATATCGGTTTTATCTCCGTTTTTTATTTCTTGCTCAATTTTTTTTAGTATGTCTTCATATGGCATATTTTCCCCACCGTTTTCCTACATAGTTTTAAGAGAATTGTTGCGATAGTAATAAGTGATCATAGAATGAGTTTTAGTGATTTCTTCAGCTTCACCTTTTATTTCTATCCTTACTCTGGGATAAATATATTTATGGGCAATAACTGCACCATCGCCCGGGGTTTTAAGAAAAGAGCGGAGATTTCTGTAGGTATACTCAAGTTCTCTTATTCTGTCCCGGATTTCAGCATATCGTCTCTTTAAATTTTCAAAATCTTTTTTATGTACTTCTGGAATTTGTTTGGAGGATGAATAAATTTGTATGTTATGCCTTACATCAGTAAGCAATTTTCTTTGTTGATTGAGTTGCTCGGATATTATATCCAAATCTGCTTTAAGGCTGTTGCGGTCAAATCCGCGAATTTTGATAAGTGTTCGTGTTTCGGAACGATTTCCGATTTCAGCAGCGGCGACACATATTTCAGCGTCAATCTTTCCGCCTATAATTCTCCCCCTTGGAGATTCGACAATTACCTGCTTGGCTTTTATATTAGCATTCAGACAATAAAATCCTACATATACACTTCCTTCGCATTCAACAGTGGTATCGGACAGATATTTTACATAAAGATTTCTCTTGCATCTTACCACGGCTTTCCCTTTGCCCGCAATTCCGCCTTTTATGTAGATGTTGCCATCCCTGCTGGTTATATTATCTGCTACGCCTACACCGTATTCTCCCAGAATCTCGATATCCTTGTTGGCCGCAACTGAAAAATTGTCTTCGACGGTCCCCTTTACAGACAAAAAACCGTCAAAATCAATGTTTCCAGTAGAGAAATCGATATTTCCCTTTATCTCAAGGTAATCATAAACACCAATAGTGTCGCCTTTGTAATATACAGCTCCGTTCTTTTTGGCCACCAGAGTAGTGACACCATCTTTATAAACCTCTTTTACAGATGATGGATCATACAAAAGTGGAAAATTGCGTCCCGGTATGGGTGGAATGACTTTTCCCCTGACATTTTTTCCGGGGGTACCAGGTGTGGCATCAATGCGCTCTCCCAGCCAGTCACCTTCATTAACCTGGTTGATAAGGTTAAGTTCATAGTGGTTGACATTCCCTGAATCTATCACCTGGGGTTTTGGTGTCGAAATTTTGTACATTTTGATTTTGGAATCCTCACCATTGACAGCAGGAGTTCCTTCAGCAATCAAATATTCAACACCAGCCTTTAACTGTCCTGTAAGAAGGTCTGCATTCACACCATAGACTATACCTTCTTTATTCAGGGCCTCAAAAATCTCCCGTACCAAATTAAGTCGCTTGTCAGGCGAAAGATCATCTTCAGAGACATAGAGTGTCATATAGGCTTTTAACTCATCCTCTGAGACATTGATTGAGACCCTCTCACGTTCCTGCCCGAAAGGTACAGGTCCGGAAGGAGCATTTAAAAGCACATTCTTGATTGCAAGAAAACTTGTGATTTTTACATTGGGGAAAGATTTTTTGAGTGCCTCGCTAAAGGCTTCAAAGGTATAGCCGGGAGCCAGCGATTTGAGATAAAACAGGCCGGCATCTCTGGTAATTTCGATATACTCATTTTTGTACATCAGTAATGCCATATTTGCCTCACACAATTATATTGAAATTTCCATATAAAAACTCTGTATCGAAAAGGACGGGCATTCTATAATTAGATTATAGCATAAATATATATAATATTGAACAAAGATGTAAAACCCGACAAATTTTATGTTTAATATCGATTCTGTCGAAAAATCAGTTGTTACAATATTTATCGGAAGGGGAACAGCAATGTATAAGTGGGAAACTAAAGAAAATAACATTATTATTTATGATTTAAAAGATTTCGATCCTGTACATATATTTGAATGCGGTCAGTGTTTCAGATGGAACCTGTTGGAAAACGGTCACTGGTTAGGCGTGGTACAAAATCTTGTTCTGGACCTTGAATGGGACGGCAAAAATTTAATCCTTTACAATACCAGCGAAAGAGAATTTTTTGACATATGGTTTACTTATTTCGATTTCGGAAGGGATTATGGAGCCATTAAAGAAAGCCTGGCATCCAAAGATCCTATAATGGCAGAGGCAGTGAAATTCGGGCAGGGCATAAGGCTTCTGAAGCAAGATTTTAATGAAACAATGATTTCTTTTATAATTTCTCAGAATAATGGAATTCCTCGCATCAAAAAAATTATCGAAAGTCTGGCAACAAATTTCGGTGATCCGATAAATTCCTCTCATGGAGTTTTTTATTCGTTTCCGGATCTTGAGAAACTGAGCAGGCTGGAACTGAACGATCTTAAGGTAATAAAAGCAGGATACAGGGATAAGTACATTCTGAGGGCAGCCCAGCAAGTTATCAACAAGGAAATTGATATGAGCAGTATTTTTAACAGAGACACGCAAGAGGCAAGGAAAGAAATGCTGAAACTTTATGGTGTCGGCGAAAAAGTGGCAGACTGTATTTTGCTTTTCAGCGGTACAAAATACGATATCTTTCCGGTGGACCGCTGGGTCAAAAGAGTTATGGCAGAGCTTTACCTGGGTTATGAAGCAAGCTATCAGGAATTATATGAATTCGCCATTGAAAAGTTTGGGGATTTGGCGGGATTTGCACAGCAATATCTGTTTTATTATGCAAGGGAAAAGAAAATAGGTATGTAGAAAATGAAATATTTTGGTTCTATAATAAATGTTGGGGTGCCGAAGAAAAATTCCGGTACTCCAACATTTTTTTATAAAAAAACAGAGCATGGAGTTGAAATCTCAAGTAAAATG
>JAAYMA010000118.1 GCA_012521615.1 Clostridiaceae bacterium | reverse complement strand
TGTGTTATTATTCATATATAACTCATGGTACTCCTTTGCTAATGTTTTTCTTTGGTTATTAAACATTTTACAATGGATTACCATGAGTTTTCTATATATTACGGCATTTTATTTTACAACTTCCCCACATTATCGGCAATTATCCTAATATCATATAGTATGAGCTAAAGCTTCAAGGGTTTATTAAATGAAAGAGAATATAAGTTTTAAAGAGTTTTATCCCGCCCTGTGCGGTATTGAACAGAAAATCTCCACTGTTGAGCAGTATATCAGGGCCGTAGATTACGCTTATAAAATATTAACTGCTGAGCAGGATGAGATAAAATTCAACCAGAAACTCTGGTTCAGAGGTATAAAGAATTCAGATTATGCTTTGCTCCCATCTATAGGAAGACAAGGTTTTAATGTTGAATATGAGCTTATGTATTTATCAAAATTCAAGGCAAAGGCTCTTTCCTATCTTGAAGGAATAAATATGAATCTGGCTGATAGCGGCATAGAGTCATATTGGAACTGGTTATTCCTTATGCACTATCACAGGGCTCCGACCAGACTTCTGGAATGGACAGAGGATGCTTTGGTTGCCCTGGTCTTTGCAGTTGATCAGGATGTTACTGCAGATGAAAAAGAAAAAGATGCTGCAGTCTGGTGTTTAAATCCTGTGGTATTAAATACTGCATTTACCTTTCATGAATATTATCCTGCCGGATATATACCCAATGTATATGAAAAGGGAGTATATGAGATGTTTGGTCCGTTCAGAAATACATTCAAGAATGAAAGACCGGCTGCAGTATACGGACCGATGAATAATATCAGTATGATAATACAGAGAGTGGCTTTTACAGTATTTCCATATACTATGCCTCTTGCTGATATGAGGAACCTTTCTGACAGCAGCAAATATCTGTATAAGATAATAATAGACAAAGATGCAAAAGAGAGTATTGCCGATCAGCTCAGACGCTTTGGAATCACTAAAAATCGTTTGATGAGCAAACTGTCATCACTTGCTCAGGAGATTACCGAGGAAGAATAATTATGACTTGAATCTGTGGTAAACAATTCCCAAAAGAGTAATTATTCCGCAGTATCCGACTATAGGATAAAGGTACCGGACAAGGTTTGAAAACCCTGCAAGGCTCAGCAGAAATGCAGAAGCAGTACTTATAATAATTAAAAACGGCCTGTTTTTCTCTTTTGTGCAAATTCTTGCTGTAAAGCCATACAGGTCACTGACAGCGGTAGTATATATTTCAGCAAGGAGAATTACAGAGTAGAATATTTTTATCAGCGGGGAAATTCGTCCGGCTACAAAGAGCATTGGCACTTCAAGATCGTAAATTGTGCCTGAATTGATATATAGAGAGATAAAAATTGCTCCGGCACCAAGCCCCAGACCGATTCCGCCCAATAACGCACCATTGCGGATTACTTTCTTATTGCCTGCGCTGTAGCCCAGGGGTCCCAAGATTGATATGGCAGTTACACTGTTATACGAGACATAGAGTATTGATGACCAGAGCCAGTTTCTTAGGATTCCTGACCTGGGAATCTCCCTGAAGCAGCTGGCAGGTGAAATAAGAATAGATGCTATACTGACACCAATGGCTGATACTATGAGAAATGGAACTACAAAACTTATGGAGTTGATGGTACCGTGAAAGCCGCCCATAACGGTAATGATACTGATTAATGCCATGAAAAAGCTACCAATAAGGGGATGCAGGTTGAATTCCTGAGCAAATATAGCTCCTGAGCCTGCTATCATAGCCGTTAAGGCTCCAAAGAGAAAAAATGTTATAACAATATCAGAAAATGTTCCCAATATCCGACCGCCTGCTTTGCGGACAATGGGCAGATGATTTCTTGCTTTCAGCTTATAACCTAAATCCATGACTATGTAACCTATAAACATAAAGAGCAGAGTAATAACAAAAATGCCCAGAAACCCTGCTTTGCCGAAGCTTACAAAAAACTGAAGGATTTCCTGCCCGGATGCAAAACCGGCACCTACCACAGTTCCGATATATGTACCTGCCACTTTCAAAGTAGTGATCTTATCTTTTTCCAAGTACGGTTCTCCTGAAAAATAGGCTCTAACATAATGATATCCCTGTAAATATCAAAATAGCACTATAAAATTGATTTATTAGGCTTGCCTCTTTGAGCAATCCGCAGGTCAAGGCTGAAAGCTGTTGACGAAATCATCAGTACGAGTGGCAGGTAATCGACAGGATGCAAATCGGACGGACTTGCCCGTATGGCAAGTCCGCCCGCGACTTTTGAGGCAACTTAAAAGTTCTAAATATTATTTTCACACTTTTCAAGTAAAACTCTTATATTCTTTGTAATATAAGCAATACAGTCGTCGTCAAAAGGTGATACAAGCCCTGCCTCTTTAATAAGCTCTGTAAATTTCAATTTTCCGCCTTTTTTGCAGAGGTTGAGATAAGCTTTCCAGGCAGATGTAAAATCCTCATCCATTTTAATCCTGAACTGCAAAGCACATGTCTGAGCCAGACAATAATCAATATAGTAAAAAGGACGTTCGTATATATGCGCCTGTCTTTGCCAGTAGCCACCTTTTCCAAAGAAAGGATCATCTTCGTAATCCAGATGGGGTTTATATTCCATCTCAAGTTTTTTCCATACATCTTTTCTTTCCACGGGTGACAAATCAGGATTTTCGTAAATTATATGCTGGAATTCGTCCACCATACATCCGTAAGGTATGAAAGCTATGGCAGAGGCAAGATGCATATACAGGTATTTACCTGTATCATTGCCGAAAAAGAGGTGCATCCATTTTCCGGTGAAAAATTCCATGGACATGGAATGTACTTCGGCAGTCTCCATACCTATGGAAGTATGTTCATAAATTTCCATATCCCTTGTAAGCCATGCCTCAAAAGCATGCCCGCATTCGTGGGTCAATACATCAATATCCCCGCTTGTGCCATTGAAATTGGCAAAGACAAAAGGAGATTTGTAAAGGGGAAGAAAATCACAATACCCTCCGCCTGCTTTACCTTTCTTGCTAAGAACATCAAAGAGTTCATTATTTATCATAAACTCAAAAAATTCTTTTGTTTCGGGTGATAATTCAGAGTACATTTTTTTGCCGTTTTCGAATATCTCTTCGGGAGATCCCTGAGGGGCAGGATTGCCCTCTCTGAAAAATACAGGTTCGTCTATAAAGCTTAATTTATCAAGACCCAAATTCTGACGTCTTTTATCATGGATTTCTGAAGCTAAGGGAACCAGATATTTCTTAACCTGGTTTCTGAAATTTGCAACATCATTTTTATCGTAATCATTGCGTCCCATAAAAATATAACCTAATGGGACGAAATTCTCCATTCCAAGCTCCCGTGCCATTTTGCTCCTTATGTCTACAAGTTTGTCAAAAAGGTCATCTAATTCTTTTGCATGTTCCAGAAAAAATTCTGTCCGCTTTTTACTGGCCAAGCGTCTGATATCTCTGTCAGGATGCTGCAGGTAAAAACCCAGCATGGGTAAATTAAGTTTTTTTCCGTCAAATTCAAATTCTGCCGATGCCATCAGCTTTTTATATGCTGTCGTAAGCTTGCTTTCCTGCTGCATATATGGAATGATGCGTTCATCAAATCCTTTTAACTGAAGCTCTATATCTTCAAAAACCAGAGTGCCTAATTTTTTCTCAAGTTCTGTCCTGTATGGCGATTTTACAAGTTTTTTGTAATATTCTATAATCAAATGGACAAATTTTGGACCATTCTCGTCGTAATAATCCTGCTCTTTTGACCAGGTTTCATCCTGGGTATTCAAAGTGTGCCGGATATAGGCAAGGCTCCTCATAGTATGATATTGTTTTTTTAGTTCGGTCAGTTGTAAATGTATATCAAATTGTTCTTTTGATGAGCTGGCTGAGTCGAACTCCAGGACCAGTTTATTCCACTGGCTCGAAAAAACTTCAAACTCAACTCTTTCATAGGGCATCTGACTGAATTTCATTGTACATCCTCCTGCTAAATACTTTTCAATTATTTAATATTGTCATTTTTCTACAGATACATTAGCATATTATTTTAGCCTGTACAAATTTCCTGATATTATCTGTAAAAGTGTATCAGTGGAACCAAAACCGGAATTGGGTTTGAAGAATAATTTCAATAGTTTATAATTAATTAAGATTTCTTTTTAAGACTGCAATTAAAAAAGAACGTTATATTTTTTACATAAGTTTTGAAAGGATAGGTATGGAGAAAAAATTTTTGCTTGCTCTTAAGAAATGTGAACTGTTTGACGGAATTGAAATGGATGAAATTAGTTCTTTGATAACGTGTCTTACTCCTGTAGTTAAGGAATATAACCGTAATGATTTTATCGTAAAAAGCGGGGATGATTTCCACAGTCTCGGCATTATTCTTGATGGAGAGGCTTCTGTGTATAAAGAAACTCTGTCCGGAAACAGATTTCTATTGAAAAAAATTGTACCGGGAGAGATGTTTGGTGAAATTGCCGCCTTTGCGAAGCAGCAGAGGTGGCCTGCAGTTGTTCAGGCCAATACGGCTGTGACTGTCTGTTTTGTACCTAAGGATAAAATTGTGGGAAGATGCAGCACTCTTTGCAGCTTTCATACAAGACTTATAAATAACATGATTGGCATTGTTTCGGAAAGAGCATTGCTGTTGAGAAAAAAGATTGATTATGTGTCAATAAAGACAATGAGATCCAAGCTTTGTACATTCCTGTATGAGAACTATATTAAAAAAGGAACCAATATGTTCAGAATCCAGATGAACAGAGAGCAACTTGCTGAGTTTTTAAATGTATCCAGACCGTCCATGTCAAGGGAGCTTTCAAGGATGAGGGATGAGGGAATAATAGATTTTCATCTTTCAACATTTAAGATTCTGGATATCGAGAAATTAAAATCTTACTGTGAATAGGTCTTTAAGACCATTTGACGGTATTTGCATTATTGGAGGGTTATATGTCGGATATTTTTAACCGTTCAATAAAATATGTAAAAGGGGTAGGAGAAGCCAGAGCAAGAATCCTTTCCAGATTGGGTATTTATCAGGTAGCTGATATGGTCAACTATTTTCCCCGTGACTATGAAGACCGTACAGTTCTAAAGAAGATTGCCGAGCTTACAGACGGGGAAGAGTGTATGGTAAGAGCAAGGGTTATTTCTGGTATAACTGAGACAAGACCCCGAAGGAATCTTACAATATCCAAAGCCGTGGTATCAGATCAGACCTCTGTTTTAAACCTTACATGGTTTAATCAGAAATACACTGCACAAAAACTGAGGACAGGTTCAGAATATTATTTTTTCGGTAGAATAAAAAGAAATGGCATGCTGCTTGAAATGCACAATCCTGTTGTTGAAAATATTGATACCCAAAGAAAAGCTACGGGCAGAATACTTCCTGTCTATCCGCTTACTAAAGGGCTTACTCAAAACAGTATCAGAAATATTGCAGAAAATGCTTTAGATATTACCCGGGGAAAGTTTGCTGAAATTCTTCCTAAGGATCTAAGGAAAAAGTATAAATTAAGTGAAGTAAATTTTTCCTATGAGCAGATACACTTTCCGGGCAGTTTTTCTGATATGGAGGCGGCAAGGCGGAGGCTTGTCTTTGAAGAGCTGCTTCTTTTGCAGCTCAGTCTGATTCATCTGAAAGGGGAAAGTGTCAGGGAAAACGGAATTGAGTTTAAGCCTGTTTCCATGGAACCCCTGCTTGATAAATTGCCCTTTAAGTTGACTGATGCCCAGCAAAGAGTATTTTCCGAGATTGAGAAAGACATGGAGTCTTCCGCCCGAATGAACAGGCTTGTTCAGGGGGACGTGGGTTCAGGAAAGACAATTGTTGCTGTAATGGCTTTATACAAAGCAGTGAAGAATGGTTTTCAGGGGGCTTTCATGGCTCCGACAGAGATCCTTGCAGAACAGCATTATAAAAGTGTGGTCTCCTATTTTGACGGTCTGGATGTATCGGTAAGACTTCTTACCGGCAGCATGAAAAAGAGGGAGAAAGATGAAGTAAAGGAATTGATCAAAGAAGGCCGGGCAGATATTGTTATTGGTACACATGCCATTCTGGAAGAAGATACGGTATTTTTCAATCTGGGGCTTGTAATTACTGATGAGCAGCATCGGTTTGGAGTACGTCAAAGAGCAAGACTTTCAGCAAAAGGTGAAAACCCGGATTTACTTGTAATGACAGCCACTCCCATCCCCAGAACTCTTTCACTTGTGCTTTATGGCGATTTGGATGTTTCTGTGATAGATGAACTTCCGCCAAACCGCAAACCCGTTAAAACGTATGCAGTTACTGATGCAATGCGTGAAAGGGTATATAATTTTATACGCAAAAATGTTAATGAAGGCAGGCAGGCATATATTGTCTGTCCGCTGGTTGAAGATTCGGAGCAGATTGATGCCGAGTCGGCAGAAGGTCTGGCCGAAAGAATCAGGGACAATGAACTGGCAGGATTGAGGGTAGGGCTTATTCACGGCAAGATGAAAGCAAGTGATAAGGAAGAGGTTATGCGGTCCTTTGTTGAAAGGGAGCTTGACGTCCTTGTGTCGACAACAGTAATTGAAGTAGGGGTAAATGTGCCCAATGCAAATATTATGGTGATAGAAAATGCAGAACGTTTTGGACTTGCCCAGCTTCATCAGTTAAGAGGCCGGGTCGGCAGAGGTGAACATCAGTCCTACTGTATTTTGTTTAATCAAAGCAAAAGCAAAATATCCCGTGAACGAATGGCAATAATGGTTAGTACAAATGACGGTTTTGTTATCTCTGAAAAGGATCTTGAGCTCAGAGGTCCCGGTGATGTTTTCGGTATCAGGCAGCATGGACTTCCTGAGTTCAAAATAGCTAACTTGTACAGGGATATGGATATACTAAAGGATGTTCAGAGAGCGGTAAAAGAGATAACTGATAACAATCTTCTTGGTATAAATGATGAATACAGGGCACTGAAGGAAAGACTTGACGAAATTTGTAATAAAAAATTAAAAGAACTATCTTTTAACTAAAGGAGATTTTATGCTACGGATAATTGGTGGTACAGCACGAGGAATAAGAATAGAGGCTCCATCGACTGACAAGACCAGACCTACTCTTGACAGGGTTAAAGAGTCTGTCTTCAATATTCTGATGCCTTATTTGCCTGATGCAAAGGTGCTGGATCTTTTTTCAGGTTCCGGCAATCTTGGGATTGAGGCTTTAAGCCGTGGTGCTTCAAAATCGGTTTTTGTGGATCAAAGCAGGTTTTGTACTAATATAATCCGCAAAAATCTGGAGAAGGTAAAATTCATTGACAGAGCTTCAATACTTACCATGACAGCAGAACGTGCTGTTTCTTTACTTGCCGGGAAAGGTGAGAAATTTGACATTATATTTCTTGATCCGCCATATAATATGAAATTTCTTACTAAAACACTTCAATTACTGAATGATTTTGATATAATAAATAAAGATGGAATAATCGCTTGTGAGCATCAGAAAGATGAAATCGCACCTGATGAATTGGGCCGTTTTGTAAAAGTAAAGTCCAGAAGCTATGGTGATACAGTTTATTCATTCTATGAGCTCACTTAATATTATATATTGAGGTGGAAAAAATTGACAACTTTTGTTTATCCGGGAAGTTTTGATCCAGTAACAAATGGTCATCTTGATATTATAAACAGAGCCTCTAAAATATGTGATAAGCTGATTGTGGTTGTCTCGGTAAATATCACAAAGTCTCCCGTATTTACTGTTGAAGAAAGAATTGAAATGTTAAAACTCGCCATTGGAGATCGGAAAAATATCGAAGTCACAAGTTTTTCGGGTCTCCTTGTGGATTTTATGAAGAAAGTAAATGCAAAAACAATAATAAAGGGCCTCAGGGCTGTATCAGATTTTGAATCTGAAATGCAGATGGCTTTATTGAACAGAAATCTCGATAACGATATTGATACATTGTTTATGATGACAAGTATTGAAAACTCTTTTTTAAGCTCGAGCGCTGTACGGGAACTGGCAGCATTTGGAGGTAAAATAGATGATTTAGTTCCAGAATGTATCGCCGATATAATTTATAAGAAGTTAAGAAAATGATTTTTTTGTGGAGGTCGCTTGGATGGAACTGTTGGAACTTTTGGAACAGATGGAAGATATTATTGAAAGCGGTGTGAGTGTTCCCTTTTCGGGTGGAAAATGTATCGTTGACAGAGAAGCATTACTGGCTCTTGTTCAGGATATCAGATTAAAATTGCCTGATGACCTTAAACTGGCCAAACGCATAACTGAAGAAAAGGAGATGTATCTTGCAGAAGCCAGGGAAGAAGCTGAAAATATAATCAAGAATGCCGAATCCAGAATTGCCGCTTTGGTGGATGAGAATGAAATAACCAAACAGGCTTATGAGCAGGCAGAGATAATTATTTCCAATGCAAAGAAAAATGCCCGCGAAATACGCCTTGGTACAAGGGAATATGCCGATGGAATATTGAGCAAAGTTGAAGACGTTTTGGAAGATGTACTGGATGTTATAAAAATTAACAGGCAGGAATTAAAGTAATTTGAATAATATAACGCTTTTATTCGAGTATACAGGATAAAGGCGTTAATTTATTTTTTACTGCTTTAGTTTGTTTTCGGTTTTGTATGGTGCAAACAGCAGCGATAGAATTAAAACAGTGACTGTGATTAACCTCACCCCTGAAAAATCTGTCAAGGCTAATACTGCGGTATTTGAAACCTGTATGGTCATTGGAGAGATTTTTGCAATTAAAAGAGTTAATATAAAGGCTATAACCCCATGAAGGAATTTGCCGCCTATAAGAACTTTGTATCTGGCTTTGGAGCCTTTCATAATACCCATTATTTGAGTATGAACCGAAAACCCCGCAAAACCGCATATTAGAGAGATGAGGGCAAGTTTGATACTTAAAGAGTAATAGTTAAGCTGGCTTATGGCCTGTGAGCCCGATGTAATTTCCAAAACACCTTTGAATAAAGCAGTGACAAGTTCACTTGTTTTGCCCTGACCCGGCTCTCCTGCAATTATTAAACTTATGAAGTTGCCAATGGCAGTAAACAGTCCTGTTCTTGACAATAATTCAGAAATCACTGCAAAAAAAATTATATAGCCTGAAACCTTTATACATAATATTGCCGCATCTTCAACAGCCCCCGGCAACAGATAGAAAATATGAGGTTTTTCTTTGGATCCTGTATTTTGTTTGTAAAAACCTTTCTCCAGAGCCTTATCTTTTAATTCTTCGCTGCATGATAAGTTAATGGTGATAAATCCTGCGATTATTCCTGACAGCCAATGTATCAAAAGCAGAAAAAAACCTATTTTTATACTCTTGAACAATCCTGCACCAATTGTGCCTATCAGAAAAAGAGGACTGCAGTTATTTGCCACAGCAATTATTTTGCTTGCCTGATTGTTGTCAATTAGCCCCTCGTCAAACATATCACGGGCAAGTTTTGCCCCTGTGGGGTATCCGCTTAAATACCCCAGAACCATTATGATTATTGTATAATAAGGCAGCCTGAATATTTTTTCTATCAGAAATTTAATGAATTTTGGACATTTGAAATTTTTAAGAAAAGGAACAGTCAGCCTGGACAGTACAAAAAACGGGAAAAGTGAGGGAATCACCACATCCAATGACAAATACAGTGCGCTTCTTGCAGCATGCGAAGTTTCCTTTGCAAATATGGCAAGTATAAGAGCTAGGAAAGGGAATACATAAATGATTGCGGATTTTTTTAGTCTGTCTATCAAGTTCATATATTTCCTCAAATTAAGGTTCTATTAGAATCGTATTAGAATACATATTCAAATAATACCTGAAGTTGCAATCAATTATCTGTGAATGATATAATAAAATAAATTTTGATAAAATCCACTTATTGGTTTTATCAAAAGGGAACAGGAAGGTGAAAATATTGACCGGGAATTTAAATAATTTCGAAAATATTGATGATATTGGTCAGGTTAAAATTAGCCCGGATGTTATAATGGTTATTGCTCACACCGTTGCAAGTGAGGTAGAGGGCGTTGCGGCTATGAACGCCAACATTGCTGACAATATATCATCAGTGCTGGGACGGAAAAATATACCTAAGGGCGTAAAAGTAGAAATTAATGATAACAATGTGGATATTGATTTCTATATAGTAGTTGATTATGGAGCCCGTATTCCTGAAGTTGCGTGGAGAATACAGGAAAAAGTGAAGTCTGCTGTTGAAAGTATGACAGGAATGAGTGTATCGTCAATAAATATACATGTGCAGGGTGTCAGTTTCGACAAAAACAAAGAGAAAAGCAATAAAGAGACAGATACAGAGAACTGATAAATCGAGGGTATAATGTTTGGATATGTGGAGCCGGATAAACCGGAGCTTAAACTAAGGGAGTATGAAATATTCCGCGGCTATTACTGCAGTCTTTGCAAGACTATAGGAAAAAAATACGGACAAATTCCAAGAGTTACGCTGAATTATGATTTAACCTTTCTTTATGTTTTGTTGGATTCCTTGGATACAGCACCCGTTAACGGGAGACGCGAGCGTTGTATAGCTCATCCATTTAAGAAAAGATTTGTTGTTTATTCCGGATCAAGTGCAGATTATGCTGCCGCAATGAACATACTTCTGACATATTATAATCTAAGAGATAAGTGGGCTGATGAAAAAAGTATTATTTCCGGATCCGGCAGCTTAATGCTTAAGCGTTTTTACAAAAAAGTAAAAAATGAATACCCTGAAAAATGTAAAATAATAAAACATCATCTCAAGCAGCTCCAGGAGCTTGAGAAAAATGGTTGTGAAATTGTTGACGAGGCAGCAGAACCATTTGCACTTATAATGAGAGAGCTTTTTCAGGGCGGACATATTCATGACGAAATGGCAAATAAAGCTTTAGGCTGGATGGGATACAATTTAGGGCGCTGGATTTATATTCTGGATGCATATGATGATATTGAGGAAGATATCAGGAACAATAATTATAATCCTGTAGTCAGACAATATAAATATAATGGTGAAAATATATCAGAATTTAAGAGAAAAATTCTGGAGCCTGTGAATTTTAGTCTGACATACTCATTGAGTGAAGTAGAAAAAGCCTATTCGCTTTTAAATATTGAAAAAAATAAGGGACTTTTAGATAATATCATTTATTCAGGTTTAATTGTAAAGACAGATAAGGTTCTTCAGGGGAGAGGTAAAGAAAATGAAGAAAAATCCGTATAAAGTTTTGGGTATAAAAGAGGGAGCAAGCTATGATGAGATAAAGCGCGCATACCGTGAGCTTGTAAAGAAGTATCATCCCGATAAATACAGGAATAATCCGCTGGCTGATCTGGCTGAAGAGAAATTGCGTGAGATTAATGAAGCATATGAAACTCTGATGAAAAACGCAGGCTCGTATCAGTATCAGGAAAGCTACAGTCAGTCCTATGAAAGCGGCAGCAGCCAAAGTCAATATCAATATGACACTGACGCCGAACTTGAACACAGAATTAGAAGCTATATAAATATGGGTAATTTAAATGAAGCACAGAAGCTTCTTGACAGAATGAAAAGCAGAGGAGCAAGCTGGTATTATCTGCAGGGTCTTATTTTTTTAAGGCGCGGATGGTATGACAGGGGTTATGCAAATATTCAGAGAGCAGTTCAAATGGACCCCTCTAATTTTGAATACAGGAACGCTTTAAACAACCTTAACAGGCAGTCGGCAGGCTACAGACAGAATTATTATTACAGAAATACCTACAGGCAGGATCCTGATATGTGTAACATTTGTATGCAATTGTGGTGTGCTGACACCTGTTGTGAGTGCATGGGCGGCGACCTTATTGCATGCTGCTGATTTCAAATACAGGAGGTTTTTCATTGGGTGACAGAACACGTAAAATTGCCCTGACAGGCATTATATCAGCTTTAGTAGTAATCTCCCTTATACTGGAATCAATAGCTCCCACCGGCAGGCTGGGGTTTTACGTACTTGCTGCTTTCATGTTGTCTGTTGTATTAATTGAATCAGGAATTGGATGGGGTTGGGCTTCCTATATAGTTACATGCGCTGTTGGGTTTCTTCTTGTTCCGGAGAAACTTAATTTACTCCCATATATAATGTTTTTTGGAATATATACTCTTCTAAAATTTCATATTGAATCCATAAGTAAGCCCTGGATCGAATTTATTTTGAAGCTTGGTGCCTTTAACCTTTTTCTGTGGCCGGCCTGGAAAATAGCCGGGACTTTTCTTCCGGCCTATTTGACAGAAGGTACAGGAGTTTTGATAGGCGGAATTGTATTGCAGATTGTATTTGTTTTCTATGATTTTTTATTTACCTGCTGGATCCGCTATTATAATGAAAAAATCGCCCCCAGGATACGAAAGAATAAGCCAAAGATTCCCATTGATTAACGGGTATAAATTATGTTAACTTATATCTGTCGGCGAAAGCCTTCTGCATAGACGTAAGTCTTTGCAATATTTTGAAGCATAGGGATTACGGCATCCCTGATGTATTCACCTCTTCATACTCCAAGCTGCGGGCGCTACCGCAGCTTTTTCTTTAAAGAGGAATTTTATGTTTGGCTTCTGAGGTCTGTCAGTTAAAATTAATATAGATATTTATAATACAGGGTGGATATATAAATGAATGAAAGAACTCTCAAGGTCCTTGAATTTGATAAGATATTAAATAAATTAAGGGAAAAAACTGTTTCATCATTGGGAAAAGCATTTGTTGAGGATTTAAAGCCTGTTTCTGATTTTTCTGAAGTGGAAGCAAGGCTGAAAGAAACCACAGATGCTGTAGCTTATCTGTGGAGAAAAGGAAATGCTCCTTTTGGTGGTATTCATGATATCAGAACTTCTCTCAGGCGTGTTGAGATCGGTTCTGTATTGAATATTTCAGAACTTCTCAAGATAGGTGATACACTCAGGTGCGGAAGAGTTTTAAAGCAGTTTCTCACAAATGATATTCCTCCTGAATGGGAAGATAATGTAATACTGCAATTGGCAAGGCAGCTCAACGTATTTAAACATGTTGAGGATGCTATTTCCAATGCAATACTAAGCGAAGAGGAAATTTCCGATCGTGCAAGCCCCGAGCTTTTTTCCATCAGGAGAAGTATCCGTCAGAAGCAGGACAGCATTAAAGAAAAGCTGTCGTCGATTATACGTTCCGCCGAATACAGAAAAATTATGCAGGACGCTGTAGTTACCTTAAGAGGAGACCGTTACGTTATTCCGGTAAAGCAGGAATACAGAAGTCAGGTTCCGGGTCTTGTACATGACATTTCGTCTTCCGGGGCTACAGTTTTTATAGAGCCTTTATCTGTTGTAGAGGCAAATAACGAGATAAAATCGCTTCTTATAAAAGAGCAGCGGGAAATTGAAAGGATTCTGGCTGAACTTACAGCTAAGGTCTCAGAAATCAGAACGGAGCTGAAAGTTAACCTTGAAATACTTTCAAGGCTTGATTTCATATTTGCAAAAGCCAAACTTTCAAGGGATATGGATGGCATATGTCCCAAACTGTCTGAAAAAAGAATAATTGTTATCAGGCAAGGAAGGCATCCTCTCCTTGACAAGGACAAGGTGGTGCCAATTGATATAGAACTTGGAACCAGCTTTACGACACTGGTGGTCACAGGTCCGAACACAGGAGGAAAAACTGTAACTTTGAAAACTGCAGGACTTTTTGTTCTTATGCTGCAGGCAGGTCTGCATATTCCGGTTGATTCGGGGAGTGAATTTGGTATATTTAAAAATGTCTTTGCAGACATTGGCGACGAACAGAGTATCGAGCAATCTTTGAGCACTTTTTCTTCCCACATGAAAAATATTGTTTCAATTTTAAAAGAGGCCGATCAGGAGGCTTTGGTGCTGCTTGACGAATTGGGTGCAGGAACAGATCCCACTGAAGGGGCTGCCCTTGCCATATCAATATTGGAATGGCTGACAAGTAGAAGTGTATGTACAATAGCAACCACTCACTATAGTGAGCTTAAGCTATATGCTATGACTACTGAAGGGGTGCAAAATGCCTGCTGTGAATTTGATGTGGAGACTTTAAGACCGACTTACCGCCTGCTTATCGGAATACCCGGAAAGAGTAACGCATTTGCCATCTCCCAGAAGCTCGGGCTTGATCAGCGTATCATTGACAGGGCAAAAGACCATCTTACACAGGAAAATATTAAGTTTGAGGACGTTTTAAGTGAAATAGAGAAAAACCGAATTAAGGCAGAAAAGGAAAAAGAAATAGTTCAAAAATATAAAAGAGAGATTGAGGAGTTAAAATCACAGATTCAAAAAGAGAAAGAAAAAATTGAAAAGGCTAAAGATCAGATTCTCTCCAAAGCAAAGCAGGAAGCAAGAAGTATTGTAATCAATGCCAGATATGAATCTGAAGAACTCCTGGAAAAATTAAAGGAATTATATAACCGGGGCTATAATGAAAATTATCAGAAAGAGCTTGAAAAAGCACGAACAGCAATAAGAAGCCTGGATAACCTTGAAGGAACTTTGGTGGACACTTATGAGGTTCGTGAATTTGTTGAGCCTCCAAAGAATTTAAAACCGGGCGAAACTGTAATGGTACTTAATCTAAATCAGAAAGCCACAGTCCTGGAAGAGCCCGACAAAGATGGTCAGGTTATGGTTCAGGCTGGCATAATGAAGGTTAAGGTTCATATATCCCAGCTTAAAAGAATTGACAAGCAAAAAGAGATTATAGATAAGATCAGCCGCGCAAGAGTAACTGGAGTAAAAAGGCAGAGCATAAAGCCTGAATTGGATTTACGCGGTTTTACAGTGGATGAAGCCATTGATAAAGTTGATAAATACATTGATAATGCTGTTATAGCAGGATTAAACGAAGTCACCATAATTCACGGCAAGGGAACCGGCGCCTTGAGAAGCGGTGTGCAGGATTTCCTGAAACATCATCCCCATGTAAACTCATTCAGACTGGGCAAATTCGGGGAAGGTGAAAGCGGGGTAACTGTTGTTGAATTACGTCGATGATTAGTATAAGAAATACAGAAGAATAAAAGGGGAAGGACTATGTTGGGGTTGGGTACAATTATAAATGTTGCAGCTATTGCGGCAGGTGCTCTGGTCGGGATTATCCTGAAAAAAGGGATACCTGACCGTTTTAAAAATACAATAATGCAGTCCATAGGATTGGCTGTTGTCATTGTAGGTATTTCAGGAGCGCTGCAGGGCATTTTTCAGGTAATTGAAGGTGGTAAATTAGACCGTAATTTCATTACTGGTATGATATTATGTCTTGTCATAGGAAGCATCATAGGTGAAATTCTAAAAATAGAAGAAAATTTGGACAGGCTTGGTAAGTGGTTCCAAAATAAATTCACAGAAGGTGAATCCGGATTTGCCAAAGGCTTTGTAACCGCCAGTCTTATATATTGTGTAGGTGCGATGGCAATTGTAGGTTCATTGGAAGATGGCCTTTATGGCAAAATTGATGTTCTGGTTGTAAAGGCAATGCTTGACGGCATATGTGCAATAGTATTCTCTGCAACCCTTGGTTGGGGCGTGCTGTTTTCTGTTATTCCGGTTTTTGCATATCAGGGCACAATTACTCTGCTTGCAAGCTTTCTAAAGCCAATACTTACTGATGTCGTGGTATCCCAGATGTCCCTTGTAGGAAATATTTTAATACTTGCTATAGGTGTCAACCTTATTGAAGTCAAAAAATTTAAAGTGGGAAACATGCTTCCAAGCATATTCCTGCCCCTGATTTACTCACTATTTAGTATGCTTATCCCGTAATGTCAACATTACATTTTATTCTAAATATTTTGTTTATTCCTGTCGAAATGTGGTAAAATTAATTGGAATATATATCGCTTTTACCAAGGAGGAGACGGGGAATGAAGATCAGGCTCAGAAAACAATGTAATGAGGCTAAGAATATTATCAATTATGTTGAAAATAAATTAAAAGGCAAAGAAGTGGAAGAGCCCAAAGTTACTAAGCCCATTCATAAAAATATTCTGGGATATTTTGATCAATTATTGTCAAGTCAAAGTCAGATGACTGATTCTACAATGAAGTTACTGGACATAAATGCACATCTTAGTGATCTTGATGTGAAACTGACTGCTATGTCCTATGAACTAATTGATTTTTCTGAGGATATTTCTTCACTTAGTCAATCTAATCTGGCAGTAGTACAGGAAACTACAGCAAGCATGAATCAGGTAAATGAAACCATTAGCAGGACATCCCAGGCATTGAGCCAGTTATCACAGACATCGTCTGAACTTATTCAGAAGAATAATGACAGTCTGGAACAGATAAAAGAGATTAACAATTTAAAAGAGTATGTCCTAAGGTACGCAGGTATCATGAATGATCAAATAGGCAAGCTTGTTGAAATGGCCAATAACGTCTATAACATAGTCAATGGCGTGAGTGCAATTGCTGAACAGACCAACCTCCTTGCCCTCAATGCTTCCATTGAAGCTGCCCGCGCCGGTGAAAACGGAAGAGGATTTGCTGTTGTTGCTGAAGAAATCCGAAAGCTTGCAGACGATACCAAGAAGAATCTGGAAGGAATGACAGGCTTTGTTGATAATATCCAATCTGCTGCGTCGGATGGACAGCAGAGCATGGAGAACACCATCAATTCAACCAGAATTATGAGTGAAAAACTTGAATTGATCTATAAAACCATGGAAGAAAATGCAGAAATGCTGAACAGAACAATTTCTGATATAAAGACTATTGATCAGTCAATTAACGGTATCAGAACTGCAGCTCTTGAGATCAACCAGGCCATGGAAGCATCAAGCCGTGATGCAGAAAAATTGAGCAGTTTCACCCAAAAAATACATGAAGATGCATTGAGAAGCGCTGAT
>JAAYMA010000117.1 GCA_012521615.1 Clostridiaceae bacterium | reverse complement strand
ATGAAATATATCAGCAGTATACAGACAAAGTTGAACCCTTTGGAATAGATGAATCATGGCTGGATGTCACCGACTGCTATCAGCTTTTTGGTTCAGGGAAACAGATTGCAGATACCTTAAGAAAAAGGATACATGAAGAAATAGGCCTTACAATTTCAGTAGGGGTATCTTTCAACAAGGTTTTTGCAAAACTCGGAAGTGATTATAAAAAGCCTGATGCCACCACAGTAATTACAAAAGATAATTTTAAATCTGTTTTATATCCCCTGCCCGTCTCCCGTATGCTGTATGTAGGAAAATCAGCACAAAAAGTTCTGGAGAAACTTCATATCCATACTATTGGGGACCTTGCCAACAGTGATAAAAATCTTTTAGTTTCTCAATTAGGCAAACTTGGCGAGGCCATACATGACTATGCCAACGGTATTGATGACGAACCTGTAAGGTCAGTCAACGACCCTAAAGAAATTAAATCTGTCGGAAATGGCATGACTTTTAAGAGAAATTTAACAGGTATTTCGGATATAAAGGTCAGTGTCAATGCCCTGGCTGATCAGGTAGCGTCCAGAATGCGCAAATACGGCGTAAAATGTTCGACGGTCCAGGTTACTATAAAAGATCCGGATTTTAAGGTCATTACCAGACAAAAACCTCTTTTGGTACCCACTTATCTTGCAAAAGAGATAGCCCAGATTGCCCTGGAAATAATCCTTTCCAGCTGGAATTTAAAAGCTCCTATACGCATGCTCACAATTACAGGATTAAATCTTATACCCGAAGATGCTCCTATTGGTGAGCAAATCACCTTTTTTGACCTGAACAAAGAAAACACAAGAAAAAAACGTGAAAAACTGGAGACCGCCATTGATAAAATCCGGGATAAATTCGGGAAAAATGCAGTCTCTATAGCATCTGTCATAAATAACGATCTTGGGATAGATGAACCCAGTGAAAGTTAAACCGTAATTTTGCGTATCATTTATTTAATATAAGGCCAATACCCCGTCTTAAAGTAGTTTCATCTATCATACCTTCCACTCCGGCTTCTATATAACCCTCGCTGTCTATAAAAAGTGTGGTTGGTATGGATCTTATCATATAAGTGTAGGCAGCGTCCTGGTCAGAATCGAATAAAACTGTAAATGTGTACTCATTTTCTTCAATGAATTTTTTCCCTTTTTCCACAGTCTCCCTCTGACCATCTACCAGATCCACCATCAAAAAAATGAGTTCATCATCTGAATACTCCTGTGAAACTTTATTAAAATGAGGCATTTCCATCCTGCAAGGTCCGCACCATGAAGCCCAGAAATTAAGGACAATGGGTGTACCAATATAATCATACAAGGTTACCTGGTTTCCATCATAATCATAAACTGTGAAATCCCAGGCCTTAATCCTGTCTTCAGATTCTTCACCTGTTACATCTGTATCTTTGTCAGCTTCTTCATCGGATGAATTCCCGGATTCATCAGTATTCTGAGTTTCGCCGGAAGTTTCCCCGGAACCAGTGTTATTTTTTTCATATTCAGGGCTATTATTTGCCTTATTGTCCAAAATAGGGTTTTCAGGAGTAATTTTTTCTGAAAGATGACTGTAAACTGATACCGCTCCTATTATTAATAATATAAAAATTACTAAATATAATATGGTTTTTGTTTTGCTGTTCATACCAATATCCTCTTTTCCCTATAATGATAAGACTGATAACAGCCGGCCGAGCATACCGGTCATCATTGCTATTCCGACCATTACCAGTAATAATCCCGAGACTAAATTTACAACCTTATAGTTTCTTTTAATGAAATCAAACACTGTTTTAAGCCTTTCCAGAATGATTGCCGATGCAATAAACGGGATTCCCAAGCCGAGTGAATATATCAACAGCATAAATATGCCTTTAAGACTATGCTGTGATGATGCCGCCATCATCAATGCCGATCCCAAAAATGTACCTACACAGGGCGACCAGCCAATGGAAAAAATTATACCAAAGACAAACGATGAAATTATTCCCGGATCTTTTGGCTGATAATCTATTTGCTTTGAGCTTCTCAAAAACGGAATATTTATAACCTCAAGATAGTTAAATCCAAACAGGACAATTATGGCTCCCGCCACAATATTCACCCATCTTCCATATACCACCAAAAGCCTGCCAAATGTACCTGCAAAGGCTCCAAGCGCGACAAATACAATAGTGAAGCCCAGCACAAAGAATACTGAATTAATAAAAGCACGTTTCCTACTATTTGTACCACCGGCAAAGTAAGAGATGAAAATAGGAAGCATGGGCAGCATACAGGGGGATACGAAAGTTATAATGCCTTCTAAAAATAAAATAATATAATGCATATACCCTCCATTTTGAGTATACCGTCTTCATAATTTTGATTATTGTTCATTTTACAGTAAATCAAACTATATATAAAGTGACTATGTTACAAAGTTAAAATTTATACTTATTACCAAAAATTAAGAGCTGACCATATTAGTGTTTAATAATTTATAAAAATGGTAACTAAATAAAGAATAATTAATTTGTTGGGAGGCTCTTTTATGCGCAGAATTAATAATGTTCCTGAAAAAATTAACGAAAAACTTTCAGCAAATTACAGATGGCTTCAGAAACCTGTACTGGAATCCATCCTAATTGACGATATGGAGGATTTAACTCACTGGCAGCATATAGGTGTCGGAGAAATGAGCATAAGCCATGAAAAATATTTCTCGGGCTCAAAATCCTTGCGCCTGATATCAAAAACAAAAATGAAGACTGATGTAAGTCCTGATGATTTGGAACGTTATGGTCGCCCTTTCGGCGAAGCTGTCTGCAGAAGAATTATAGACAATGAAGACTGGTCAGAATATAACCGCTTGTCATTCTGGGTTTATCCCCATCTCCCCGGCTTTAATGTGATTTCCATGTATGTAGTTTTACATAATGATGGAGAAATAAAAATACCTGATTCTTATGAAAGGGAGGGACTTCATTTCTTTCTCCTTGAACCTGACAGATGGAATCATGTAGTCTGGGAAATTGCAAGCCTCCCCAGAGACAAGGTTACTGGTGTTGATATTATTTACAGAATGCAGGGCAACGAACCCGGTGCCACAGATACAGTCTGCTTTTATATAGACAGACTTGAACTTCAAAAAGTAGAAGCCGACCACTTCGAAGGCTGGGATGTTGCGCCCGGCAGAATTGCTTTCAGCCATACCGGTTATCAGCTTGGAACGGAGAAAACAGCAATAGGGACTGATATCAAGGCTGATGAATTTTCTGTTATAGACGCTGACAACGGTAAAATTGTTCTTTCCAAACCCTTAACAATATTAAAGAGCAAACTTGGTGAGTTTCAGATAATGGATTTTACCGAGTTGGATCATGAAGGAACTTATTATATAAAATGCGGTAATATTGAAACCCCTGTCTTTAAAATCGATAAGAATGTCTGGCGGGGCACTATCTGGAAAACTCTGAACTTTTTCTTTGCTGAAAGATGTGGTTTTGAAGTAGAAGGTATCCATGGCATATGCCACCGTGACTGGCAGTGCGAACATGATGGAAAAACTATCATAATTAACGGCGGCTGGCATGATGCGGGAGATCTTTCCCAGGGAGTCTGGAACACAACTGAAGCAGTGTATGCAATGTTTTACCTTGCAGAAACTGTAAAAGAAAAAGATCCTGAGCTTTATGAAGGTCTTATTGAAGAGGCAAGATGGGGTTTGGATTGGGTATTGAAGACCAGATTCGGGGATGGATACCGCTCTGTATGGGCGACCATGGATTTCTGGACAGATGGTATTATAGGTACTTTTGACGATATTATTTTCAAGGCCAAAAATGTCCCCATGGCCAATTTCGATACTGCAGCAACAGAAGCCCTTGCTTCAAGAGTATTAAAAGACCGGTTCCCTCATCTGTCAGACTGGTGCAGACAAGCCGCTATAGAAGATTTTAAATTTGCCCTGGATGCTCTTGAAAATAAAGAGCTTCAAAGTCAATACAGATCTTTTCCCAACGTTGTTTTATATTCCTATGGTATACTGTCTGCTGTTGAACTTTACAGGATTACAAGCAATGATAAATATTCTCAGAAAGCTTTTGAGTTTGCTAAAATTGTTGTGGATTGCCAGCAAAAAACATACCCTGATTGGGATATACCTATAAGAGGCTTTTTCTATAACAGCCCTGAGAAAAAAGATATACTCCACTTTTTCCATGTTTCCCATTCACAGGCTCCCATTATAGCCTTAATCGAATTAATAAAGGAATTTAAAAATCATGATGACTGGATGAACTGGTATTCTACAATTATACTTTTCTCCGAATACCTTGAAGCTATAATTGAATATACCGAGCCTTATTATATGTTCCCGGCCTCTATTTACAGAATTGATGAATCAGATGAGGACACCTTTGAGGATCATGTCAGAAACGGGATCAGGCTTTCAGATGAATATTATTTAAGACGTTTTCCTGTATGGTTCGTATTCAGGGGCAATAACTCCCTTATTTTGTCCGATGCCAAAGCCATGTCCTCAATAGCCCGTCTGAGAAGAAGACCGGATCTTTTGAAAATCAGTCAGCACCAGATCGAATGGGTACTGGGCAAAAATCCGTTTTGTCAGAGTTTAATGTATGGTGAAGGATATGATTATGCCCCTCAGTATACAGCCATGTCCGGCAATATTGCAGGATCTCTGCCAGTAGGGATCCAAACTTCAAGAGAAAAGGATATCCCTTACTGGCCGGTGAATAACTGCTATAACTATAAAGAAGTATGGGTGCAGCCTTCTGCAAGATGGCTGTGGCTGATGTCGGATATATCGGGCGACAGCAGCATTACTGTCAAGTTTAGTGATGATTCCGATTTTGTTTTGCTTACTAATGAAATAACCCAGAAAAAAACTTTATTAAAGCCTGTCGATGGAAATACAAATATTAGTACATATCTGCCCCAGGGAAGATATACGGTTGAATATAAGAATATAAGCAAGACAATAACCATCCTTCCTAATGAAGATTACTGTCTGGATCTTGTAAATTTCTACAGTATTGTATGCAATAAAATTGTTTCCGGGAAAAATATAACTCTTTCAGTAAAGGCAGAGGCTTTAAAACCTTTGAATTTTGAAATAAAAACATATAACCTTGACCTTGACAGTAACAAATTCAAAGTTCCCGTAACCGATGGCCAATCATTTGTAATTGACATTAAAGGTAGTATCAGAAACCCTGATAAGAAATGGTTTGCACTTATAATACCCGATGGCAGATATGATGACATCTATGAAATTCATTAAAAATGTCTTTGTTTTCCTTAAATATGGTATTATCATATTTATGGAGGTGAGAATTTTGATAACAGATGAATACATAAATATTCCCATACCAAGACAAAAAAGGATTGCTCTTATTGCCCATGACAACAAAAAAGATGATCTTCTGGAATGGGTAAATGATAATATCTCTACATTAAGAAAACATTTTTTATGCGGTACAGGTACAACTGCACGGATTATTGCAGAGAAAACAGAGCTTCCGGTAAAAGCATACAATAGTGGTCCTCTTGGCGGTGACCAACAGATTGGATCCCGTATTGTAGAAGGCGGTATCGACATTGTTATTTTCTTCTGGGACCCGCTGGAAGCCCAGCCCCATGACCCTGATGTTAAGGCACTCCTGAGAATTGCTGCTGTATATGATATTCCAATAGCCAATAACAGGGCTACTGCAGACTTTATATTATCTTCACCACTCATGGATTGCTCTTATGACCGGAAGATTATCAATTTTAACAAACATATGATGGACAGGGTAAAAAATTTTTAGCCCAGTCCTGAATCGAAAATAATTCAGAAAAACCCTTTAAGACTGAAATGCTCCCCACTTAGCAGTCCTGAATTCTGTTATTTCAGGTATACGCCTTACAGGGGAGCATTTCAATACCGGTCCGGGGGTTTTTCACTTTTGCAGTTTAGAAGTATTTAATAATGGAAAAATAGTCTTCTTTATTTTATTTCTGATTTTATATATAATGATTTGGACAATACAGTATTGAGAGGTATCTATTAAAATGAAAAAAAGCTTAATTGACCGGATCAACGAACTTGCAAGAAAAGCAAAAACAGTAGGTCTTACCGAAGAAGAAAAAATCGAACAAAAACGTTTAAGAGAAAAATATATTCAAGACTTTAAGCAAGGTATGATTAACGCTCTTGAAAGAATAGTTTTTGTCGATGCAGATGGAAACTATACCAAGCTCAGAAAACTTGATACCCCTGAACAATAATGTATGAATAAATTATAATCTCAGCGGTTTATAGTTTTAATCAGAATTAAAAGTATGAAAAACAAACAGGTTTTTTATCATAGCCCAGGCATCTCTGTAAAAGTGGTGCCCATTTTTTATCACTGATACAGAGCCTGGAATATTCTATTTGTTTTGATAAGGGGATTGCACCTACTGCAAAGGAAGTAAAATCACTGACATCCCCAGATAACTTCACATCAAAATGCGAGTTTTCAGAAATCTCTATGCTGTTTCCTTCAATTTTCACAATCACAGGCTCATTGTTGGATTTATTGAAACTGTCTTTAATATTAAGTTTCACATATACCGGTTCATGAACAGGTTCTTCAAAGGTGGAATTCTGCTTTAAATAAGCTTTCAGGTCTAAAATTTTCAGCATACTTCCACCGCACATATGTGCCAGCTGTTGTATTCCATTATTATAGGCAGTATTTAAACCATTATCAGGATTATCTGATAAATAATAAATATATGGATCTGTAGTATACAGGCGTATACGTTCTATCTGATCAGACTGGGATGCAAGAAAAGTTAAAAACTGACCAAGAGTTTCTTCATCCTGATATACCATTTCTGATACTATCATATCAGTGGTTTTATCAACATGAGTTTCAACGGGTACCAGTCTGAAACTCAAATAGCCTGTGATTTGTCCGTTAATCCGGCAAACAACAACCTGATTATCCCTGAAAATCCTTGTATAATCATTACCTTTATTAATCAGCATACCGTGAGTGATTGATGCGTATTTACTGTAGAATTCAAGCACTTCTTCTTCCTCATCAGGCCTGCAATATGATAAATTGGATTTATCACCGTTGTTTAAAATGTACCCGGGGATTAAATTGAACATATAATTCTCGGTAGCATATCCAAAGCCCATTTTCTTATAAAATGCGAAGTTGAACGGATATAACGCACCTATTGTAATTCCCCTGTCCAAAAAATATTTTGTAAAGAATTCTACAAGAGCCTTGGCCGATTTCTCTTTTTTTCTTAAAAAATTGGTTGCAACAAAACCTGTTCCACCCAGCGGAATCAATTTTCCTTTGAAACACATTTCAAACTCAAACAATTCCATTGACGCAACCAACACATCATTGTCGTCAAATAAGCCCACAAATACTCCCTGTTCTCTTTTATCAAGCTCCCGTCTGACATAATCAGCCCTTCTCTCTTCTATATGGGGCGGTTTATGAGGAAAGGCATTTCTTATATTTTGCATTAATATGTCATAATCATCTAAAGTTAATTCTCTGAAGTACACTTTACTATCCCCCGCTTTTTTTTCGAGCAATTATAAAGAGCTGTCTCTGAAATCTTCTGCCATGTTTCTCAGATTTTCTTAGTTAATCAATGCAGGATATTGTTATTGCCAATATAAAATCTCAGCCGTACCTGCAAAAGGCTCAGAATCTGAACATCATGGCTGAAAACTATTTGAGACAGCTCCATGTTATAATTCTTTCTATTTACTATTAACAGGCTTCAGTACATCCTTGCCTATCCATTTGCGCAAAACTTCAGGAACAATTACACTTCCGTCTTCCTGCTGATTCTGCTCGACTATTGCAGGAAGGAGTCTGCTTGTGGCGAGGCCGGATCCGTTGAGGGTATGAACAAATTCTGTCTTTTTAGCATTTTTTCTTTTAAATCTTATATTGCCTCTTCTTGCCTGATAATCATAGGCATTGGAACAGGAGCTTACCTCTTTGTAATCATTCATACTCGGAATCCAGACTTCTATATCATACGTTTTTCCCATGCTGGCGCTGCAGTCCTGAGCTGCAAGCTTACTTACCCTGTGATGCAGTCCAAGCCCCTGAACGAGCTTCTCTGCTTTTCCAATAAGCTCTTCAAGAGCTTCCTCAGAATGTTCTGGCAATGTAAACTGGAACATTTCAACCTTATTAAACTGATGCCCTCGTATCATACCTCTTTCTTCAGCTCTGTAACTTCCCGCCTCTTTTCTGTAGCAAGGAGTATAAGCAAAATATTTCTTTGGAAGGTCTTCCTCTTTTAATATTTCATCTCTGTGATAATTTATAAGGGCTGTTTCTGCAGTTGGAAGAAGGAACTGCATTTTATCATTTACCTCACTGGTTTCAACCTTAAATACATCATCTGTAAATTTTGGAAACTGGCCGGCTGCAAAACCACATCCATATGTCAGGATATGAGGAGGCAATAAAAATTCATATCCATCTTTAATATGCTCTTCTATAAAATAATTCAGAAGGGCCCATTCTAAAAGAGCTCCATCATTGGTATAAACCCAAAAACCACTTCCTCCTATTTTGGCTCCTCTTTCATAATCTACAAGCCCCAAATCAGTTACCAGATCAACGTGATTTTTTGTTTCGAATGAAAATTCAGGTTTTTCTCCGTAAACGCGGATAACCTGGTTATTTTCTTTTCCGCCTGCCACCACATCATCTGCAGGTATATTAGGAAGTCCTGCCAAGAAATCATTTATTTTTCCTTCAATTTCTCTTAGCTGGTCATCCATCTTTTTTATAGTGTCAGATACATTTTTCATATCAGCAAGCAGTTCGCTGATATCTTTGCCCTGCTTTTTAAGAGCAGGAATTTCAGCCGATATCTTATTTCTTTTGGCTTTTAGTTCTTCTGATTCTGCTATAATACTTCTTCTTTCTTTATCCCAGGACAGAAGTTCTGTAAAATCAACATCGTATAATCTTTTCTTAAGAGCGTTTTTAACTTCTTCAGGATTATTTCTTATTTTTTGAATGTCAAGCATAGAGAATCTCCTCTCATTTAAGTACAATTATTTTATTTTTAACAGTGCTTTTTCCAAAGCTTCCTGTTCTTCATCGGAAAGTGTTTTAAGTCCCTTTCCGTTTTTTATCTCTTTTGCGTATACATAAGAGTTTTCCCTTGTATATATACCTGTAAACACTATACCGTCTTTATTGTCATTTAACGCGGCTATGGAAAAACTCATATTGTTGCTTATGTTCTTAAATGCATTGTAATTTACTATACCAACATTTTTAATACAGCTATCCATTTTATTTTCCAGGGTCAATATACGTGCATTAATATTATGCTCCAGTTTCTCTTTTACGGAATTTAATTCTTTGGAATAAGAAATCATCAACTCTTCAACATTTTCTTTACTTAAACCTTTTATCAATTTCTTATACTTTTTAATCATACCACTAAGTCGTATATAGTTGATTACAGCAAGCATTAAACATAACCCTGATAATGAACCGAATATATGTATCAGATAATTATCCATATTACCTCCAAAGCATTTTAAATCTTATAAATACATAATTTTACCCGGTAAATTAGTCCACCAAATTATTTATTTTAATAATAAATCAATTATTCTGTCAAATTCATCCTTGGAGTAATATTCAATTATAATTTTACCTTTGTTCGCATTTTTACTCAGGTTTACTTTTGTTCCGTAAAAGGATTTCAGTTTCTCTTCCAAAGCCTCTATCTCTATATTCTTCTTTTCCAGGTCTTTTGGAGCTTCTTTTTTCTCTTTCATTTCATTTGAGACCAGTTTTTCAGTTTCTCTAACACTGAGATTGTTGTTAATTATCTTTTCTGCAAGTTCTTTTTGTCTTTCTCCATCATCAATGGTAACCAAAGCTCTTGCATGTCCGCTTGATAATTTACCTTCCTTTAGCATATTTTTAACTTCTTCTACCAAAGTAAGAAGTCTTACAGAATTCGCTATGGCAGCCCGACTCTTGCCAACAATCTTTGCCACATCTTCCTGTGTCATTTTGTATTCCTTCATTAACTTCTGATATGCCTCCGCTTCTTCAATGGGATTTAAATCTTCCCTTTGAAGGTTTTCTATCAGTGCAATTTCCATTACTTCCTGAGGCGTCAGTTCTTTGACAATTACAGGAATTTTTTTAAGGCCTGCAATTTTTGCAGCCCTCCACCTGCGTTCTCCTGCAACAATTGAATATCCGGTTTCTTCCTTACGGACAATTATAGGCTGAACGATGCCATGCTCTTTAATTGAATCAGCAAGAGCTTTAAGTTTTTCCTCATCAAAGTCTTTCCTTGGCTGATCTTTATTTGGTTCAACTTCATTAATTTTCACTTCCAGTATATTGTTTTTTTCGTCTTCCAAATTATTTATTGGCCCGAGTAACGCATCCAGACCTTTACCTAATCCCTTTCTCATTTATCTTCCTCCGAGCATAGTATAACTTCTTCAGCTAAATCCATATAGCATTCTGCGCCCTTTGATTTTTCATCGTATAGTATTATTGGCAGCCCATAACTTGGCGCTTCACTAAGTCTTACGTTTCTTGGAATAATTGTGCGATATACTTTATTTCCGAAATATTTTTTTACCTCATCTACTACCTGTATAGAAAGATTTGTTCTGGCATCAAACATTGTCAGTACTACGCCTTCAACCCTCAGGTCCTTATTTAAATGTCTTTGTATCATTTTAACTGTATTCATCAGCTGGCTTAATCCTTCAAGTGCATAGTATTCGCATTGTATGGGCACCAGCAGTGTATCAGCTGCAGTCAGAGCATTTATTGTTAGCAACCCAAGCGAAGGAGGACAGTCTATAATTATAAAATCATAATTATCCTTTATATCATCAATAGCAAATTTAAGTCTTGTTTCCCGTGAAATAACCGATACAAGCTCCACTTCAGCACCAGCCAGATTGATATTAGAAGGTGACAGATGTAGATTTTCTATCATTGTCTTTATTAAAGTATTCTGAATAGGAATCTCATTAATTATTACATCATAGATTGAATTTTTAACAGAATTCTTATCAATACCGAAACCGCTGGTGGTGTTACCCTGAGGATCTATATCAATAACAAGAACTTTTTTGTTTTTAACTGCAAGACACGCACTTAAATTGACAGAGGTTGTAGTCTTACCTACACCACCCTTTTGGTTTGCAATAGCAATGATTTTAGCCATATTACACCTCGACAAATTTTATAGACCCCATAAGCCATTCATATTATAACATATATTACTGATTTTTTAACCAATGTTTCACGTGAAACATTGGTTTATTGAAAATCATATATATTTTAGATATTATAATTCTGAATTTATTATAGAATTATATTCTTAT
>JAAYMA010000017.1 GCA_012521615.1 Clostridiaceae bacterium | reverse complement strand
TCTCCTATATCAGTCTGAAGTTGTTCTATTACTTCTGTATCAACATTTCCGGAAGATGAACCGCCTGATTTGCCAATCTGGCTGCTAAGAAGCGCAATCTGCTGGTCAACATAGCTTTTGGTTACTAACGGATCGGAATCGCTTCCCGGATTTCCGTTTCCCGCCGAAGCCATCAGGGTAACACACGCTAAAACTGTTACTATACAAATTAACAAAACTAACTTATTTTTTCTTTTGCAACTCATCTCTTTCCTCCTTAGTATCTGACTTCAGACTCACTTCTTACTGGACGTATGTAGCGTTCAGGCCAAAGCTTGTCTGAAGTGCATGATCAACCTGTCTCATTAAGTAATCATCAAGATGTCCTGCTTTTTCACGCAGTCTTCTTTTATCAATGGTTCTTATTTGTTCCAAGAGTACTATGGATCTTTTACTGAGCCCGCAAAGCTCACCTTTTATTTCAATATGTGTTGGAAGACGGGCCTTGTCCAATTGTGAGGTAATAGCTGAAACTATAATGGTGGGGCTGAACTTGTTGCCTATGTCATTTTGAATTACCAGAACCGGTCTGATCCCCCCCTGTTCAGAACCTACTACGGGACTTAAGTCAGCGTAATAAATGTCTCCTCTTTTTACCTGCATATTGATCACTCCTGTAAAAAGTATTGGTGACCAAATACACTGACCCCTCTTATTTTGTCCCTTCCTATATTATAAGAAAATATAGGGAAGAGTTCAATTAAGATTAGATTACGCTTCTATGATTATTATTACACTTTCCCTAAATTTGTATACTCATTTTTTTGCAGTTATACAAGATAATTCAGCACATTTACTATTTTTCCTTCCTTAAAATATACCCTCGGGATACGTTTACCTATAATGCATACTACCTCATATGGAATTGTTCCCATAAGGTCTGCAATTTCATCGGCTGTAATTTCATGATTTCCCTGCCTGCCTATGAGAACTACTTCATCGCCGATATTAACTTCACCTTCAATATCCGTTATATCCACCATAAGCTGATCCATACAAATTGCGCCAACCACCGGGGCATATTGTCCATTGATCAAAACATGGCTTTTACCGGTTAAAAGTCTTGAATATCCGTCGGCATATCCGATAGGTACAGTTGCCAGTTTAGTAGACCTTTTTGAAATAAACTTCCGGCCATAACTGACACTGGCGTCCCTTTCAATCCATTTGACCATTGAAACCTTTGCCTTTAAAGACATGGCAGGTCTCAGATCTATAACACCTCTGTCAACTTCTTTGGAAGGATATATACCGTACAGGATTATTCCCGGTCTGACAAGTTCCAGACTGTACTGAGGATATTGTATGATTGCAGCACTATTGGATACATGCTTTATCGGAATCAGTATTCCTATCCTGTTAAGTTCATTTATGATAATATCAAACAATTCCATCTGATGCCGGGTATATGTCCTGTCCTCTTCATCTGCAGCGGCAAAATGTGTGAATATGCCTTCTATCACTATACCGGGCATTTTCTGAATGGCCGTTACTTCTTTTACAGCACTGTAGCCGGGTAAAAAACCTACCCTGGACATACCTGTATCTATTTTTATATGTACATGAATGCGGGCATTATTTTTTACCGCCACATCTGACAAAATTTTTGCCATTTCATTACTGTAAACGGTCTGAGTTATATTATATTTCACAAGTTCGTCAGCTCTCTCAGGGTTTGTATGACTCAGAACCAAAATAGGGACTTCCACCCCTATTTTTCTGAGCTGTATTGCTTCATCAAGCATTGAAACAGCAAGCCTTGTGGCGCCATTTTCTATCATCGTATTTACAGTTTCCAAAACACCGTGCCCGTATGCATCTGCTTTGACAACTGCCATTATTTCGGTTCTTTTCCCTACAAGTCTTCTGATTTCTCTGACATTGTGCGCAATATTATCCAGATTTATTTCGGCCCATGCCCGGGTAAATTTATACTCCAAACAACCACCCTCTGCTAACAAATACTGCTCTTTTATTTTAATTCCACTGCTTAAGCCATATTACTCATTTATTATCTTAAATGCCTCAGAAATATTATCTGCTATATCTGAAGCCATTACACTCCTGCGGTCTTTTCCGCCCCCTGCTATCTCACCAGCAAGTCCATGAAGGAAAACTGCGGCGCATGCCGCGTCATAGGGAATCATTCCCTGACCAAGAAAGGCAAGAATCATGCCCGCAAGCACATCCCCTGCCCCGGCAGTGGCCATACCATCATTGCCGGTCGGATTTATGGAAACCCGCCCGTCGTTGGAAGCAATTACGGTTCCCGCACCCTTGAGTACTACATTTAAACCATACTCATCAGCAAAGTCTTTTGCAATAGAAATTCTGTCCTGCTGAACTTCATTTATGCTTTTTCCTGTAAGCCTTGCCATTTCGGCGGGATGAGGAGTAATAACGGCCTCACCACGTATATTTTCCAAAAGTGATTTATCCCTTGCCATGATATTTAATGCATCAGCATCAATCACCATTGGCTGTTCGCAGACTTCCACCACTTTTTTCAGTAGTCGGTGCGTATCTTCATTGCAGCTAAGTCCCGGACCTATAAGCAAAGCATCTGAATCAATTATAAGATCTTTAAGTAGCTTATGGTCTTCAATACATAAATGCCCTTCTTTTTCGGACATTGGCACAATAATTGTTTCAGGTACAAGGACGGATATTATGTCAGCACAGCTTTCCGGCACTATTGCCTTGACCAGGCCACAGCCTGTTCTGTAAGCTGAATAGCATGATAAATAAGCGGCACCGGTCATGCCTTTAGATCCGGTTATGGCAAGAACCTTCCCAAAAGTACCTTTATGTCCGTCCAATGGTCTGTCCAGAAGAAGCCTGGCAATATCTTTTTTCTCCAATAAATTCGGCGCATCAAAACTATCGAAAAGATTATATGGTATTCCAATATCGGCCACAGTAAGTTCCCCGATATAACCTGCCCCAGGAAACTGGACCATTCCTGTCTTGGGAAGGAAAAAAGTCACTGTGGCATCCGCCCTGACGGCTTTTCCCCTGACAGCACCTGTAAGTCCATCTACACCTGAAGCAATATCAATTGCCAGAACCAAACGTGATCTCTCATTTATTATATCAATGACTCTGCCCCAGAGACCTTCCACATCCCGGTTCAGACCCGTACCTAAAAGACCGTCTATAACAAGATGGCTTCTTTCACATGAAATTTCAAAACGTTCTATGGTATTTTCATCCATTATTGCAATATCCACGCCCATATTGACAAGGATTCTTGCATTTGTATATGCATCCCCGGCAAGGCTTCTCAGATCTGTCATACTAAAAACCGATACAGCATAGCCCAAAGTCAGTAAATGTCTTGCAACTGCAAATGCATCCCCGCCATTGTTACCCGCTCCGGCAACTACTGTAATATATGGATTTTCAATATTCTCAATAAGGCTAACCGCTTTATTTGTCACACAAAGAGCTGCATTTTCCATAAGAACAATTCCTGGTATACCCAGTTTTTCTATGGCTGTTTTGTCAATCATCCTCATTTGCTGGGGTGTTATCAGTTTCATCTTTCAATTCCTCCGACCCAAATTTATCTTCAAGCCTTTTAACCTCATCAACACCTATGAGTTCAGTAAGGTCAACAGCATATTTAGTCCAATCAAAGGAGATACTTTTCAGCTCCCGGGTTAAAAATAATTCTCTTTGTTTTAGTTCATTTAATTCATTTATTATATCCTGGGCTCTGTCCCGATTAGCTTTGAGGGTTTTGAATATGTACGTCACTGAATTCTGTAAAAGTTCCAAATTAGCTTGTTTTAACTCATCATCCAGGTCTTCTATTTCTTCCAGAATCTCATCCATACGTTTATTTATGTTTTCAATTTCTTTTCTGCATTGTTTCAGTCTTTCCTTTGCTTCTTTATTGTCTTTTTCAAAGGCTTCCTCAGTAAGACTCATAATTTCTTTCATCAATTTCCGCTTACGAGGCTCAAGACTTTCCTGCTCTTTCAAAAGCATTGCCTCTTTTTTTATAAGTTCATTCATATTTTTTTCTGCCATCTCTATCTCTGAATTCATTTTAATGTTTACAAACAACTTTGTCCATCGTTCATCAATTGAAAGCCTTGTAATATTATTTTTCCTTAATATTGAAGGGTCAAAAACTATATAGTAGTCAGATTTCTTCCTTATTACTGATTTTATGGCTGAATTTAATAATGTTTTCAGTCTGGAAATCCACATATTAATTCCTCCAATTAATGTGGCGTAATAAAAATAATAAAAAGTTCTTCTAAATCAGTTAATGTCTTAGTATAACATAAGTGAGAGAGTTTCAAGGCACCGGATCCGATACCCGGAAAAATTCTCCGATATTGAGGTTGTCATGGGAACGAACCGTATTAAGAATGCATTTTTTCTTATGCCAATAAAAACGTTTATAAAAGACAAGCGTAAAGCTGCTGTACTCTTAATATCGGCTTTTTTCCTGCTTGTTTTTATTATTTCTGCAATACTTATTAATAATTTGCTGGATTCCACTTCTATATACAACGGAGTGTATATAGGCAATAAAAACTTAGGGCAGTTCTCCAGGGAGGAGCTTAAAAACTATCTGTCCAGAAATTATTCTGATATTTTGGATAATATATATTTCACAATTGAATGCGATCTGTTTTCAAGAAGATACAATGCAAAACAAACAGGTCTTGCCCTGGATATGGAGGCAATGATTGAAAAAGCCTGGTCAATAGGCAGAAAAGGAAATGTCATAGAAAGGCTTATTCAGATTCTGAAACTCCGGAAAAACCCTGTTTATATTGCTCCGGTCATAGACGCATCAGGCGAGGATTTTGAAAACTTTCTGAGAAGTATTCTAAAAGAGGTAAACAGAGAGGTTATTCCGCACAATATTATTATACTTGAAGACAGGGCAATACTTTGTACAGGAATGCCCGGAAAGATAGCAGATGAGGTTAAGTTGCGCCAGGATATAATACAGGCTGTGAGTTCCTTACAGGATAATAAGATAGAGATTGAATTTAAAAAGACTTTTCCTGCTCCAATAGATTTTCAAGCCACTTTGTCCACATTGAACAAAAAACCTGTAAATGCTGCATTTAAAAAGACATCAAGAACTACATATGAGATAACCACCCATGAAATGGGACGGTTTATTGAAAGTACAAAACTTCTTGAAATTATAAACTATGTAGAAAACCGCGAAACACATGAATATGAGGAAATATTGCTTCCTGTTGAATTTATCCCCCCGGAAGTTACAAAAGAGGACCTGAAACAAAAGGTATTCCGTGATGTTCTTGCTTCCTATACTACATATTTTAAAACTGATACCCGAAACAATATCAACAGAGGAATCAACATTGGACTTGCAGCAGAAAGCATTGACGGTACCATACTTTTACCCGGCGAAGAATTTTCATTTAATGAAATAGTCGGTCCCCGGACCGCTGAAAAAGGCTATAAAATAGCTCATATATACGTGGAAGGCGAGATCCGGGATGGAACCGGCGGAGGTGTCTGCCAGGTATCCACCACACTATATAATGCTGTCTTGAGGGCAAATCTGGAAGTTACAGAACGACACAATCACATGTTTACTGTAGGTTATGTCCCCCTTGGTACCGACGCTGCTGTTTCCTATGGCTATGCTGATTTAAAATTTAAAAATACCACCGGTTATCCCCTCATAATAAAGGCAGTTGTCAATAATAATGCTGTTAATTTCAAACTTATATCTACCAATGAATACCCCAACCTTAAGGTAAAACTGGCGACAAAAACCATAACCACTATCCCCCGTACTGTGGAATACATAGATGACCCGTCCCTTCCACTGGGGGTAACAAAAGTGGCAGGCAGCGGCAAGGACGGATATGTGGTAGACACCTATATGAGAATATATGATGGGGACACGCTGCTGAGAGAGGAGAAAATTCATAGAAGTGTCTATAATATGCTCCCCCAAAAAATTATAAGGGGAACGGGACCGATATCGGAGGTTGTTGAAGACAGCTTTATATTGATTGAATAGTACCTATAAATATTTTATAATAAAGATATGGAAAGCCTTCATTCAAGATTTAAAGGAGGTCATAATCATGAAGTTGTTAATTGCAATAGTGAGTGACGAGGACAGCAATATACTGGCCGATAAATTAAACCGCCAGGGCTTCAGTATTACTAAGTTATGTTCCACAGGCGGCTTTTTAAAAAGCGGAAACACAACCTTCCTAATAGCTACAGAAAACGAAAAAGTTGAAGAAGCTATAGAGATTATACGCGAGACCTGTAAATCCAAACGCCGTATGATTGCTCCGGAAAAGCTTCCCGGAAGTTTCGGCACATTCAATATGGCTATGCCTGTTGAAGTAAATATAGGCGGCGCCACAGTCTTTACTTTAAATATTGAACAATTTATTAAAATGTAAAAGTATTGTGCATATTAGTGTGGTATTTTGTTCTGTAAAACTGTTCTGTAAAAAGAGAGAAATTAATTGGTGAACAAAAACATTGAACTTTTTGGTTCTGAAAATTATACTCTTTTAAGCAGGTTTCAGGTATGCTGGATATATTGTTCAACATACCAACCTTATAAAATAATAATCAGAACCATATTTTATTGGAAAAAGAGGTTATAAAATGCCTTCACATTACAGATATCCTTCTGAAAAAGAGCTTGAAAAGAACCGGCTTCTGGTAATAATTGAAGGTGCTTCTGCAAAGATAATTTTTAATCTGACCACCGGGGCTTTCCTGGTCGGGCTTTTGAAATATATGGGGGCAAGCGACAAGGTATGCGGATATATACTTGCCATACCTGTACTTGCAGCGATTATTCAGGTTATATCTCCTATAGTTCTGGAAGGACTTGTTTACAGGAAAAAGATAATTCTGATCGGAGCAATGGTGCATCGCCTTTTGCTATCGTCAATGCTTATCATACTACTTCTTCCTATTAGCAGTAAGGTTAAACTGCTTTTAACCGGGATTATTTTTTTTATATCAAATATTGCTAATTCTTTCGTGGCTCCTGCCGTTTCCAATATGTACATAAGCTTTGTCCCGCAAAGCATAAGGGGAAGATATTTCGGTCTCAGAGAATCCTACCTTCTGTTCTCGGCTACAATTGTCACCCTTATACTTGGAAGGGTTCTGGACGGTTTTGCTGCTGCCGGAAAAGAAACCGCCGGACACATTGTGGTTTATGTGGTGGTCTTTATATTTACTTTAATCAACAATATCTGTTTCTTCCTGATGAAAGAAGTCCCCGTAGTACATTCAGATGTAAAGATAAAGCTTTCAGAAGTCTTTACCCTGCCCCTTAAAGATAAAGCATTTTTAAAGTACTTTGTCATGCTGATTATTTATAACTTTGGTATCCAGATTGCGGGTGCATTTTACAGTGTATATCTGAAATCAGACTTGGATATGAATTATACAATTATAACCACCCTGTCCCTTATAAATGCTGTTTTTTACATATTCTCCGCAGGTCTTTGGGGTCGTTTTGCAGATAAAAACGGTTGGGCCGTCACTACCATGATAACAATTGGAATTTTAGGTATTGGTCATTTTATATGGTTTTTGGCCTTTGAAGGCAGCCCGATAGTTCTGCTTCTGCTTTTTATTGCCCATATTGCCGGAGGTATTGCATGGTCTGGTATCAATGTATCTCTTTTTAATCTTCAGTTTGATTTTACTCCCGATGAAAAAAGGACTGTTTATATAGGGTTCAGTGCAGCAATCAGCAGTTTTATAGGCTGGATTGCAGCATTGATAGGTACCCAGCTGGTGGGACTTTTCGAGGGTAAAAAAATACAAATCGGAAGTACTCTGATAAATATAAAACAGCTGCTCTTTCTGGCATCAAGCCTCCTTCTCTTTGTTTGTGCCTTCTATATTGGCATCTGCATGATGGATCGTTTAAATTTAAAAAAGAAACATGAAAAAAATAGTTCCCAAGGAGAAACTGAAAATGCAGATACTGCATCACATCAAACTCTCCCTGAGAACTCCGAAGAAATTAATACTTAACTTTCATGCCTGCTTTTAGTGGACAGGCTTAAATTTTCTCAGTCTTAATGCATTTGAAACTACCGATACTGAACTAAAGGCCATTGCTCCGGCTGCAATCATTGGATTTAGCAAAGGTCCTCCAAAAAGATATAATAGTCCTGCAGCAACAGGAATTCCCGCTGTATTGTATGCAAATGCCCAGAACAGATTTTGTTTTATGTTCCTTATGGTCTTTTTGCTTAGCTGAATTGCTGCAGGTACGTCCATAAGGTCACTTCTCATAAGAACTATGTCAGCCGACTCCATTGCCACATCAGTTCCCGAACCTATGGCTATACCAATATCGGCCTGAGCAAGGGCAGGTGCATCATTTATTCCGTCGCCCACCATTGCTACCTTTTTGCCTTCTTTCTGAAGTTTCTTTATTTCTTCTGCCTTATCCTGCGGGAGCACCTCAGCAAGAACCCTGTCAATTCCTACCTGTCTGGAAATAGCCTCAGCAGTTATTTTGTTGTCGCCTGTTATCATAACGACCTCTATACCCATACTATGAAGTAGCTCAACAGCCTTTCTGCTGCTTTCTTTCATTACATCAGCCACAGCTATAATTCCGGCAAGTTCATTGTCTATTGCGACATACATAGGGGTTTTACCTTCTTTGGCCAGATTATCAGATTCCTTCTTGAGTGATATCTCGATATCTCTGCTGTCCATCAGCTTTTTATTTCCAAGCAGCATTTTCCTGCCTTCAATTACAACTTCGATACCATGACCGGGTATAGCTTCAAAGCTCTCTGCTTCTGATAACTTCAGATTCTTTTCTTTTGCCCCGCTGACTATGGCTTCTCCCAAAGGATGTTCTGAGCCTGTCTCAGCAGAGGCTGAAAGTCTTAAAAGCTCATCAGCTTCAATTTTGCCGGCGGTTATAATATCAGTAACTACTGGCTTTCCTTCTGTGATGGTACCAGTCTTGTCAAGTACTATTGTTTTTACTTTGTGGGCTGTTTCAAGGGCCTCTCCACTTTTTATAAGCACTCCGTATTCCGCCCCTTTTCCTGTGCCTACCATAATTGCAGTAGGTGTTGCAAGACCAAGTGCACATGGACAGGCTATAACGAGAACTGATACAAATATTGTTAATGAAAATACCACCGACTGCCCGGAAATATACCATGCAAGACCAGCCAATACTGCAATTGCCATAACAATGGGCACAAAATAGCTTGCAATGACATCAGCCATTTTGGCTATGGGAGCCTTGCTTCCCTGAGCATCCTCTACAAGCTTTATTATCTGGGCAAGAACTGTATCCTCGCCGACTTTTGTGGCCCTGAACTTAATTACTCCGTTCTTGTTGATACTTGCACCAACAACCCTGTCGCCCGGGTTTTTTTCTACAGGAATGCTTTCACCGGTAAGCATGGATTCATCCACCGAAGTTCTTCCATCTGTGACTATACCGTCCACCGGTATTTTTTCGCCAGGTCTGACTAAAACAATATCCCCTGCCTGAACCTCATCAATGGGTATAACCTGTTCTTCCCCGTCTTTAATAACAGTAGCAGTTTTAGGTGCAAGCCCCATGAGTTTCTTTATTGCCTCAGAAGTCTTTCCTTTTGAAACTGCCTCGAGATACTTGCCCAGCAAAATAAGCGTAATTATAACTCCCACACTTTCAAAATAAAGTTCCATTGCATACTCATGATTGCCGCTAATAATCTGAATAATTGCATAAATGCCGTATATAAATGCGGCGCTTGTACCAATGGCTATCAAAGAATCCATATTAGGCTCCCGTCTGAGAAGTCTGCTGTAACCTATAGTGTAAAACTTATATCCTGCAATCATGGGCGGGATGACCAATATTAACTGTAAAATTGCAAAATTCAGAGGATTGACTTCCGGAGTTATTATCTGGGGCAGAGGAAGCCCAATCATATGTCCCATGGCTATATAAAACAGCGGAACAGTGAAAATGGCGGAAATCAGGAACTTCTTCCAAAGGAGTTTTCTTTCGTTTATCTTACGGTCATCTTCCTTCTGAGCTTGTTTTGTTGTCTCAATATCAAGTGCTTCAAATCCAGCTTTTAAAACAGCATTCTTTATATCGGAAATCCCTGTTTTGGATGTATCATATAAAACTTTAGCCTTTTCAGTGGCCAGATTTACACTTACCTCGTCCACCCCGTCAAGCTTTCCTATCACTCTTTCCACTGCCATGGCACAGGATGCACATGTCATTCCTTTTAAGGACAGTATTACTTCGCGGAAATTTTTATCTTTTTCATCCGCCACACCATATCCGGCTTTTTGTATTGTTTCCTTAATTTCATTTATAGAAGTCTTATTTTCATCAAACTCCACACTGAGCTTTTCTGTTGCCAGATTAACATTCGAATAATTTACACCTTCAATTTTGCCTACATTTCTTTCGACTGACCTGGCACAAGATGCACAAGTCATTCCTGTAACTGTTAATGTAATTTTTTTCATGTTACCCCCTCCTTACCCGAGGCCGATTTATATTTATTTTGCAGAACATGGTTTATACCAAAATCTACGCTATGAAACGATAATAGTCTGTTATTTAGCATACTTATCTATCAGCTCGATAATTTCTTTAACCTTTTCATCTTCATTTCCTTCATAAAAAGCCTGTTTAACACAATGCCTTATATGCTGATCAATAATAGTCAGGTTCACTTTCTTAAGTAATGCCTGGACAGATAGTATCTGTTTTGAAATATCAACACAGTACCTGTCATCCTCCACCATTTTTATAATGCCCTCAATTTGCCCTCTGGATGTCTTCAATAAATTCAATACCTTTTTCTTGTCTTCACTTTGCACTTATACTTCCTCCTATAATCTTTGGTCTTTCCATAAACATCCGTTCAATTTAATATCTATATCCTAATTTTCTTATATTTTTCTTTATTTAGGAAAGTTTCGCTCCTTCTACCCCTCCCCAGGTGGGGTGTAATTCTATTATATACTTATTAGCCTGAATGTAAAGGAAAAAATTTAAAGACAGGTGGCAATACTGAATATTAGTGATATTCAATGTATTTTATTCTTGAGGCTTTTGTTTAATTAATAACTAATATAAAATGAAACTATAAAGAATAAATTTAAAGCTGGTAAAGATTATGATTAAAAAAACTATCCAGGGCAGAATATGGGAACTTGATTTTCTAAGAGGCGTTGCCCTGATACTAATGATCTATTTTCATATAATTGTTGATCTCAATGAAATGTACAATATAAATGTGTCTTATTTAAGCGGAGTTAATTATTATATAGGAAAGATTTCAGCTATATTGTTCATGCTCTTGTCCGGTATAAGCTCTTCCCTGTCAAGAAACAACATGAAGCGTGGTCTGAGAGTGCTGGCATTTGCACTTGTGATTACTGCAGTTACTTATCTGTATGACCCAAAACTTACGATTGTATTTGGGATACTTCATTTCCTGGGTATCTGCATGCTGCTCTATCCCCTGCTGAGCAAGATGAACAAATACTTGCTGATTATTATCGGTACAGGGATAATACTACTCGAAAAGTGGTTTCTGAAAATTTCACCATCCACTGATATTCTTTCTCCCATTGGCATATATAGCCATTCTTTCACTTCTGCTGACTACTACCCGCTTGTACCATGGATGGGCGTTTTCTTATATGGAATAGTACTTGGAAAAATACTGTATTCCAGAAAACAAAGTTTATTCTCATTCGGTTATAAGGATAATATTATAAATATAACGGGCAGGAACACTTTAATAATATACATAGTTCACCAGCCCGTTATAATCCTGATTTTATATGTTTTAAGCCTGCTTGGACTAATTTAGAAGACCTTCCACCCCGCTCATGAATTTATGCCAGTTTACATCTTCCATGTAAATGCAGAACAAAACCTCATCAATTTTATTGTCCTCTATAAATTCAATTATATTTTTTCCCGTTACATTTTTATTATAGAATCGTGCATCTACAATATATATCTCTTCATAGTGGGAAAGCATAAAAGGCGCTATGGCATTTCCAAAGGAATCTTTTATTATAAGAAGCTTTTTGCCATTGTTCACTTCGGTTCTGATTACACTCCAGGTAGAACCACCGGTACTTATAAAAGTAAGATATTTATCTGTGAGACTGTCTTTGTATTTCATATCAATTACATCTGCTTTATGTTCACCTTTTCCGTCATACTTGAAAAATTCATGTTTTGTATAAGGTTTATAAACTATAAAACTGTCGGGATTTTTCTCCAGGCTCTTGTCCAGAGTTTTTGTATATGAGCTTCCCAAAAAGTCTCCCAGATCAATTTTTTCAAATTGTTCAAGGGAAAGAGGTTTTTCTCCCTTTGTCTCCATAAATTCGACATAGGCATAGTATGCACCCAAAGCAGTCCAGTGATGGTCAGTACGGAAATATATATATTCATCCTTGTGTCTGTTGAGCTTATCATACACATTAACTGTTACAATATCTTTATCAAGCAGACTTTCCAGATAAGACAATGCATCATTCTGCGAATCGGTAATCCCGGCATATTTTTTAAGCCTTAAAAATTCCCCTGCAGTGGGAGGTATCATTGAATAGATTTTCACACTGTCGTCCAGCATCTCTCTGTATTTGTTCAGTATTTGAGCATAGTATTCAAAGCTCTCTTTATTGAACTTGAATATCTGAACAGCTTTTCCGTCAATAACCAGATAATAGCCTATATTTGGGTCGTCTCCAAAATCTCTTTCAGGCATTTCATCATTTTCTGGTGAAGCATTTTCCCCATTTTGTCCGGTCTGACCAGTATCATCAGAGGTGTCGGGCTGAGCAGATGGTGTGGAAGCCGGGTCAGGTATTATATCATTATCTTCGTTTCCGATGTTTTTATCAGATTGATCAGGCAGATTATTTTCCTGTGGTTTTTGTATATCATCAACCGACTGCACGATGGTTATACCGGGTCCCAGAAAAGCCATTGCCTTTTGAAAGTCCTTGCTCGTCTTTACAAGTTTATCCCTTAAAATAAAGGTGTCACTGTAATAATCTTCATAATCCCTAAAATAGTCACCCGTCAGAAGACCGTTTATTGTAAGTTCCGGTTTTGGCTTTAAAGCCCTGTTTTCAAGTACAGATACAGTGGGCTTATTGAAATTCAATAAATTTGTTAAACCCAGAATCGTTATTAGTATAATGAATATAACCGAATCCCATCTAAGTTTTTTCACTGTGTCGCCTCCAAATTAAGTAAACTGATAAAATCCGTTAAAATTTAAAGTAAAGGAACGGGCTGTATGACTGTCCCACCAGAAAAATTATTGAAAGTATTAGTATAAAAATATTAATAGCCGGTCTTATTAGAGTTTCAGCAATCCCTGCCTCATTTTCCTTATTTCTGTTTTTTATCTTTCTGTAAATCCAGCTGGCAGCAGGTGTGCAAGCCAAAACAGATACAATTATCAAAACCGCATTGTTGAGGAAATGTATGCTTACTTCCGGACTGCTTATGGGGCGGGTATTTATTCCAAACATTATTCCAAGATAAGTCAGAGCCTGGCCGATATCAGTATGGAAAAAGAACACCCAGCCTACGAGTACGGCCAACAAAGAATAAATTCTTGAGAAAACAGCCGGTATTCTGTCCAGTACCTTTAAGAAAAATGTTTTTTCCAGGACAAGAAGCAGAAAATAATACATCCCCCACAAAACAAAATTCCAACTGGCGCCGTGCCATAGTCCTGTCAGGAACCATACAATGAACAGGTTTCTCATCTGATATTTTCTGTTCCCACCCAGAGGAATATATACATAATCCCTGAAAAAGCTGCTTAAAGAAATATGCCATCTTCTCCAGAACTCTGTTACAGATTTTGATATATAGGGATAATCGAAATTCTCCTTATATTTAAATCCAAACATGGCTCCCAGTCCGATAGCCATATCTGAATAACCTGAAAAATCAAGATATATCTGCAGGGAAAGGAGCAGAATACCTAACCATGCTCCTGCAACAGAAAGCCTTGAATAATTGTTTCCCATTACCATACTCGCCACATTACTGGCGGTGTTGGCCAGAAGAACTTTTTTTCCAAGCCCGACGATAAACCTCGAAACCCCATAGTTAAAACCTTCGAAACTCTCAACCCTGTTGTCGATTGCATCATCGATATCCTTATATCTTACTATCGGACCTGCAACCAACTGATGGAACATGGATACGTACAGAAGCAATTTAAAAAATGATGGCTGTGCTTTCACATCTCTCCTGTAAACATCAACAACATAGGAAATGGTTTTAAAAGTATAAAAAGAGATTCCAACCGGCAGACCAAATCGCAATATTTCAAAACTGGTTCCAAGCAGGCTGTTTAAATTGTCAACAATAAATCCAGAATATTTAAAATATCCAAGTATAATAATATTTAACGCTATGGCTGCAGTTAACGAAGCTTTTTCTTTCCAACTGCCCCGGTTTCTCTCAATAACGAGTGCAAAATAATAATTGAATAAGGTTGATATAATCAGAAGTGAAATCCATACAGGCTCTCCCCACGCATAAAAGAACAGGGATGTAATAATCAGGATCCAGTTGCGGTATGTCCTGTTCTTTATGACATAATAAAGACCGAGAGTGATGGGGAGAAAAACACACAGAAAAAATAAACTGGAAAAAACCAAGTGGTAAACCCTCCTAAAACAGTCAAATCTATTTTACCAGTTTACAGTAACATATCTGTTTATACATTTCAATTAAGATCTATGTCCCCATCAATATTTTGCGATATTTCCCTTCTATTGTTCCGGAAGTTCATGTTTTATATCTGATATTTAAGTAAATATATAAGTTTAGATATATTTGTGTTATAATCTTAAGGGAAAAATTATTTCCTCGTCTTAGCTAAAGATATCTTTATAAATTCTGACATAGTCGTCTGTTTATAAAAAGCAATAATTCACATTATCACTTCTGATAATTTACATAAAAAATCTGCTTTTATTTAAATAAACAGCGAAAGAGGTGGTAAGCCAGCATATACTTTAAAAGTAATATCAGAGAAAAATGAATAGGGCATCCGGCGATAAAAAATTGCATTAGTTGTATTAGCCGATATTCTTTTGCTTATCGGCTAAAAATTCGGGGATTCTGTTTTAATAATTTAAGAAGGAGAGATGATTATGATAAAGAATTCTTTTGCTGTAACACTTGATAAAAACCCGGTGATAAAAGTAAATGCTATTCCGGGACACTTTACTACAAGTCAATTTCACACTACCCATTATCTTGACCTGGATAATTTAAAAGCCAATGTGAACTTAGCTCGGGACGCAGCAAAAGAACTGGCAGTGCCCTATTTAACTACTACACTTGTGGATACCATTGTATGCCTGGAGGGAATGGAAGTAATTGGGGCGTTTATGGCAGAAGAGCTCACACAAGAAGGAACATCGGTTATAAACAGTGACAGGGACATTTATGTAGTTACACCTATCAGTAATTACAACAGAAAACTCATGTTTCAGCACAGCATGCAGGAGTTGATTTCAAACCGGAATATAATTGTTTTAGTCTCTTCTGTTTCCAGCGGATTAACCCTCTACAGTGCATTGGAATGTCTCTCCTATTATGGCGGCAAATTAGCAGGAATTTCTGCGTTATTTAATGCCTATCCCGAAAGACATGAACATGAAATTAATTCTCTTTTTACAAACGAGAATGTCCCTGGCTATCATATTTACAGTCCGAATGATTGTCCTTTATGTAAAGAGGGAAGAAAACTGGACGCGATGATTGTTCACGACGGATATATTATGATTTAATGACATTAAGGAACTGAAGTTGCTATATAAAAAATATGAACCGCTGCTACTGCTTAACCGATTCTGAATTCCCACACAATTAGACCAGCCATTATAACAGGATTTTTTATTTCTTGTTCGGTTTTAGTTAAGCAGAATTTATATACTGGTAATCAAATGAATTGTTTTCGTATGAATTACCATATAACAATATATATTTAATGACTGTAATTCATAAATTTATAAAAAGTCTGAAATTCTATTGACAAAAATACTTTTACATCATAATATAAATAAAAAAATGACTAAGTTAAATGCTATGAATGGGAAAGTTGCATAGTACAAAGATTACAGAGAACTTATCATGTGGTGAGAGATAAGGTCGGAGGCTATGTAAACTATCGCCCAGGAGCAGTCAGCTGAAGAACATTTGGTTTGTGTAAGCCAGACCGGACGACACCCGTTAAAGTGTATGGTATTTCATGGTAAATTGAAGATTCCATGAGATGCTCAGAGGGGCTGCAATAATGCAGCAATAAGAGTGGTACCGCAGAACTTTCAAGTTTTGTCTCTTGGAGACAGAACTTTTTTTTACCCTAAATAATTCATCGATGTAATGAGCTAAAGTAAATTGAATTTCCACACTTTGTGGGAATTTCAATATAAATTTTGAAAATACATAAAAAGGAGCGAGTAAAAAATGAAAAAGGCAATAAGTATTTTTCTTGTACTTGTATTTACAATGACATTACTTGCCGGTTGCGGATCAAAAGTTAACGAAAACGAAATTCCAATCGGCATAAACTACGAGCTTTCCGGCAGCGTGGCTTCTTACGGTCAGGCTTCTGTGGAAGGTATCGAACTTGCTATCGAAGAAGTAAACAAAGCAGGGGGAATTGACGGCAAACTGATTAAGCCAATCAAATACGACAATAAATCAGAACATTCAATGGCTACCACCCTTGCGAAAAAGCTCATGACTCAGGACAAGGTTGTTGCTGTTCTCGGTCCGGCTACCTCAGGCGCATTTAAAGCTACAATACCTGAAGCTAATAAAAACAAAGTTGTAGTTGCCTCAGGATCTGCCACCGATGATTCAGTTACTGTAGATGAAAGCGGTGTCAAGGAATATGCATTCCGTATCTGCTTCACCGACAGTTTCCAGGGAACTGCTATGGCTAACTTTGCCCTTAATAACATGTCTGCCACAAAGGCAGTGGTTATTATGGACAGCTCCAGTGACTATGGTAAAGGCTTAGCAAAGAACTTTACAGAAACATTTGAGGCTGGCGGCGGAACAGTTGTTGCGTCAGAAGCCTTTGTATCAGGCGATACTGACTTTAATGCTATCCTTACAAAAATTAAAGGCAATGATTTCGATGTAATCTTTATTTCAGGTTATTACAACGAAGCTGGACTCATTATCAAGCAGGCACGTGCTCTAGGTATCGATGCACCCATTCTTGGTCCGGACGGATTTGGTGCTCCTGAACTTGTAGAGCTTGCTGGAGCAGATGCTTTGAACGACGTTTATTTCTCCAGCCATTTCTCAGTTCTTGACACTGATCCTTCTGTTGCAGACTTTATTGAAAACTTCAAAGCAAAATATGGTAAGGAACCTGACCAGTTTGCGGCTCTGGGCTATGACCTTGCAATGTTTGTGATTGACGGTATCAGACGTGCAGGAAGCACAGATCCAACAGCTATTAAGGATGCATTGGCTGCTACAACAGATTTTTCAGGTGTTACCGGTTCATTCAGCATAGATGAAAATCACAACCCTGTTAAAGCAGTTGTTGTTGTAGGAATTGAAAACGGCGTACACGCTACAAGCCAAAGGGTTGAACAATAATATATGTTTATAGTACAATTAAAATAATGTAAATTTGATACAGGATAAGTGGGGACAATTTATTGCCCCCACTTATATCTGTTTTTATAAGCGTTACACAGACATTGAATTATCTACTATAATTTGTATAAAAATGGGCTTATTGAAAGAAGGGAAGCATGTGGAACAACTATTACAACAAATAATTAACGGCATATCCCTTGGAAGTATTTATGCGTTAATTGCCTTAGGGTATACAATGGTATACGGCATTATCAAGCTTATAAACTTTGCCCACAGCGATGTATATATGCTGGGCGCCTATATAGGCTATTTTTGCATGACAAAATTAAATCTCGGGTTTTTACCCTCTTTGATTATCGCCATGATATTATGTACACTTGTTGGCGTAACAATTGAAAAAGTTGCCTACAAACCTTTAAGAAATTCTACCAGGATTGCTGTATTAATTACAGCTATCGGGGTCTCTCTATTTATCGAATATGTAACCATGGCAATTGCAGGTCCAAATGTAAGATCATACCCCCCAATGACAGGAATTTTAGCAAAAAACTTCGATCTTGGCGGTATTAATGTTACAATGCAGCAACTGATTATTCTTGGCACTACAATTGTTCTTATGATTTTACTGCAATTTATTGTTAAGAAAACCAGGATAGGAAAAGCTATGCGTGCAGTCTCGCTTGATCAGGATGCAGCTATGCTTATGGGGATTAATGTAAATACTACTATATCCTTCACTTTTGCGCTTGGCTCAGCTTTGGCAGGAGCCGCAGGAATATTGGTAGGCATATACTATAATTCAATTAACCCGCTTATGGGTATGCTTCCTGGTCTTAAAGCTTTCGTAGCTGCAGTATTCGGTGGTATAGGAATTATCCCCGGTGCTATGATTGGTGGTTATTTTATCGGTATCATAGAGGTGCTGGTTTCAGGATATGGCAACTCAATGTATAGAGATGGCGTGGTTTTCGCAATCCTGATTCTCGTTCTGATAATAAAGCCCGCTGGTTTGTTAGGAAAAAATATTAGGGAGAAGGTGTAATTAAGTGAAAGGAATACTGGAGAAGAATTGGGTAAAAGGGCTTATTTCGCTTATTTTGACCTTCGGCATAGTTCAAGTATTAATATCGACAAATATTATCAATGATTATTTGCAAAGTACTTTAGCAACCATTTGTATTAATATCATACTTGCCGTAAGCCTGAACCTTATTACTGGTTTTACAGGACAGTTCTCCCTGGGACATGCAGGGTTTATGTCTATAGGAGCATATGTCTGCGCCTTAATCACTTTGAATAATCGTACCATTCCTGGATTTATCCTTGGGGTATTCGCAGGAGCTATTGTGGCAGCCATTGTAGGATTCCTTGTAGGTTTGCCTACATTGAGACTTAAAGGCGACTATCTTGCCATAGCTACCTTAGGTATGGCTGAAATTATCCGTATCATATTCACAAATTTAGACAGTATTACAAATGGTCCTGCAGGCTTGCAGGATATTCCCCAGTTTACAAACTGGCCTTGGCTGTTTTTATATACTGCAGGCACCATCATTATTATTTCTAATTTTATAAGATCTTCCCATGGTCGTGCATGTATCTCCATAAGAGAAGATGAAATAGCCTCAGAAGCCATGGGTATAAATTCTACGAAAAATAAGGTCACGGCTTTTACCATAGGCGCATTTTTTGCAGGTATTGCCGGGGCTCTATATGCATCAACCTTTAACTTTATAAATCCGAAAATATTTGATTTTTCCAAATCAATAAACATATTAGTAATAGTAGTTTTAGGCGGATTAGGCAGTATCTCAGGTTCAGTAATAGCAGCAATTGTACTGGAAATTATCAATACTTATCTGCAATCTTTTGCCGATATACAGATGATCCTTTATTCACTCTTGCTGGTCATAATCATGATATTCAGACCTCAGGGTTTAATGGGTTCCAAAGAAATTTCTTTCTCTGTATTTGGCAAGCTGAGTAGTCTGTTTGCACCAAAGAAAGGAAGGGTTTAGGATGGCAATACTGACTGTGAATAGATTAACTAAATCCTTTGGCGGTTTAACCGCTGTATCAAATGTGGATATGGTTCTTAATGAGGGTGAACTGGTAGGTCTGATAGGTCCTAACGGGGCAGGTAAAACAACATTGTTCAATCTTCTTACCGGAGTATATGAACCGTCAAAAGGAACTATTGTCCTTTCCAAAAACGGAGAGGACAAAGCTCTTCATGGTTTAAAACCATATACAATTTGTAAAGCAGGTGTGGCAAGAACTTTCCAGAATATTCGTCTTTTTAGGGACCTGACTGTCCTGGATAATGTCCGTATTGCCATGCATCAAAATGTAAACTACGGATTATTTTCATCTTTCTTTCATCTTCCTTCATACAGGAAAGAAGAAGAAAGAATTTTATCAGAAAGTATGGAATTGTTAAAAATCCTCAAACTGGATCATAAAAAAGATGAACTTGCTAAAAATCTCCCATACGGTGAGCAGCGTCATCTTGAAATAGCACGTGCTCTTGCAACTGATCCGGTCTTGCTTTTACTTGACGAACCGGCTGCCGGCATGAACCCGGCTGAAACTTCTCAGCTTACAGAGTTAATAAGCTGGATCCGTAAGGAATTTAAACTGACTATATTATTGATAGAGCATGATATGTCCCTTGTCATGAAGATCTGTGAGCGGATTTATGTATTGGACTATGGAATGGTTATTGCAGAAGGTACACCCGATGAGATAAAAAACAACAAACGTGTAATTGAAGCATATTTGGGAGAGGATGTCAACGATGCTTGAAGTTAAGAACTTGGATGTGCATTTTGGTGTGATTCATGCCCTTAAGGGAGTTTCCCTCACTGTCAATGACGGGGATATAGTAACCCTGATTGGCGCCAATGGAGCAGGAAAAACAACTACATTAAGAACAATTTCCGGTTTAAAGAAGCCTACAAATGGGGAAATATTATTAGACGGTAAAGATATTACCCATACCTCTGCCCAGGACAGAGTAAAAATGGGAATTTCTCATGTACCGGAAGGACGCAGGGTCTTTCCTACTATGACTGTTCTGGAGAATTTGGAATTAGGCGCTTTTCTCCGCCGCGACAAAGACGAAATTGCCAAGGACTTGAAAAAGGTTTATGAGCTATTTCCAATACTCGCAGACAGAAGAAAACAGCTTGCAGGTACGCTTTCGGGCGGAGAACAGCAGATGCTCGCAATGGGCCGTGCATTAATGAGCAGACCGAAGATACTTTTCCTGGATGAACCTTCCATGGGACTGGCACCTTTGTTTGTACAGGAAATTTTTAATATTATTAAGAATATAAATTCTACTGGAACTACTATATTATTAGTAGAACAAAATGCAAAAATGGCTCTTCAGATTGCAGACTATGCTTATGTTATTGAGACAGGATCCATTGTACTTTCAGGCACCGGCAAAGAACTTATGGAAAGTGAAGATATCAAAAAAGCATATTTAGGAGGCTAAATTATGTTTGTCAGAAACAAAATGACCACAAACCCATTTACTATCTCTCCTGATGCAACTATTCCCGACGCCCATGAAATCATGGCGAAACATAAAGTCAGACGACTTCCTGTCATGAAGAACGGTAAACTTGTAGGAATAGTCTCAAAAGAGGACATCATTCAGGCTTCCCCATCCAAGGCCACAACCTTCAGTATGGGTGAAATTACCTACCTTTTATCTAAAACAAAAATAAGCCAGATTATGTCCAAAAATATTATCACTATTTCTCCGGATGCTTTGCTTGAAGAAGCCGCAATCCTTATGCGGGATAATGAGATAAGTTTTTTGCCTGTGGTGGAAAACGGAAAACTGGTTGGAATCATAACCGAGAGTAACATTTTCGATGCATTTATTGAACTTTTAGGTTTCCGTGAGCCAGGTACAAGGCTTACAGTAGAAGCAGAGGATGCTCCGGGAATTATGTCAAACCTTACCAGAATAATCGGTGACTACGGGGCAAACATCACAAACGTCGCTGTGTACAGAGGCGGCCATGGAAAAAGCGCAGTAGTTATTGGAATTAATACTTTGAATACAGAGGAAATTGAAAGATCCATTGAGGATAAAGGATTTAAGATTTTATATAAGCTCCAGAACAAATAGGTTTGATTATAGTTTTAATCAGTTTTATGAAAGAGAAAGACAAGCGGTTTCCAAAATCAGAAACCGCTTTTTGTTTATAATTCCATCCTTACTTATAAAGACAGGACACTGATCTGGTATTGATTTCATTTATTTTCTCAGCATCTACTTTGTAATTCCGGTCTATATCCATCAGCCCGTTAATTTCTTGCTGTACATCGGTAAGTTGGGTATAGCAAAATCCACAGCAATACGGGAGTTTTTTAATTGCTGTCGTAATCTTTTCAAAACGTTCGATGAACTCCTCTTCGGTATTCACTTTTTTTCCGTATCCCCAGCCACTGTCATCATTGTTGTAGGCTATACCACCGTATTCACTTATGATAATAGGCTGTCCCCTGTACTTAAATCCATCCGCAAAGGCAGTACGGTGAAAATTATGATATAGCTTGCTCTCCAGAATTTCATTTATATATTGGCTATATCTTTCGAAAAAGACATCCCCATCTTCCTCATAGTCATGTAAGGTAATAATATCTGAAATTGTATGATCCCATCCATCGTTTACAATAACCGGACGGTAAGGATCCAAACTTTTTGTTAAGTAATAAATGGCCTGTGTAAAATTCTGCTGACGTGTATTGGTCTTGATTGCCGGAACACCCCACAATTCATTTACCGGTGTCCATGTAATAATGCAGGGATGGTTGTAATTTTGAAGGACAACTTCACTCCACTGTGCCATGAAAGCATTTACAGCCTCATCACCGAATTCATAGGCTGAGGGCATTTCGCACCAGACCATCAGACCTTTTACATCGCACCAGTACAGAAAACGTTCATCTTCAATTTTTTGATGTTTTCTTACACCGTTGTATCCAAGCTCAAGCATTCTCTCAATATCTTTTACAAGAGCCTTTTCATCTGGTGGTGTTAAATGGGTGTCTTTCCAATAGCCCTGATCCAGAATAAGTCTTTAATAAACAGGTGCTCCGTTGAGAAGAATGTTTTGTCCGTCAATACGGATTTCACGCATTCCGAAATATGAAAGCGCCTTATCAATGAGTTCTCCCTTATACCATAAACGGAATTCGATGTCGTACAGGTTGGGATTCTCAGGCGACCATGTATAAACACCCCATTCTGTTTCACTCATATTTTTGACATCAAGAACCATCCTTATTTTATCCTTAAAAGCATGAACCCTTGATTGTGTAATAGTACGGTCAGCAAAGCTTACTACAGCTTCCACTGCTAAACCTTCGAAATTTTCTGCTTCCAGATCAAGTTCAACCTCTACCGTCCCTTCCCTTAGAAAGGGAGTCATTTTTACGGAACTGATATAATTATGAGGGACAAATTCCATCCAGACTGTTTTCCAGATCCCAGTTGTCTGTACATACCAGCAGCCAAAATTATTATGCACCCACCTTTGTTTTCCTCGTGGCTGTTGAGGGTTGAGTGAATCTTCCACCCTTACCACTATTGTGTTTTTATTCTCTTTTACAGCATGGGTTATGTCAAACGTAAAGCGGGCATAACCTCCGACGTGCTGACCAATGTGGATGCCGTTCACCCATAATGTTGTAATATAATCACTGCCCTCAAAATGCAGAAGCACGCGCTTATTATCAAGCTGTTCCCTGGACAGTTCCACTTGGCGGCTGTACCAGACACACTGATGGACAGACTCATCACCTATCCCGCCGGCTTTTGTTTCGTATGTATAGGGGACACGAATTGTCTGTACGGCAGGCACACCTTCAGTCCAGCCTGCCTGAACACCTTTCTTCTCATCATCAAATGCAAAATTCCATTCACCGTTCAAATTTTCCCAGTCGGGTCTGACAAACTGTGGTCGCGGATATTCTGGGATATAACTTTTCATAAGTACCTCCATAATGTCAAAATTTATTTGCAGTTCAAGAAACACTGAAGATAATTATCCTCTTACCAAAATGGAAATATTGACCTGGTCATTTCCATTTCACCAAAGCATATTTCGATTTTATGCCCCCCTCCCCTTCGCGGGACAGAAGTTATAAGGGCAATTTCATTTTTGCCTGTCTGATAACAACTTGGCCAGCAGTAATTCGGAAAAGCGCCCAGCCATGGCACTTCGGCATTGGTGACCCAGGTTTGGCCATGATCATCGCTGTATGATACAACGTGTGAATTTGAAATCAATAACAGTCTGTCATTTGAAAGTTTCGTAATATATGGCGCTCCTATATGATCGGGTATCCTGGTTCCAAGACCTTCCTCCCATGTCTTCCCATCCGGAGAGATTTTGTAATGTATTCTGAAATTATCATCTATGCCATCTTCAAACACAACAATGAATTCTCCATTACCCATTTTTGTGAACACAGGCATCCCGGGACGTGCATACGGGCGTTTACTGTCCCAGGCGACAAAAATTTCTTCACTCCAGGTTTCACCATTATCAGTGGAGATTTTATCTGATATTATTTGTGAATACGGAATGTCTCCGGTTACATGTATTTCACTTGCATAGAAAACAGCAAGTTCATGTCATATTTTGTCGTTCTGTAAGATAGAATTTTTTAAGAGCATTTTCTCTGTCTTCTTCATTTAATTTGAGAAGTGTTTCTTTATCACTGGAACCGCTGATTCTGTTCTCCAAATCCAGAATATTAATCTCCTTTTCTTTGATTATTCTTTGTATTTCAGCCAAATAAGAGGATTCATAATTCAAATATGCACCTTCTGCCTTTTCCATCTGTATTCTTGCATTTTCAATTTCTACTTTCGATACACCGTAGTTCTCCAGGCTCTTGTACGCTTCATAAACATCTCTGGCCTCTTCATACTGATTTTTTAAATTTCGTACATTAAATACATAATCGTCATATAAATATGAATATTGATTTTCTTCGCTAAAATAGCTTTTCCCCTGTTTTATGCTTAACAAAAGTAATTCGTATGCTTCCTTTAAAGCAATTTCTTCATTTAGAGTAAGTTTCAGAGTTTCAAAATTATTTGCATTGATCTGATTTATACGTTCATCGTATTGCCTGTCCAATTCGCGCTTGGTAATAATATAGTTTTCGAATTTTTGGCGATATTCAATATCTGTACCGGTTTCAGAATCAACCAAATTTTTATCCTGGTCAAGTGACATGATATATTTTTCGATACTGGACTTTTCTTCTATATATCTGGAAAGCTGAGCCTGGTTAATCTTTATTTCTTCTTCAAGTCTAACAATACTGTAATTGCTGTTATTCCTGGTATACTTCAATTCGAGCAGCAAATTTTCAACTTTTTGATAGTACTCGGGTTCTGTCATGTTATCAAACAGATTCTTTTCGGTTATTATAGATTCCCTGTACTTTTTCAAATTATCCAGCTCATTGTTCAACTCTTCAAACTGTCTGACCAAATTTTCTTTTTCTATTAAAAGGGTATCATGCTCAATTACATATAACAAATCTCCCTTTTTAACTTCTAATCCCTGTTCATAATTCACATCTTTCACAACACCGCCATAAAGGTTTCTCACTGTACTAATTCCAGCTTCTGGCCTGACTTGTCCATTAGCTTTTACAACAATTTCAATTTCTCCAATTGAAGCCCATATTATAGCAGCTGCAATGAGTGTTAGAAGTATATAAGTAAAAATCCAAAGAAATGAATTAGGTTTGGCTTCATATAACTCCCTGCTGTCACTCATATCTTTAATATCAACTAATATGGCTTTCATTTATCCTGTCTCCCTTCTTTGTTTTCCACAGTAACTGCCCCCTCTGCTGAAGCAGCCAGGGTCTGGCTGTACAGCTGGGGTATTGCTGGAAAAAAGAAGTTATCATGATTTGCTTGCTCACCATCATCTGGATTAGTTTGGTCATCGTAATCAGGCAACTGCTCTTTCCAGAGCTCGTAATATATCCCTTTCTTTTCCATAAGCTCCTTATGCGTCCCCATTTCAATTATTCTGCCGTCTTCCATTACATAAATCCTGTCACAGCGCTTAATAGTGCTTAATCTGTGGGCTATTATAATAGTTGTAACTCCCTTACATACTTCTTCAATTGTACGTTCTATAGCTTTTTCCGATATAGAATCCAGATTGCTTGTTGCCTCGTCCATGATAAAAATATCAGGTTTTTTCAATATTGCTCTGGCTATTGCCAGACGTTGTTTCTGTCCACCAGATAAATTTGCGGCATTTTCTTCCAGATATGTTTCATACCTAAGTGGAAGTTTATTAATAAAATCATGTGCCTGAGCCATTTTACAGGCATCTATAATTTCATCCATTTCAATATCAGTTCTGCCAAGACATAAATTCTCCCTTATTGTACCGCTGAACATAAATATATCTTGGGAAATATACGATATTCTTTCGCGAAGAAATTCCAGATCTATGTCCTTTACGTTGTAACCTTTTATTGTAATATCGCCTTTTTCCCATGGATAGAAGTTCATCAAAAGTTTTACCAGTGTGGTTTTACCTGAACCGCTTTCTCCAACAAGAGCTATTTTCTCACCCTGTTTAATAGTAAGGCTTAAATCTTTCAGCACCAAAGCCCGCGTCCCATAACGGAAGTCAATATTCTTAATAACAATATCGCCTTTCAGATCTTTAGGGCGGATTTTACCTTTTTCATGGTCTTTAATCTCAAGTTCTAAATCGAATATTTCACCCAAACGGTCTGAGGCCACAACAGCGGTCTGCATCATGGGCTGAAGATTAATAAGATTACTTATAGGATCAAGAAAGTATGCTAAAAGTGCATTAAATGTTATTAGCTGACCTACTGTCATTTTTCCTTGGATTACATTCCATGCGCCTACCCATAGAATGACTACCCCTCCGGTCAGCGCAACAAAACTTGTAATTGAACTTCTGACATTGTCTATTAAACCGCCTTTAAATACTGAACGCAGTAATTTGATAAATTTACTCTCTGTTTTAAGTGATGCTTCCTGTTCCGCATTGAATGATTTAATGGTTTCAATGCCGTTTAATGATTCTACAAGATAAGAAGTCAGCTGTGCATTTTGCTCCATCTGCTCCTGATTTACTTTCTTAATTGATTTATTAAATGCAAATACTATAACCCCATATAAAAATGCAATTATCAGCGCTATAGCAAAAAGTGTTGCGTTCTGAATATATAATATTATTGCCCCTACTACTGCCATCAAGGTATCTATCATTATTGTAAGAGTTGCCCCGGAAATAGCATCCCGGACTTTTGATGCATCCATAAAACGCGAAATGATTTCTCCCACTTTCCTTGTACCAAAGAAATTC
>JAAYMA010000001.1 GCA_012521615.1 Clostridiaceae bacterium | reverse complement strand
TACATCTTTAAATCCAATCAATTCTTGCGTATAATCTTTATAGAGCATGGTTGAATCTCCTTTCAAAATGAGAGTCGCAATTTCATTTTACTTGAGATTTCAACTCCATGCTCTGTTTTTTTATAAAAAAATGTTGGAGTACCGGAATTTTTCTTCGGCACCCCAACATTTATTATAGAACCATTAAAAAATAGATTCTGAAGCGACAAGGACTTTTCCTTGTCGCTTTTTTATGTGACCGCAAGGTTCAAGTTTTTAAAGGAGTCAGAAATGCCGATACATGCATCATTAAACTGTGACAAGGAACAGTCCCTTGTCATCAGCTAAAATTCCTAAAAATTTTGATTGACAAACTTACGAATCATGCTATAATTACATACAATTAACAATGAATAACTGCATATAATTTAAGTGATACAGATTAAACCGAAGAGCAAGAGTAGTAGAAATAATTGTTTGCACACAGAGAGCCGCGGTCTGGTGAAAAGCGGTTGCAAGGATTATTTTGAATGGACTTGCGAGGGAAGCCCGAAATCAATATGAAAGTAGGCGCTTACGGGGGGCCCGTCCGTTATCAGAGGGATGCATATGATGGTATGCATAAAAGAGTGGGCGCAGAAATGCGCCAATTTGGGTGGCACCGCAGAAGCTGAAAGCTTTTGTCCCAGTTTTGGGACAAAAGCTTTTTTTAATATATTTTTTTAAAGCTTGCGCAGGCTGAATTTTCAATACCAACACACCTGATTGAATTTATAGCGAGGTGAGATTATGAAAATTGTCCCTTCTTACAGCGAAATTGAAAGAATGGCTGAAGAATACAACATCATTCCGGTATGCAGGGAGATATATGCCGATATAATAACCCCTATCACTCTTTTGAGGAAAATTGCCGGAATAAGTAACAGATACTGTTTGCTTGAGAGTGTCGAAGGAGACGGTAAATGGAGCAGATACTCATTCATATGCTTTAACCCCATTGCTCACTTAAGATTCAAAAATGGCCAACTTACATTAGCTGAAAATGGTGTTGTAAAAAAAGTTCCCACTCTTCGACCTTTTAAGGAAATAAGGGCTTTTCTTGCCAGGTATAAGGCTCCGAGAATTGAGAAAATCCCTCCTTTTGCCGGAGGTCTTGTAGGCTATTTTTCGTACAGCATGATAGGATACATAGAATCTGCCATTAAACTAAGAAACAGCGAATTTAATGATTTTGATCTTATGATGTTTGATAAGGTGATTGCTTATGATCATCAGAAGCAAAAAATGTGTATTGTTGTAAATATGCGTACAGACAAAAAAGAGGCAAACTACAGGAAAGCTCTTTCTGATATTGAAGACATTATAAGTTTAATTAAATCACAGCCTGTTATGCCTGAAAAGCCAATTAACAGCTCCCCTTATTTCACCTGTAACGTATCAAAAGATGAATTTTGCCTTATGGTAAATAAAGCAAAAGAATACATTAAAGAAGGCGAAATTTATCAGGCTGTACTTTCAAGACGTTTTGAAACTGAGCATGAACACAGTCTTCTCAATGCATATCGCGTTTTAAGAACCACAAATCCTTCCCCTTACATGGTCTTTATGCAAAACGGTGATATACAGCTTATGAGTGCATCTCCCGAAACTCTGGTAAGACTTCATAATGGTATACTTTCAACTTTCCCTATAGCCGGAACCAGACCCAGGGGAAAGGACAGCTCAGAAGACAAGGCATTTGAACAAGAGCTTCTGGAAGATTGTAAAGAACTTGCAGAACACGACATGCTGATTGATCTTGCAAGGAATGATCTGGGTAAAATATCAGCTTATTCTTCAATACATGTTGTGAATTATAAAAAAATACAACGCTGTTCAAAAATTATGCATATAGCCTCTGAAGTTGAAGGAAGCATTATGGATGGCAAGGATGCACTGGATGCAATAGAAGCACTCCTTCCGGCAGGGACATTGTCAGGAGCTCCCAAAATCCGTGCCTGTCAGATTATAGAAGAGCTTGAAAAGGAGCCAAGGGGTATATATGGCGGTGCCATAGGCTACATAGATTTCACAGGCAATATGGATGTCTGTATTGCAATACGCATGGCAGTCAAGAAAAATAACAAAGTGTATATTCAGGCTGGCAGCGGGATTGTAGCCGACAGCATTCCTGAAAAAGAATATGAAGAGACCGAAAACAAGGCAAGGGCTTTAATGGAGGCTGTTATCTCAGCAAGTGAGGTGGATGGATAATGATTTTGGTAATTGATAATTACGACAGTTTTTCTTATAACCTGGTACAAATGGCCGGGACAATAGACAGTAATATAAAGATAATCCGGAATGACGAAAAATCTTGCGAAGAAATAATCAGTATGAATCCTTCCCATATTATTATTTCATCCGGCCCGGGCCATCCTCAAGATACCGGTATCTGCAAAGGGGTAGTAGAAAATATGATGAAACAAGTTCCCATTCTCGGTATAGGTCTTGGTCATCAGGTTATATGTGAATTTTTCGGTGCTTCAATCATACCTTCAAAAAATCCAATGCACGGAAAAAAGAGCAGTATTCATATAGCCAATGGAAATGCCATATTCAAAGGACTTCCTCCGGTAATACAGGGGGCAAGATATAATTCCCGCCAGGTGGCCAGAACATCACTTCCGGATACACTTCTGATAATTGCAGAGGACGGGAACGAGGAAGTAATGGGAATAAAACACAGGGACTATGAGATATATGGTCTTCAATTCCATCCTGAATCCATTTTAACTCCCCGGGGAAGTGTCATAATAAATAATTTCCTGCAAACAGGAGGTGCGAAATTATGATAAGGGATGCAATACATAAATTGCTTAACAGGGAGAATTTGTCTTTTGAAATGACTAAATCAGTCATGGAAGAGATTATGAACGGAAAAGCCACCAATGCACAAATAGCAGCATTCATCACTGCTATGAGGATGAAAGGCGAAACTATAGATGAGATTACAGCCTGTGCCATGATTATGCGAAAATACGGTACCAAACTCAGCCACGATATGGATGTATTGGATATTGTCGGTACAGGAGGAGATCAGGCTCATACATTCAATATATCCACCGTTTCCTCTTTTGTAATTTCAGCTGCAGGCGTACCAGTGGCAAAGCACGGCAACAGAAGCGTGTCCAGTAAATGCGGAAGTGCTGATGTACTGGAGGCATTGGGGGTCAAAATTGATATTCCTGTTTCAAAAAGTGAAAAAATATTGAAAGAGTTAGGTATCTGTTTTATGTTTGCACCCCGCTATCACTCCTCCATGAAATATGCAGCACCTGTCAGAAAAGAGCTTGGTGTCCGCACAATTTTTAACATACTGGGACCTCTTGCCAGCCCTGCCAATGCAAATTATCAGCTTTTGGGCGTTTATGACGAAAACCTGGTGGAGCCACTTGCGAGGGTACTGTCAAACCTTGGAATAAAAAAAGCCATGGTAGTCCACGGGCATGACGGTTTGGACGAAATTTCACTGACAACCTCAAGTACTGTTTGTGAAGTAAACAACGGGAGTATTAACAGTTTCTTTCTGGATCCGCGTCAATACGGTTTTGAATATTGCAGGCCTGACGACTTAATTGGCGGGGGACCTGAAGTAAATGCTGAAATTGCAAAAAGAATATTAAGTGGGGAAAAGGGTCCGAAAAGGGATATAGTCCTTTTAAATTCTGCAGTTTGCCTGTATATGTTTTATGACAATATCACCTTGCGGGAATGTATCAGAAAAGCTGCTGACATAATTGACAGCGGAAGAGCTCTGGATCAGCTCAATAGTTTTATAAGACTTTCCAATGAGGAAGATAAGTAAAATAGGCGCCAGATTAATTAAGGTCGGTGGTAGGTATGATACTTGATACTATAGCCAGCTCAACAAAAAAACGTGTGGAAAAGTCTAAAAGGAAAGCACCGCTATATGATTTAATCTCGCAGATTTACTGCAATGGCGGTATACAAAGATTTAACGTGCGGGAAAATTTTGCATTTGAAAATGTACTAAAAGGTGAAGGGATCTCATTTATATGCGAGGTGAAGAAGGCATCGCCTTCCAAAGGCATAATATCGGAGGGTTTTCCTTATCAGAATATTGCAAAGGAATATGAAGAAGCAGGAGCATCAGCCATATCAGTACTTACAGAACCTGACTATTTCAAGGGAATGGATTTTCATCTCGGGGAAATCAGCGGTACTGTAAATATACCTGTCCTCAGGAAAGATTTTATTGTAGACGAGTATCAGATTTATGAATCCAAGATATTAGGTGCTGATGCGGTGCTTTTAATATGCCGGCTCCTGAGCACAGATATGCTTAAAAAATATATTGGGATTTGTGATGAACTTGGTCTTTCTGCCCTTGTGGAAGCTCATACAAAAGAGGAGGTCATTTCTGCCGTCAAAGCCGGGGCAAGAGTTATTGGTGTAAATAACCGGGATCTCGGAACTTTTAAAGTTGATATCCAAAACTGCATAAGACTCAGGAATTATGTTCCGGAAGGCATTGTATATGTTGCAGAAAGCGGTATCCGGACCCGGGAAGATATTTCAATGCTGGAAAAAGCAGGAGTTGATGCTGTTTTAATTGGAGAAGCACTGATGAGAAGTTCTGATAAAAAAGTCATGCTGTCCTGTCTTAAGGGAAGTAATTGAATAAATTTTATTAATTCGTAAGGAGGGGCAGACATGACAAAAATAAAAATCTGCGGTTTAACGAGAATACAGGATATAGAAGCTGTTAATAAGGCTCTTCCGGACTTTATAGGTTTTGTCTTTGCAAGCAGTAGAAGGCAAATTGATGAGAACAAGGCAAAAATTCTGAAAGACTTTTTAAATCCTTCAATACAAACGGTCGGTGTTTTTGTAAATGAAGAGCCGGAAAAGATCATCAGGATTTGCAAAAACAGAATTATTGATTTAATTCAGCTCCATGGTAATGAAAATGAGACTTATGTATATGAACTTAGAAAATATGTACCCAATAAAATTATAAAGGCGGTCAGGGTAAAGAGTCACCAGGATATAGAAAATGCTTTGAATTTTCCCTGCGACTATTTGCTGTTGGATGCATACCATGAGGAAAAATACGGAGGCATTGGCAGAACTTTTAACTGGTCTTTTATAACCGGTATAAGCAGACCCTTTTTCCTTGCAGGGGGGATTAATTCATCCAATGTACACAGAGCCATCAGATGTCACAAGCCTTATTGTATTGATGTAAGTAGCGGGGCAGAAACAAATGGATATAAAGACCCTGAGAAAATAATGGAGATTGTGGCTATGGTACGGCAGGCAGATTTGCTGTAAAGGTTGATATCTCAATCTGTATACCAGTAAAAACGTTATTTTGCTATATTTCTTAAGAATTTTATTACATGAAACGAAAGAAGGGAGATAAATATGAGAAAAGGCAGGTTTGGAAACTATGGCGGTCAATACATTCCCGAAACTTTAATGAATGCTGTCATCGAGCTTGAGGAAGCATATAACCGTTTGAGTAAAGACCCAAAGTTCATTGCTGAACTTGATGATCTGCTCAAAAACTATGCAGGCAGACCTTCACCTTTATATTTCGCTGAGAAAATAACCAAAGATCTGGGCGGAGCTAAAATCTATCTTAAAAGGGAGGATCTGAATCATACTGGCTCACATAAAATTAACAATGTTCTTGGGCAGGTACTCCTTGCAAAATATATGGGAAAAACCCGTATAATCGCTGAGACCGGAGCCGGACAGCATGGTGTTGCTACTGCCACTGCTGCAACGCTCATGGGTATGGAATGTGAAATATTTATGGGGAAGGAAGATACAGACCGGCAGGCACTTAATGTTTTTCGCATGAAACTGCTTGGTGCCAAGGTAAATGTAGTGAAAAGCGGTACTCAGACATTGAAGGATGCGGTAAATGAAACATTGCGTGAATGGACAAGACGTGTAAATGATACTCACTATGTAATAGGTTCAGTTGTGGGGCCCCACCCTTTTCCTACCATAGTCCGGGATTTTCAAAGTATAATTGGCCGTGAAGTTAAGAAGCAGATACTTGAGAAAGAAGGCAGATTACCGGATGTACTGGTGGCCTGTGTTGGCGGGGGCAGCAATGCCATAGGCCTGTTCCATGATTTTATTGATGACAGGGATGTTCAGCTTATCGGATGTGAAGCAGCAGGTCTTGGAATTGACACAGATAAGAATGCGGCCTCAATCGCTCTTGGAAAGGTTGGAATTTTCCATGGCATGAAATCATTTTTCTGTCAGGATGAATACGGACAGATTTCTCCTGTATATTCCATTTCAGCAGGTCTCGATTACCCGGGAATAGGCCCTGAACACGCTTACCTGCACGAAACCGGCAGGGCAGAGTATGTTCCGGTTACTGACCAGCAAGCAGTGGAAGCCTTTGAATATTTATCCCGTACTGAAGGTATTATTCCGGCGATTGAAAGTGCCCATGCCGTTGCCTATGCCATGAAACTTGCACCTTTATTGACTAAGGACAAAATCATAGTTGCTGGTCTTTCAGGCAGAGGGGATAAAGATGTGGCTTCAATTGCAAGATACAAGGGGGTTGAAATTTATGAATAAACTCAAACAGGTGTTTAACAAAAAAGCCTTTATTCCTTATATAACTGCAGGCGATCCTTCTCTGGATATAACTGAACAATTGATAATCGAAATGTCAGAGGCAGGCGCCGACCTGATAGAGCTGGGAATACCTTTTTCTGACCCCGTTGCCGAAGGACAGGTAATTCAGGATGCAAATATACGGGCTTTATCTGGTGGAGTGACAACAGACAAAATATTTGACATGCTGAAAAATGTAAGAAAAACCTGTAATGTTCCAATCGCATTTATGACATATGCTAACCCCATATTTGCCTATAATGCTGAGAAATTTGTAGAAAAATGCAAGGAAGCCGAAGTGGATGCCTTAATTGTCCCTGATCTTCCATTTGAGGAGAAGCAGGAACTCATGCCCTTCTGCAGAAAATATGGCATTTTCCTGATTTCAATGGTTTCACCAACCTCGGACAAGCGAATACAGATGATCGCCAGGGAAGCAGAAGGGTTTATATACTGTGTTTCATCCATGGGTGTGACAGGCATAAGAGAGAATATCGGTGATGATGTCAGAAAAATGGTGAAACTTATTAAAGAGGTCAAGGATATTCCCTGTGCTGTAGGTTTTGGCATTAATACTTCTGAACAGGCAAAGAACATGTCTGAATATGCAGACGGAATAATTGTAGGAAGCAGGATTGTAAAGATTATCGGGGAATATGGGCAAAATTGTGTTCCTCATGTGGCTGAATATGTGCGTATGATGAAAAAGGCTATTACAGATATCCTATGAAAAATATCCTAAGGATGACCTGTTTATATAAAACAGACATTCCTGTTAAAAGATATTGTTAACAGTTGGTGAAACATGTTATATTATAGGTAAAAATATACAGCACATACATTATAACTCTGATCGCACATATTTTTGGAGGAGAAATATGTCAGGAGAGATAAGGAGTATCCATAAAGGTCATAGGGAAAGAGTCAGGCAAAGATATCTTGAAGAAGGTCTTGACGGGTTTAAGGATCATGAAATTCTTGAACTTCTCCTTTTTTACTGCATTCCCATGAGGGATACAAATACTCTGGCACACCGTGTTTTAAAAGAATTCGGAACTCTTCATGATCTTTTTGAAGCTCATCCCAAGGATATACAAAACAGATGTGGTGTTTCACTGAATACGGCAGTGCTCTTATCACTGGTAGCACCACTGTCAAGAAGATATATGAAGGTCAGGTGGGGCGACAGGCCAAAACTGAATTCTTCTTCAAAGGCGGGCAGCTATGCTGTTTCGCTATTTGCTGGAAGAGTTTATGAGTGCTTCTTCGTTATTTCTTTGGATGCTCATAAAAATGTGAATCATGCTTCCCTTGTACATGAAGGCACATTAAATGAAGCACCGGTTTACCCGAGAATTATTGTAGAAACAGCTTTAAGACACAAGGCAGACAGTATAATTCTTGCACATAATCATCCCGGTGGAAGTCTCACAGCTTCTGCCGCTGATATTGAAGCTACCCGAAAAATATGCCAGGCCATGAAAACAATAGGGATTGATGTAGTAGATCATATTATAGTTGCAGGAACCAGGTATATGAGTTTTGCAGAGCAAGGCCTTATGGATACTCTGAAATTATAATGTTTTCTTCCTATATATATTCAGGACTAATTACCCATTGGTCAAAATGCACAAAAAAATAATCAGAATCCAATTTTTGAGGAATTTCAGGTTATTTTACATAATAATGTCGAAAGCTGAAAGCGGCTTCAATAAAGTCTTCAAATATTGATGGCTGAACTATTTCAGGTAATCGTTCAAATTAAGGTCAAACTTAACATATCGTTGTAATGTCATTACATGTAAGCCCAAAAGAATATTTTTTATCTATTTAAAACCCTTGTCACTAAAAGGTTTAGTCATTTTGCACAAAAAAATCACAATTTTCGAATTGACACTACATATGGTATATGATAGCATTTTTATCAACGAGATGTTGTTCTCTTATCATACAAAAGCAGGAGGCAATCCCAATGATTGAAAAGATACGAAAGAGGGATGGAACAATTCAGGAATTTACACCTGAAAAAATTGCGTCTGCTATTTACAAAGCTGCATTGGCTTGCGGGGGAAGTGATATTGACTTAGCCCAAAAGCTTGCAGATCAGGTTGTGGCTTTGGCAAATGAAAGATACAAAAGACAAATTCCCGAGGTGGAGCAAATTCAGGATCTCGTGGAATATGTACTTATTGAAAATGGACATGCAAAAACTGCAAAAGCATATATTCTTTATCGGGAACAACGCAAGAGAACCAGAGAAGTAAATGCACTTATCAGCGCTACTATTAATATGTTCAGCGACTATTTGGGTGATAAGGACTGGAAAATACAAGAGAATGCAAACTCACAAAAGAGTATAAATGGACTTAACAATTACGTAAGAGAAATATTTACAAAAAACTACTGGCTGCATGAGATTTATCCTGAGGAAGTGAGAAATGCCCATATATCTGGAGATTGTCATATCCATGATATGGGTTTCTTTGGGCCATATTGTGCAGGTTGGGATTTAAGACAGTTGCTTTTGGAGGGTTTCGGGGGTGTCCCGGGCAAAGTGGAAAGCAGACCTGCAAAACATTTAAGAAGCTTTTTAGGGCAAATTGTGAATTCAACCTTCACTACTCAGGGTGAGACAGCCGGGGCTCAGGCCTGGTCAAGTTTTGATACATATTGTGCTCCTTTCATAAGATATGACGGCCTTAGCTATGATGAAGTCAAACAATGCTTACAGGAATTTATTTTCAATATTAATGTTCCAACAAGGGTAGGGTTTCAATGCCCCTTTTCCAATCTGACCTTTGATATAAAAGTTCCTGAGATACTCAAGGATGAACCGGTTATTATCGGCGGTAAATATACAAATGACAAATACGGTGATTTTCAGGCCGAAATGGATATGTTCAATAAAGCTTTTTGCGAGGTCATGCTGGAAGGTGACGCAAAAGGCAGGGTGTTTACTTTTCCTATTCCTACTTTAAATATTACAAAAGATTTTGACTGGGACAGTCCTGCAGTCGAAGGATTTATGAAAATAACCTGTAAATACGGCATCCCATATTTCGCCAATTACATCAACTCGGATCTGTCGCCGGAAGATGCTGTTTCCATGTGCTGCAGACTGCGCCTGGATACAAGTGAGCTGAGAAAAAGAGGTGGAGGTTTATTTGGCAGTAATCCTCTGACTGGCTCTATAGGAGTTTTTACAATTAACCTGCCCAGAATCGGGTATTTGAGCAAAACAAAAGAAGAATTTAAAGAAAGATTATACGAACTGGCAAAGGTAGGAAAAACCTCCCTGGAAATCAAAAGAAAAATTATTGAGCAACAATCGGAAAAGGGGCTTTATCCCTATTCAACCCATTATTTGAGAGGTGTAAAACAGAGGTTCGGCTACTATTGGTATAACCATTTTTCTACCATAGGAATAGTAGGAATGAACGAAGCATTGTTGAATTTTATGGGGAAAGATATAACCACAAAAGAGGGACAAGCTTTTGCCGTAGAGATTATGCATTTTCTCAGGGATATAATGGTTGAGTTCCAGAAAGAGACCGGTAATTTCTATAATCTTGAAGCAACTCCCGCAGAGGGTACATCGTACCGTCTTGCAAGAATAGATAAGGAACGTTATCCGGATATTATCACGGCAGGAACGGATGTACCATATTATACAAATTCAACTCAGCTTCCTGTTGGCTTTACTGACGATATTTTCGAATGTATGGATCTTCAGGATGAACTCCAGTCTCTTTATACAGGCGGGACAGTTCAACACCTTTATTTAGGCGAAAGCATAAATGATATAGAAGTGTGTAAAAACTTAATAAAGCGCATATTTGAGACTTATAAAATGCCTTATATTTCTATAACACCTACTTTTTCAATTTGCAATACTCATGGCTACATTAAAGGCGAACATTTTACCTGCCCTCAATGTGGAGCAGAAACAGAAGTCTGGTCCAGAGTAGTCGGCTATTTAAGACCTGTAGTCAATTTCAATTCCGGTAAAAAGGAAGAGTACAGGGAACGCAAAACCTTTGTGTTGAATGAGAAGGCCGGATAAATATAAGTATCAAAATTAAAACGAACAGGTGTAAAGATGCTGATTGCCGGATTTCAGAAAACTTCCCTTATAGATTACCCCAAAAAGATTTCGGCTGTGATTTTTACTCAGGGTTGCAATATGAATTGCGGGTATTGCCACAATCGTCATATTATCAATACTGATAAAAAGTCCAGCTGTTTCAGTGATTCGGAAGTCCTGGATTTTCTCCTGAAACGAAAATTGCTGCTTGATGGTGTAGTGATAACAGGTGGCGAGCCAACACTTCAAAAGGATCTTCTTAGTTTCATTGAAAGAATAAAATGTATGGAATATTCAACTAAGCTGGACACAAATGGGACAAATCCTGATATATTAAATGACCTGATCAGAAATGGACTTATAGATTATGTGGCTATGGATATAAAAGCTCCGCTGGATAACTATAGCAAAATATGTTGCTCCGAAGTAGATACAGGAAAAATTGAAAAAAGCATTCAAATTTTATTGCAGAGCAAAATTGAATATGAGTTCCGTACAACATATGTTCCGGATCTTACAGAAAAGGATTTAATAGAAATTTCCAAGTGTATCAGTGGAGCACGGAAATATGTAATCCAGCAATACAGACAAGTAAATAAGGCAGATGGCACATATACGGGAGTAGTTGAAAAAAGAAAAATTCATAATACAGCAATCAGCGAAATTAAGGCATATGTGTCCATGTTGAAATTTCGCGGAGAGTTTGGTATCATATAATACAAAATTATACATTTATTAACGACGGGATCCTCTCCCGTCGTTATTTATCTTAATTGAGTTTAAGGCGGGCATGAACTTGTTCAATGAAATACATTTAGATAATAATCTGACTATTGTTTACAATCGTCTCAGTCATTTAAAATCAGTTTCTTTGGGGGTTTGGATAGGTTCGGGCTCAAGAAATGAAACAGCTGACAATAACGGAATTTCACATTTTATAGAACACATGGTTTTTAAAGGCACAAAAAATCGTACGTCAAAGGATATAGCAAGTGAAATAGATAATATAGGCGGACAAATTAACGCGTTTACCAGCAAGGACTGTACCTGTTTCTATACAAGTACTCTGGATTCAGATATAGATATAGCGGTTGATGTACTTTCAGATATGCTTTTTAATTCACTTTTTGATGTCGAGCATATTGAAAAAGAAAAGTTGGTTGTTTTTGAAGAAATAAGTATGTACGAGGATGACCCGGAAGAACTGGTGAATGATCTTTTAACAGAAGGGGTATGGAGTGATGGACCTTTAGGATACCCCATATTGGGTACAAGAAAATCAGTTGCCAATATAACCCGGGAGACCATCTTTGAATACATGGCCGATCACTATATACCTGATAACTGTGTTATATCAGTAGTAGGAAATTTTGAGAAAGAGTATCTTATAGATTTGCTTCAAGGGAAATTTGGCTCGTGGAAACCTCGGAATTATTGCCGTTTTTTCCCCGAACAACCTAAATTCAAGAGCCACTATATTTACAAAGAAAAAGGTACCGAGCAGACCCACTTGTGTCTGGGGTTCAGGGGTTTTCCAATGAAAGACAGGCGCAATTATGCACTTATGATATTGAACAATATAATTGGCGGAAGTATCAGTTCAAGATTGTTTCAAAAAATCCGGGAGGAATCCGGTCTTGCCTATTCAGTTTATTCATTCCCAAGTACATTCAGGGATTGCGGAATGTTTACAATTTATGCTGCCACAAATCCTGCAAGTGCGCAGAAGGTAATTTCAGAAATATGCAGGGAGATAGAAAAATTTTTGAAACACGGCATATCGGAAGCCGAATTTATCAGAAGCAAAAATCAGTTAAAAGGAAACTATATAATAGGATTAGACAGCACTACGGCTCAGATGGTATCCATGGGCAAGTCCAAAGTTATAACCGGTGTAGTAAAAACCGCTGCCGATATTTTAAATGATATTGAGAGTGTTACACCGGATGAAATTATGGAGACTGCCAGATGGGTTTTCGATGGAAGATATATGGGAATAGCAGTCCTCGGAGGAACACCTTTGTCTGAACCCTGCCCGGATCAATACATTTAATCGGAAAATACTGTGAAAACCAGGGAACACAAAATTTTGTATTCTATGAAGTACTGTTTTAGCAGTACTTTTTTTCATGTAATTTTGTAAACCACATATCAAAGATGTCTGATACAGCCTGTTTAATAAAGATAAAGTGAAATAAAAAAGATGACACACACTCAGACAACAGATTTCATAAAATGTAATGTTGATTATTCTGGGGGAGGTTCTTTGATGGAGAGAAGGAAGTATGCCGTCATTGGTGGGGATATGCGTAATCTCTATCTTGCTGAGTTACTGAAAAAGGATTACCAGTATGTTAAAATATATGGATTTGACAGGAGCGGAAAAGCATGGGCTTCTAAAAATCCACCTATTGATTCGGTTCTTGACGGGGTACAGATTATTGTTGGAGGTATACCCTTTTTAACAGATGAAGATTATATCAATCTGCCCTGCTCTGAAGAAAAACTGAAGTTTTCAGATGTATTGGACAAAATACCGGAAAACTCTCTTTTAATTGCAGGAAGAATTACTCAGAGTACCGTTGAAAAATTGAGCAAAAAAAATGTGAAATGTATAGATATTATCAAACGGGAAGAAATGGCTGTTTTGAATGCAGTACCAACTGCAGAAGGTGCAGTGTCCATACTTTTACAGGAGCTTCCCAAGACATTAATGGACAGTACCATCCTTATTGTAGGCTATGGTAGGATTGGAAAAATTCTGTCCAGAATGCTCAGCGGTTTTGGTACTGAAGTATGGGTCGCCGCCAGAAAATATTCTGATCTCGCGTGGATAGAAGCACAGGGTTTCAAGCCTGTTCCTTTCCCCCAGATTGACAGGTATATAGGGGATATGGATGCAGTTGTAAATACAGTACCGGCTTTGGTAATCACCAGGGATATATTGAAAAAGGCAAGGACCGACTGTTATTTGTTAGACCTTGCATCTGTACCGGGTGGTATAGATTTCAAAGCGGCTAAGGCACTTAATATTAAATTCAATTGGGCTCTGGGTCTGCCGGGTAAAGTGGCGCCCCTGACTGCAGGTGACATTATACGCAAGACAATTTATAACATCATTGAAGAAGAGAGGGGTGTGTATTAGTGGATGTTAAGGGTAAAAACATTGGGTTTGCTGTAACAGGATCCTTCTGTACTATACCGAATGTTTTAAAAGAAATGGAAAGACTTGCGTTTTTGGGAGCGAATATCACACCTATAATTTCCGAAAGTGTTGCTATAACAGATACACGTTTTGGCAGGGCTGAAGATATAAAATTGAAAATCGAAATGATAACAGGCAAGTCCTGTATTGAGACTATAGTTCAGGCAGAGCCCATGGGTCCGAAGAAATACCTTGATTTGCTTGTAATAGCTCCCTGTACTGGCAATACTTTAGGAAAAATCGCAAATGGTATAACCGATACTCCTGTAACAATGGCTGCCAAGGCAAACCTCAGAAATCAGATTCCGGTGGTGATTGCCGTATCTACAAATGATGGACTGGCGGCAAATGCGAAAAATATAGGTGCATTACTAAATACGAAGAATGTTTATTTTGTGCCATTTGGTCAGGATGATCCCGAAAAGAAGCCTTCTTCGCTCGTAGCCAAATTTGAACTTATTGTACCTACTATAGAACTTGCATTTGATGGAAGACAAATACAACCTGTTCTTGCTTAACCGTTTTGAAAATATTATAATATATAAAGAAAATACAAATTGATCAGAAGAATACTGAATGTTTATAAGCATATAAAACGACATTTTCCTGCTATCTGTTTTTAGCAGGTTTTTTCTTTGCGACTCACTATTAAATGCTTAAAGTTAATGCTACAATAGTCAAAGACTTAAATACTCCGAGGGGATTTTTATGAAGGTACTGAATTTTTCAGACAAAAGTTTCTGGAAACTTATGATTACATTTGGGATACCTATAGCACTGCAAAACCTTATTTTTAACAGCTTCACTCTTGTTGACAATATACTGATAGGTGGTCTTGGCGATGCCAATATTGCTGCGGTGGGTGTTGCAAACAAATTAAGCTTTATATACGGTGTTTTTTTGTTTGGAATAAACAGCGGTTCAAATATATTCAGTGCTCAGTTCTGGGGTAAGAAAGATATTCAGGGTGTCCGGAGAGTATTGGGATTAAGCCTTATTATGGGATTGGGGATTTCTGTGCCCTTTACTTTATTGGGGGTTTTTAAATCCTCTTTTGTTGTGGATATCTTCTCCAATGATCCTGAGGTTATCAGGGAAGGTGCAGTTTATTTGAGAATCGTAGCATTGACCTTCCCGATAAGTGCTGTTACTTCGGCATTCAGTATACAGTCCAGAGGTGTGGGGCGTGCAAAAGTGCCCCTTGTTGCGAGTGCTACAGCTCTTACTCTGAATGGTGTTCTTGATTACATAATGATTTACGGAAAGCTTTGTTTTCCGGCAATGGGTGTGAAAGGGGCTGCTATTGCTACACTTATTGCAAAAATAGTTGAGTTTGCAATTATTATCGGAATTACTTATTGGAAAAAATATGAGCTGGCTGCAAAACTTAAGGATTTCAGCGGTTATAATGCTGAATTTCTTGTCCGTTTTATCAAACCTATCACACCGGTTATTTTAAATGAACTTTTCTGGGCAACAGGAGTTACATTTTACACTTATTTCTATGGAGTTTTGGGTACTGAAGCCGTGGCAACCGTTCAGATACTTGATGTTATCAATGGTATTTTCCTGTCTCTTTTCATGGGTATTGGCAATGCTTGCGGAGCCATTGTCGGCAACCTTATCGGAGCGGGGGAGGAAGATATTGCAAAAGTATATGCAAAGCGCACAGTTCTGGTTGGAGTATTCTTTGCAATATTTATGAGCGGACTTCTTCTTTCAACATACGAATTCTTTTTAGGATTCTTTAAGATAAGTCCTGCAACCTATGAAATATGTAAAAAGGCAATATTGGTCTATGCTGCATATATGATTCCCAGAGTAATAAATATGATAATTATAGTGGGGGTCTGCAGAGGTGGCGGAGACACAGTGTTTGCCGCAATTATTGATGTAGGAGCGCCCTGGTTAATTGGTATTCCCATGGCATATTTGGGGGTACGGGTGTTGGCTCTTCCGGTATATTATGTTATAGCCATGATTTATACAGAAGAGCTGGTCAAAAGTATAATATCCATTTTCAGACTCTTATCAGGGAAATGGCTTCATAACCTTGTCAAAGATTTTAAGAATCCTGAAGAAATATCCACAGAAGTTCAGGCATGCTGAAATGCATGAGATTACACTGCGTGAGAGGTAAATAATGATTTATGAAAATATCCATACAGCAAAATTTAAACACAGACCAAACCGGTTTATTGCCTGTTGTGAATTAGACGGAACTGAAGTTACTGCCCATGTCCGGAATACCGGAAGATTATCCGAGCTTCTTGTTCCCGGCGCTACAGTTTATTTACAGAAATCAGACAATCAAAAAAGAAAGACCAGATATTCACTTATAGCTGTCAAAAAAGGCAATATTCTTGTCAATATTGACAGTACGGCCCCTAATTATGTATTGTTGGAAGCTCTAAACAGCGGCACTTTACAGCTTCCGGGATTCGAAAGTTTTTCCTTAATAAAGGCCGAATATCAGTATGGTGCTTCCCGGTTTGATTTTTACCTTGAATCTGATATTAAAAAGGCTCTTATAGAGGTAAAAGGGGTTACTTTGGAAAATGACGGTACCGCTCTTTTTCCTGATGCCCCGACAGAGCGCGGTGTAAAACATGTGGAAGAACTTATTAAGGCTAAAAAAGAAGGTTTCGAGACATATCTTATCTTTATTGTACAAATGAAAGGCGTGTCAATATTTTCGCCCAATAAAAAAATGCACCCTTCTTTTGCTGAAATTGTAAAAGATGCCTTTGACAGTGGGGTTCATGTATTGTGCTACGATTGTACAGTAACCAAAGATTCCCTTACCCTTTCCGGAACAGTTCCTTTGAACCTCATAGACTAAACAGCCTGCTTTATTGTCTTGACATACCAATACAGAACCATTAAAATTAATATAACTCCAAAATTTGTACAGATTTTGGATTTTACAAAGTCATGATTTTGTAGTAAAAACTGAATAATAAAGCATATGGGAGCCGGTTGACCGGCTGAGAGGGAGTTGGTAACTCCGACCATTTTACACCTGATCTGGGTAATACCAGCGTAGGGAATGCTAAACTATAGAGTTTAAAGCTGCCTATGTTGGGCAGCTTTTTTGCAAATCCCCCCCTCATGTGTGATTCTGTAAAATGGTCTCATTTACTCCCTTAAAAAGAACGGAGGAATTAATAATGGCAAAATGTAATGTCAGTCTGCAGGTATTGCCTGTAGTAGAACAGGAGCAAGTTTATCCTGTAGTTGATAAAGTTATTGAAATGATTGCTGAAAGCGGAGTGAAATATGAAGTAGGGCCTATGGAAACCACAATGGAAGGTGAACTGGATGACCTTCTGGAAATTGTGAAGAAAGCTCAGGAGATATGTGTATGTGAGGGAGCCCGGCGTGTCATTTCGGTAGTAAAAATAGATTACAGCTTGAGAGGCGTTACAATAAATGAAAAAATTGAAAAATACAGAACTAAAAAAGAATAGTTTTGATATATTGCCTGCAGGTCTGATACTCTTTTTACTGGTGTTGTGGCAGCTGATAGCTCCGGCTACGGATATTCCTGAATATATACTGCCGACCCCGGTCAGGATTATAGAGGCGCTAATAAAAGACTGGAATTTGATTTTCTCCCATGCTTTGGTTACCTTCAGCGAAGCTTTGGTGGGATTTCTCCTTGCAGTTTTGTTCGGAATATTTTCAGGAGTTATTATGGGATATTATGAACCTGTAAGAAGGGCTTTTTATCCTGTGTTTGTCATATCCCAGACCATTCCTACTATTGTTCTGGCACCACTTTTTGCTATATGGTTTGGGTTTGGACTAATGCCAAAAATTATCCTGGTTGTTTTGGTCTGTTTTTTTCCAATAGCTGTTACTTTTACAGAGGGGCTTGTCGAGACAGACAGAAGTATGGATGAACTTCTTAAGGTGATGGGTGCGGGCAAATGGAAATCCTTTTGTGTTTTGAGGATACCTCAGGCAATTCCTTCGCTTTTTTCAGGGCTTAAAATAGCTGCAACCTACAGCATTATGGCGGCAGTAATATCCGAATGGGTGGGAGCGAAAATGGGACTGGGTATCTTTATGACCCGTGCAATGTCCAGCTTCAGAACGGCGCTGCTGTTTGCAGATATTCTTGTAATAGTAATCTTAAGCCTTGCAGTTTATAAGCTGATTGAGATATTCGAGAAAATTATCAAGCTGAAAATAAATTTTTAGGAAAGAAAAGGTGGTATGTATGAAGTCAGTGATTAAAATCAGAAAACTTGCTGTTATGGTTTTTATATTCATTGTTGCTATATCTTTAGTGGCATGCAGTTTATCAAACCCCGGTGATAAAATCTCTGAGGAAGATAACAGTCCGTCGCCTGCAAATCAGGAACTTCAAAAGATTACATTTGTATTGGATTGGACGCCCAATACCAATCATACCGGAATATATGTGGCACAAAGCAAAGGTTTTTTCAAAGAACAGGGACTTGATGTAGAGATAATTCAGCCTTCAGAATTAACATCTGACACTTTGGTCGCATCGGGCACAGCGCAGTTTGGTGTAAGCTATCAGGAAAGTGTGACATTTGCAAGAGCGCAGGATGTACCCGTGGTATCTGTTGCCGCAGTTATACAGCACAATACCTCCGGTTTTGCTTCTTTGAAAGAGAAAAACATATTGTCCCCAAAAGATTTTGAAGGGAAAACATACGGGGGATGGGGCTCTCCCATAGAAGAAGCTACAATAAAATACCTTATGGATCAGGCAGGTGCCGATTTCTCCAAAGTTAATATTTTGACAACAGGAGATGCCGATTTCTTTCAGATAAGTGAAAGTGGTCAGGTTGATTTTGCTTGGATTTTTGAAGGCTGGGACGGCGTGGCAGCAAAACTCAGGGGAATAGAACTGAATTATATTGACTTAGGTAAAGAGGCTCCTGTATTTGATTATTATACCCCTGTAATAATCACCAGTGAGACCATGATTAATAATAATGAAGAGGTTGTGAAAGCTTTCATGAAAGCAGCGGTAAAAGGTTACGAGTTTGCTATTGAAAATCCTGAAGAAGCTGCTGAAATATTTATTGAAGCTGTACCGGAACTTGATAAGGAACTTATAATAGAAAGCCAGAAATTTCTGGCTGAGCATTACCAGGCAGAAGCTCCCTATTGGGGAATGCAGAAAGAGGAGGTCTGGCGGAACTACAGTGACTGGCTTTTTGAAAACGGATTTATAGAAAAAAATATTGATGTGACAAAAGCCTATACAAACAAGTACGTGGAGAAATGATGAACAGAGAGAATTATATATTTATTAATGAGCTTAATAAGGTTTACGAAAATATTCCCGGTGAATATAAAGGCGAAAGTCTTAAAGTGCTGTCAAATGTTTCTTTTGCAGTGGGAGAAAATGAATTTGTATCATTGCTTGGTCCAAGCGGGTGCGGAAAAAGCACCCTTCTTAAATTAATAGCAGGACTTGACAAGAATTACACCGGTGAGATTTCAATATGCGGAAAGGATATAAAAGATACGAAAGTACCTGTATGTTATATGCTTCAAAAGGATTGTCTCCTGCCCTGGAGAACTGTTATATCCAATATTCTGTTGCCGGTGGAAATCCGTAAAGGAAACCTGAAGCAAGCACGGCAGGAAATCAAACCCCTTATTGCAGACTTTGGCCTTTCGGGCTTTGAAAATTACAAGCCCAATCAGCTATCAGGTGGAATGAGGCAAAGAGCAGCTCTTTTAAGGACATACCTCATGAAAGGTGAGATAATGCTTTTGGATGAGCCTTTTGGAGCATTGGATGAAATAACCCGGATTCAAATGCAGGACTGGCTCATCAAAGTGTGGGAGAGGCATAAAAAGACAGTTGTTTTTGTAACACATGATGTTGATGAAGCCATATTCCTTTCCGATAAAGTTTTGGTGATGAGTGGAAGACCAGGAACTATTCTTGGTGAGATTTCCATAAAATTTGCCCGTCCAAGAACCCGCAAAATGCTATTGACCAGTGAATTTCTTGAGTATAAGAAAACTATATTGGATCTGCTTTCCGGAGATTGATGTGCAAAATTGATTATTCTGATATTTATTGTAAGAAATTTTAAAAGAAAATCAAACTTTTAATATATACTTTTAGAATCTTTCTTTAATTTATCAAGAAAGATCAATAAAAGTGAAAAACCGCAACCCTTGCTAAGGATTGCGGTTTTTTATACTAAAAAACTTCCTATATGACAGGCAGCATGTGATGATGGAAACTGATGAAACTAATACCGTTAAGATAAGATATATAAGGGGTATAAACTATATAGCACAGTATACTGAAGAAACTGAAATTAGTTACTATCTGTAAAATGAACATGGTGATGTTGTCCATACCATAACCGAAGATGGGCAGATACAGAACCAGTATGATTACGACATATTCTATTACCTATGGCGGAAAGGCCATATACACATCTTACAGATACAACGAACAAAACCAGAT
>JAAYMA010000116.1 GCA_012521615.1 Clostridiaceae bacterium | reverse complement strand
GATACACTCACAACATTGAAAATCTTGGTGATACAGACATGGTCACTATTATGTGGGCTAATGAACCCTTTGATCCAGACAAACCAGATACGTACTTCCTGGAGGTTTAATAAGATGAGCAAAATGAAGGTAATGACCATTGTTGGTACTCGCCCAGAAATTATACGATTATCGGAAGTGATTAAGGCCTGTGATCGCTACTTTAACCATGTGCTAGTACACACAGGTCAGAATTGGGACTATACGTTAAATGAGATCTTCTTCGAGGAGCTGGAGCTTAGAAAGCCTGATCATTATCTTGGCGCTGTTGGTGATCATTTAGGGGAGACGATGGGGAACATTATTGCAAAATCATATGAAGTACTTTCCAAAGAGAAACCAGATGCTCTTCTTATCCTGGGAGATACAAACTCCGCACTTTCTGCAATATCAGCGAAAAGGCTTAAAATCCCCATTTTTCATATGGAAGCAGGTAATCGCTGCTTCGACCAGAATGTCCCGGAAGAGATTAATCGCAGGATTGTGGATCATATTTCCGACATTAATCTTCCATATACGGAGCATAGTCGGCGTTATTTGCTATCTGAAGGAATTAGGAAAGAGCATATTTTTGTCACAGGCTCTCCAATGACTGAGGTGCTGCATAAGAATATGGATAAAATCAAGAGCAGCAATGTCTTAAGTGAACTCAAACTAGAGCCTGAAAAATACATCTTGGTTTCGGCACACCGAGAAGAAAACATTGATAACGAAAAGAATTTCTTTTTTCTAATGAATGCGCTAAATCACATCGCTGAACGATATGAGTTACCAATCATTTATTCTACTCATCCGAGAAGTTGGCAAAAAATTGAGGAACGTAAGTTCAAGTTCAATCCTCTTATTCAAAAGCTAAAGCCTTTTGGGTTCTTTGATTATAACAAGCTTCAACTCAATTCTTTCTGCACTCTGTCTGATAGTGGCACACTTTCTGAAGAATCAGCGATTCTGGGTTTCCCAGCCGTTCTAATTCGAACATCAACGGAAAGACCTGAGGTTCTAGACAAAGGAACAATGGTTATTGGTGGGATCACAGAGAAAGATATTGTGGAAGCAGTAGAACTCTGCAGAGCCATGTGGGACAGTAGAGAACAAACAAGTCTGGCGCCAGATTATGAAGACGAGAATGTGTCTGTGAAAGTCGTAAAGATCATACAAAGCTATTCTAAAATTGTTGACAAAGGTGTGTGGCAAAAGGAGATTTAATATGAATATTATGGTGTTCGATGTGCCTGCAGAACACGGGGGAGCTTTGTCAATTTTAAACGAGTTCTATGCTGAGGTGGCTCACCATGACGATAAAGATATAAACTGGATCTTTGTTTTAGGAAAACCTAGTTTAGAGTCCCAACCGAACATAGAGGTATTAAATTTTCCCTGGATTAAGAAAAGCTGGTGGCACAGGCTGTATTTTGACTACGTAATCGCTCCCAAACTAGTAAAAAAATACGAGGTTGATAGAATTTTTTCCCTGCAAAATGTTACTGTACCCTTTGTAGGTGTCGACCAAACTCTTTATGTTCACCAATCTCTGCCCTTTGCTGAACACAGATTTAATTTAAGGGAAAGCAGAATATCTTGGATCTACCAAAACATCATTGGCAAGCTGATCTTACGATCAATTAGAAAGGCAAAAAAAGTTGTTGTTCAAACACAGTGGTTGAAAGAAGTCATTGCCACGAAAGGTAATATATCGCGCGAAAAGATCGAGATAGTTCCTCCAAAGATAGAGTTGGAGATCAAATCAAAGTTCGTACCAACGAAAAACGCTTTGACCACCTTCTTTTATCCAGCGGGTGCAACGATGTATAAAAATCATGAAGTCATCGTTGAAGCATGCCGAATCCTTGTTAGAAAAGGAGCAGGTGATTTTCTGGTTATTTTCACACTAACCGGAGACGAGAATAAGAATACTGCTGAATTATTATCCATAGTAAGGCAAGAGGGGTTGCCAGTCGAGTTTACTGGGACGATGTCGCGTGAGGATGTCTTTGATTTTTATAGTAAATCGGTACTCTTATTCCCGTCTTATATAGAAACTTTCGGTCTACCTATGCTCGAAGCAAGATTGCATGAAACGGTAGTGGTTGCGTCGGACTGCTCCTTTTCACATGAAATACTTGATGGATACGAAAATGCATATTTTTTTAATCCATTCGACGCAGAGCAACTGGCCGACTATATGATGGGATTTTTGTCCGGCCGGATAGAGTACATTAAGGTAGATTCTGACGCGATGGTAGAAACCGCTGAAAACCTGCGGCTTGTGGACATAATATTGTAATGCAATCTGGTGCAAGAATGTATCTTTCGATATCTTATCTTTTCGATGGATTATGATGGATCCAGAAAGTAAGACACGATTTGCTGAAGGATAACCGAAACCGGGCTCGAAATATTCAAGGGTCTAAAGGGAGCACTCTTTGGACTTGTATGGGCTAACAGGACACGGTGAAACTTAACTAGCTCTCTTGTTTCTATTCTTTCTCAAGATCTCGGGGGATTTGTTTGTGCTACGGCGGTAACCTCGCGTAATGCTGTTGATCAAACTCTATGGGCTTAGATCCCCAAGCGTGCTGCGAATCCGCTTCGGGTTGTATCTCGAAACAATCGATTCCTAGACTCTTTTTATGTTTTAGGCAATCCTGTTACACTCCACTTGTTGCAACAAGGTGATCTAACCCGGAACAATATTAGAAATTGTTCTAGAGGTTCTATCGTAAAAACGCATATTGTCGAAATAGTCCGAGAGCATGGATTACGTCAGGTGCAATCCATGGATGGAAGGCTGAGTAACAATAGAGCACCGACAAGGTGTACGTTAGCTCCGAGGCGGACAAACAGGTGGCAGAGAGCAAATGAATTAAGAAGAACACATTGAAAGCTTGTATGTAGAGATTGGCTGCTTAGCAACCAAGTCGTACCGGCTCGGAGGAATCTGGCGGAACCTTTCCTTTAAAGTGGACTTTTAAAGTGGACTTTTGAAGAGGTGGTGGGAATGAGATTAACGGGCCCGCACTTAAGCATCAGAGAGACCATGTTGAGCTCCTTTTACTCAACAGAACAAGCCTATACCACCGAGATACATATCCCTCGGAACTAGAGTTCCAAACCAAACCCTAATTGACCGAATTCACACTGCCACATCCAACAAGAGGTCGCATAGATGATATTAGCAAAATGATCTAGGATTCAAGCTGAATCGCAAAAGGATTCAGACATGCATGCGGGAGATGGGTTTTCAAGTCGCATACCCTGGCCTCAATTTGTTTTAACGCAATGTAGCTCAATATGCTTATCCGTATATTATTACGCAACAATAAAACAAACTTCCAAGAACATTATGCGCAGGTATTCATGTTATGATCACGTGTCTTTACAACTATTTATCAGAGGAGAGATTTAAATGAGAATTGCACTGTTGACGAATATACTTTCACCATATAGGAAATCCTTCTTTGATGAATTACATAGTGAATTGGTGGAACGTAACATTGAATTCAAAGTTTTTGTTATGGCTAACAGCGAGAAGAATAGAACGTGGGAATACAACGAATTTAAAGCGTGTTATACGGAACTACTAGCTTACAAAACTATTAATATATCCAATTTTCAAATTCACTTGAATCGCAACTTCAAAAAGCGATTGCTTGAATTTAGGCCAGATATTCTTATATCGTCAGGGAGTTATTTGTTGCCTGCCGTATTGACCAGCATAAAGTTACGCAGTTCCTTAAGGTACAAGCTACTTTTTTGGTCGGAATCGCATCTCGATGAAGAACGCGGGTACAACCGCCTTATCTACGCTCTTAGGCACTGCTTGAGGATGTGCATATATCAAAGGTTTGATGGTTTTTGGTACGCTGGCGAAAAATCTCTTGAATTCATAAAAAGGTACTGCTCATCGGAATCGGTATTTCATTTTGTTCCTAACCTCATTAACCAGAAGGATTTCTACAAAGCTAATGATCTAAGGAGAGATAAAACAAATTTACGAATTAGTAGGGGTATTCCGGAGGATAGGTTTGTGCTAATCTGCCCTGCGCGTCTATCTCATGTGAAGGGGTTACTACCTTTTTTGAGGTTGTTTTCTCAATGTAAGACTAAATTCACCACCACGCTATTAATCGCTGGCGATGGTGAATTGAGAGATGAATTGCAGAGTTTCATAGATTCTCATGATCTCGATGTTAGGCTGCTGGGACATCAATCCCAAGACGAGATGATCAGGTTGTACGCTCTTGCCGATGCTTTTTTGTTGCCTTCATTGTCCGACCCTAATCCACTATCTTGTATTGAAGCTATATGGGCGGGGCTTCCCCTGTTCGTTTCGCGGCATGTTGGTAATTATCCGGAAATTGTCAGCCAGGGGGAAAATGGATACGTATTCAGTTATCAAAATCCAGACGAAGCCATAGCCCTATTGGATACGTTAGCTAGTTCTGATTCAAAATGGCTGGCTAACGCTAGCAAAGTGTCACTTTCCGTGGCCACATCGATCTACAATTCGGAAGTGGCGGTCAAGCACCTAGTTGAATCGATGATCAAGGATCTTCGAGGTGAAAGACAATGAACGTACTATTTCTAGGATACGCCATATCTAAGGAGGAAGCTGAGTATAATACCGCGGTGTCTCCTGTAGGGAATAATATGCAATTAGGAATGCTTACTGAATTACGAAGGATGCTAATGGACGATTTGGAAATACATACTTTTTATCCGGTTCGTCCATTTCCAAGAAGTATGAGATTGTTTATCAGATCTGCCGAGATACATCTGGATGAAGAGACTCCAACTAAATTGCTTCCTTTTATAAACGTCGCAGTTCTCAAACATGTATGTATTATGGTTAGTGCGATGTACCGATTGTTATGTCATGCTATCCATTACAGAAAGAGTCCTACAATAATAATAACGTATCACGTGAGCGTTTTCTTTACCGTACCCGCAATTGTTGTTTCGAAACTATTCGGCACCAGAATTATTTGTTTAATCTCCGACAGCCCAATTGATCCTATACCACGAAATAACATCATCTTGGACTTTTTACGGAAAATGAGCAACAGGATGCGGCTGAGGTTAATCAGAAAATATCACGGCTATTTGACCATCAACGAATATGTTATTGACAGTCTGAAAATTGATAAGCCATATATACAGGTATATGTTGGTGCCGATCTCACGGTTAGTGGTAAAAGCATTAGGGTGCTTGACAAAAGTCGACCAGTAAAAATTGCTTATACAGGTGCGCTGGAAAGCCATTACCTGATTGAAGAGCTTATTGATGCGGTCAAACTTTTGGGGCCGAATTTTGAACTAAATCTTTACGGCAAGGGTACTTTGGTAGGCGTTGTCCTGAATCAACTAGCACCGAATATAAAGTATCATGGTGTAGTCCCAAATGAAGAAATTCGGAAGATTCAAGCTGATTCGGATATATTAGTGTGTCTTCTAAGCAAAGATAGTTATCTAGGTAAGTATGCGTTTCCTGGGAAGATTTTTGAGTACTTACATAGTGGAACCCCTGTTATATCATGCAATACGCCTTCCATTCCACAAGCTTTGAGACCGTTCTTAAATTTCGTCGATATTGAAACCAAGGAAGGCATCTCTATGGTTATACGTGGAATCACAAGAAGTGAAAAGGAGTATGACAAAGCAATAAACAAAGCACAAATGGGTAGAAACTATGTTTTGGAGCGTTGTAATTGGAAGATACAGACGCAGAATATACATTCTTTCCTTACCAAATTCGTCGATTATTAGAGTGCATTTTTAAGGCCGGAGAGTCCTTTACATGTGGATGTTCTCCTGTGCCGGTTGTCGCAGGATTCTCAGTTAAACTTAGCCAATCTATCTAGAGGACTTACTGGGTAGCTTGTAATCGCTATACGCACCGTGGAATTCTAAAACTCAATTGTTAGTAAGATTATGCCATCTGACAATCAATCGTGGTCGCTATATCGAGAGAAACAGGGTAAGCTAGTAGCGACACGCTGTCCAAGTGGTAGTTGGCGACGTCATGGTCAACACAAGAATTAGCGTCGCGTATTTCGGTAGATTCGATCACCAAATACGCTTGAAGCCGATCGCGTAATACGTTTGAAGCCGATCGCGCATTTCGGTTGATGCCGATCACATTCATATTAGTGCGGTTCTGGTTTACCCCTGAGGGGTATCCCCGTTAGTGGTCTTGTTACTGACTCTGATCGTTGTCCACT
>JAAYMA010000115.1 GCA_012521615.1 Clostridiaceae bacterium | reverse complement strand
GGGAGACACTTTTACCGTAGTGGATGTGGATACCGGTAAACAATTCAGAGCGAAGATGATAGGCGGATACAACCATGCCGATATCGAACCCCTTACCACACAAGATGCAAATATAATGAAATCTTTATTTGGAACATGGAAATGGTCACCGAGGGCTGTAGTGGTATATCATAACGGCATGAATATTGCTACATCGCTTTCAGGAATGCCCCATGGCGTCGATACCATAACAAATAACGGGGTAAATGGACATTTTGACCTTTACCTGAAAAACAGCACATCCCACAGCTCATCAACCTCCAAGTATATCCAGGAACATCAGAATATGGTGATGAAAGCAGCAGGACATTGATTGTATGGAAAAGAGAAAGGGGACAGCTTTGCAGTCCCCTTATCTTCTTTGTCTTACTATTCACCAAGAATTGCCTTTAAATCAGCTTCAGGTGTACTGATTGGAGTAAGCCCGAATTTATCTACCAGCACTTCAAGTACATTGGATGAGAAGAATGCCGGAATTGAAGGTCCGATATAGATATTCTTTATACCTAAAGCCAATAATGTAAGCAGAATACATACAGCTTTCTGTTCGTACCAGGAAAGTACCAGGGTAAGAGGCAGCTCGTTTACACCACAGTCAAATGCCTTGGATAATGCCAGTGCAACCTGGATTGCAGAATATGCGTCATTGCACTGTCCCATGTCCAAAATGCGAGGGAGACCTCCGATGGTACCTAAGTCAAGGTCATTGAAGCGGAATTTGCCGCAGGCAAGAGTCAGAATTACTGTATCCTTTGGTGATTGTTTGACGAACTCAGTGTAGTAGTTTCTTCCCGGTTTTGCACCGTCACAGCCGCCTACCAGGAAGAAGTGGCGGATTGCTCCCGACTTCACGGCATCAATTACTGTGTCTGCTACTCCAAGAACAGTATTTCTGGCAAAACCAGTCATGAGTTCTATACCGCCATTAATGCCGGTTAAGACCTTGTCTTCTTCATACCCCCCTAATTCAAGAGCTTTTTCAATTACCGGAGTAAAGTCTTTTGTTCCATCTTCTTTCGCCTCGATATGTATAAGACCCGGGTATTGAACTACAGCTGTCGTAAATACCCTGTCGAAGTATGAATCTTTAGGCGGCATCAGGCAGTTTGTAGTAAAGAGGAAAGCACCAGGAACATCTTTGAATTCTTTTTGTTGATTCTGCCATGCTGTTCCAAAATTACCCTTAAGATGACTGTATTTTTTCAGTTCAGGATAACCGTGGGCCGGAAGCATCTCACCATGAGTATATATATTAACTCCCTTATCCTTTGTCTGCTCCAGGAGCATTTTAAGGTCGTGGAGATCGTGACCGCTGACAACGATGAACGGTCCTTTTTCAATTATTGTTGATACTTTTGTAGGTACGGGATGTCCATATGCTGAAGTATTGGCTTCATCAAGAAGAGCCATGCAGTCCAGATTAATCATGCCGAATTCCATTAACAAATCCAGCCACTCTTCAACAGTTCTTTCCTCGCCAAGAGCTCTCATACCTTTATAAAACCAGTTTGTTATCTTTTTATCTTCTTTTCCAAGAGTATATGCATGCCATGCATAGGCAGCCATACCGCGAAGCCCAAGCAGTAAGGTGGAGCGGAGTGAAACTATGTCAGCATCACCTGTCCAAAGATCTTTTAACCGTAAGTTTTCCGCACCGCCAAACCGGTTCTTTTCAGCTTCCACACGATTTTTCAGGGCATCAATTTTACTTTCATCAAAGTTAACATTTGTTATTGTAGTAAAAAGTCCTTCCATCATAAGACGATCTGCTTCAGAAGTAGTTTTATCCTTCGCAGCTCTGGCAAGACCGACAAGAGCACATGTCAGTTCATCCTGCTTGTTTGAGACTTCCGGTGTTTTTCCACAAACACCAATTTTAGTACAGGCTTTTCCGCCTGCTGTTTGTTCACATTGAAAACAAAACATTGACATATTTCATCATCCTTATCTTCATTATTTTTCGAATTTCAGGTATCTATATTTACCCCTCTGATATACTTTGCTGACTATTACATTTTGTTAGTTATCAAGTATTTGACCGTCGGTAGAAATAGTGGTAACATTCCAGGGTATCATTTTTCCGCTTTTTATCAGCGCGTTTTTAACAGCCTGGACGATGCCGCTACAGCAAGGCACTTCCATCCTTACAACAGATATACTTTTTATATCGTTGTAAGCTAAAATTGCAGCTAATTTTTCTGAATAATCCGCATCATCGAGTTTAGGACAGCCTATAATGCTTATTTTGTTTCTCATAAAATCCTGGTGGAAATTTGCATATGCATAAGCTGTACAGTCAGCCGCCACTAAAAGATGGGAATTATCAAAAAAGGGCGCCTGAGGTGATACAAGCTTAATCTGACAAGGCCATTGACGTAGTTGTGATTCTTGATTTACTGTATATTGATTAACGGGCTTGGCAGAAGAAACTTCAGAATTTCTGTTTAATGCCCTTTGATGAGTACCCGGGCATCCACAGGCAAGCGGTTCCTCTTCTTTTTCTTTTTTAGCTTTTCTTGCCGCCATAATTTTTTTAACGGCATCTTCGTCAAAAGGTTCAGCTTCCCGTTCTTCTATTGTTATCGCTCCTGTCGGACATTCGGGAAGGCAGTCACCGAGTCCATCACAATAAGATTCAGAAATTAATTTTGCTTTTCCGTCAATGAGCTGCAGTGCACCTTCGTGGCATGCATCTATGCAAAGTCCGCAGCCATTGCACTTTTCCTCATCAATTTTTACAATTTTCCTCTTCATAATTAATGCTCCTTTGTTTTTTCATCTTTGTTTGTGTCCCATTATAGTACTTATAAAATAAAAACTCTGTAGCATCGGCTACGAAATTCAAAAGTATCCATGAAATTTAAGGCAGTATCAGAATTATATTGGATGTTTCTATTGATTTAAAATGTGTCTTAAGTTCAAATGAAAAAGTCTTAATTTAGGAATGCTTTTAGATGTGCATATTTGCTTTTGTTTCAAGGTACATTATTACAAACAAGCTTTATTAGAATTAAATTAATTTATCTTATTAATTAACCAGTATTAAACAAAATAAGATATAATTGAATTGCATATGGTGTTTCATAAATTCATCATTTTCCATATTCTCAGGAGGCGAAATATTGTATGGAAGCAGATCAACAAAACAAAATTCTTTATCACACAATGGAAATATCTGATGTAATAGAAAGTTTGGATTCGAGCTATGAAGGTATTTCTGATGAAGAAGCCGGAAAGCGGCTTGAAAAATTCGGCAGAAATGAGATAGAGGAAGGAAAAAAGCGAACGCTTTTTATGATGTTCCTTGATCAGTTTAAAAATTTGATGATTATAGTTCTCATTGTGGCTGCCATTGTTTCCTTTGTTGCATCAAAGGGTGAGGATATAGCAGATTCAATAATTATTCTGGCTGTTGTAATAATAAATGCTGTAATGGGGGTGTTCCAGGAAAGCAAAGCTGAAAAAGCACTGGATGCCCTTAAAAAGATGTCGTCACCCTATGTCAGAGTAAGACGCCAAGGCATCACAAAGGAAATAAGGACTGAGGAGCTGGTCCCGGGCGATATTGTACTTATTGAAGCAGGTGATATAGTTCCTGCTGATATGCGTCTGATAGAAAATGCAAGTCTTAAAATAGAAGAGGCGGCTTTGACAGGAGAATCAGTTCCCGTCGAAAAGAGCCTTGATGTAATTGAAAGACCTGATGTGGTTATTGGTGACAGAAAAAATATGGCTTATTCAGGAAGTAATGTAAGCTACGGCAGGGGTGCCGGAATTGTTGTTGCTACCGGTATGGACACTGAGGTAGGAAAAATTGCGGGGCATCTTGCAAATATAGAATCAAAAGAAACACCTTTGCAGCGCAAACTTGCCGAGATGAGCAAAATTCTGACTGTTGGTGTCCTCCTTGTTTGTGTAGTTATTTTCATAGTTGGTCTTACCCAGAAAAGGGATGCTCTGCAGATGTTTTTAACTGCTGTAAGTCTTGCTGTTGCGGCTATTCCTGAAGGCCTTCCGGCTGTTGTTACTATTGTCCTTGCTTTGGGCGTTCAGAGAATGGCAAAAAATAATGCCATTATAAGAAAACTTTCAGCGGTGGAAACCCTCGGCAGCACTCAAATAATATGTTCGGACAAGACAGGAACATTAACCCAGAACAAGATGACTGTTAAGGAAGTATATTTAAACAATAATCTGCAAAGTGCTGATGAGATTGATACAAACCAGAAGAACTTTGAAACATTTATAAAAGCAATGGTTTTGTGTAATGATTCAAAGTTATCAAAAAAAGACGGGGAAATATCACTGATTGGTGATCCGACTGAGACAGCGCTGGTAGAGTTCGCATATAAAAAGAACTACGAAAAAAACATCTTAGAAACTGAATATCCAAGGGAAGCTGAGATACCCTTTGATTCTGACAGGAAGCTCATGTCGACCATTAACAAAAATCAGGAAGGCTATTTTTTTTATACCAAAGGTGCACCAGATGTATTGTTGAACAGGTGTTCACATGTTTTGACCGAAAATGGAATTTCGCCAATGACTGAAGAACACAGGCAACTGATTATGCAGGCCAATAAGTCCATGGCCGATAAAGCCCTGCGTGTTCTGGCTGTTGCTGTTAAAAAGATTGATTCTGTACCTGATGATTTGACACCTGAGGATAATGAGACAGATTTAGCCTTTGTAGGTCTGGTAGGAATGATTGATCCTCCAAGACCGGAAGCCAAAGAAGCTGTCAGAATATGTCGTGAAGCAGGCATCCGTCCTGTAATGATTACAGGTGATCACAGGGATACAGCAACTGCAATAGCAAAGGAACTGGGTATTGTAAAAAGTGACAATGAAGTTATCACAGGTGCAGAGCTAAGTAAATTAAGCGATCAGGAGTTTGATGTAGAGAAATATTCAGTATATGCAAGAGTGTCCCCTGAACATAAGGTAAGAATAGTTAAGGCCTGGAAAAGAAAAGACAAGATAGTAGCTATGACAGGTGATGGAGTTAACGATGCACCTGCTCTTAAAGAAGCTGATATCGGAGTAGGAATGGGTATAACCGGAACTGAAGTTTCGAAAAATGTTTCAGATATGGTGCTTACTGATGATAATTTTGCCACCATAGTCAAGGCTGTTGAAGAAGGAAGAAAAATCTACAGTAATATCCAGAAAACAATTCAATTTCTGCTTGCCTGCAACCTCGGAGAAGTGTTGACTCTTTTCATAGGTACGATGCTGGGATGGACTGTACTTTCGCCCATACACATACTCTGGGTCAATCTTATAACGGATACTTTACCTGCTCTGGCTTTAGGAATGGAAAAGGCAGAGCCTGGAATTATGAAGAGAAGACCAAGACCTGCCAGAAGCAGTTTCTATTCAGGCGGGGTTGGAATAGATATAATCTATCAGGGCATAATTGAAGGATTACTTACTCTGGTGGCATTTTATATTGGAAGTTTCACCGGACCGAGTCCATCAGTTGGAGCAGGAGTTACCATGGCATTTGCAACACTGGGAATCATACAGGTGTTCCATACATTTAATGTAAGATCAAGCAGAGAGTCGCTATTTAAAATCGGTATTTTTACGAATCCATATGTAACAGGTGCGTTTCTGATTGCAATCCTGCTTCAGCTTTCAGTTAT
>JAAYMA010000114.1 GCA_012521615.1 Clostridiaceae bacterium | reverse complement strand
TGCATGTTATGGCTTAAATATGTACATAAAAACTGGCAGATAACCTAAATTGATCATCTGCCAGTAATCCACGGGCTATTTCATTTTACTTAGTTCAACCCCAACATTTGACGTAGAACCTTTTTAATTATTATTTCTTGTATTTTACTGCTGCCTGAGCGGCTGCCAGTTTAGCAATGGGCACACGGAATGGTGAACATGACACGTAATCCAGTCCCACCCTGTGGCAGAACTCGATGGAAGAAGGATCTCCGCCGTGTTCGCCGCATATACCCAACTTGAGGTCAGGACGGGTTTGTCTTCCGAGCTTAGCAGCCATCTCTACCAGTTTACCTACACCTGTCTGATCAAGTCTCTCAAATGGATCTGATTCGTAAATCTGTTTTGCATAGTAGTCCTCAAGGAATTTAGCAGCATCATCACGGGAGAAGCCGAATGTCATCTGGGTCAGGTCATTGGTACCAAAGGAGAAGAATTCAGCTTCTTTTGCAATTTCATCGGCAGTGAGAGCTGCTCTTGGAATCTCAAGCATGGTTCCAACCTTGTATTCTATCTCTACACCTGCTTCTTTGATAATTGCATCTGCAGTCTTAACAACTACATCTTTAACATATTTGAGCTCCTCAACGTCTCCTACCAGAGGAATCATGATTTCAGGGATGATGTCCATGCCTTCCTTCTTAACGTTGATAGCAGCCTCGATAACCGCTCTGGTCTGCATTTCTGCAATCTCGGGATAGGAAACTGCCAAGCGGCATCCACGATGACCCATCATTGGGTTGAATTCGTGCAGGCTATCAACTACAGCCTTAAGGTCTTCAAATGACATTCCCATCTCTTCAGCCAAAGCTCTTATATCGTCATCTGCCTGTGGCAGGAATTCATGCAGGGGTGGATCAAGGAAACGAATTGTTACAGGGTAACCTTTCATTTCACGGAATAGACCCTCAAAGTCAGCTCTCTGCATAGGAAGCAGCTTCTCAAGAGCCTTCCTTCTCTGTTCTTCGTTTGTTGAAACAATCATTTCACGCATGGATTTGATTCTGTCAGATTCGAAGAACATATGCTCTGTACGGCAAAGTCCTATACCCTCTGCACCAAACTTGAATGCCTGTGCAGCGTCTGCAGGAGTATCAGCATTTGTTCTAACCTTCAGAGTACGGATTTCATCTGCCCACTCCATGAATGTGCCGAAATATCCGGTAATCTCAGGTTCTACAGTTGGCAGCTGACCTGCATACACATTACCTGTTGAACCGTCAAGGGAGATCCAGTCTCCTTCTTTATAAACATTACCTGCTTTATCGGTAAAGATCTTTTTCTCTTCATCTATTTTAATTTCACTGCACCCTGCAACACAGCATGTTCCCATACCACGTGCAACAACAGCTGCGTGGGAGGTCATACCGCCACGACCGGTAAGGATACCCTGTGAAACGTGCATTCCCTCAATGTCTTCAGGAGATGTCTCATTACGAACAAGAATAACTTGTTTTTCTCCGCTTTCATATGCCTTTGCTGCATCATCGGCTGTGAAATAAATCTTACCTGTAGCAGCACCTGGGGATGCAGGAAGACCTTTAGCAATGGGGCTTGCATTTTTCAATGCAGCAGCATCGAAGGTCGGATGAAGAAGTGTGTCAAGCTGTTTAGGATCAACCTTCAGTATTGCTTCTTCTTTGGTAATCATGCCTTCATTTACAAGATCCACTGCGATTTTCAGTGCGGCCTGTGCTGTACGCTTACCATTTCTGGTCTGGAGCATGAATAATTTACCGCGTTCAATGGTAAACTCCATGTCCTGCATGTCGCGATAGTGTTTTTCAAGCTTTTCAGCAATTTCTATAAACTGATTGTATACATCAGGATTTTTCTCTTTAAGCTTATCAATCGGATCGGGTGTACGAATACCGGCAACAACGTCCTCACCCTGAGCATTCATCAAAAACTCACCATAGAGTTTCTTTTCTCCGGTTGAAGGGTTACGTGTAAAGGCAACACCGGTACCAGAATCTTCACCCATATTTCCATATACCATTTCCTGAACGTTTACAGCGGTACCCCAGTCACTGGGAATATCATTCATGCGGCGGTAGTATATGGCTCTGGGGTTATTCCATGAACGGAATACAGCCTTAACAGCTTCCAGGAGCTGGACCTTCGGATCCTGTGGAAAATCCTCTCCCATCTCTTTTTTATACAGTTCAAGGAATTGTTTAACAAGTTCCTGAAGATCGTTCTCGTCAAGTTCAGTGTCGAGTTCCACACCTTTTTTCTCTTTCATGGTCTCGAGCAGGTTTTCGAATTTATTTCTGTCGATACCCATAACAACGTCACTGAACATCTGGATGAATCTTCTGTAGCTGTCATAAGCAAAACGTTTGTTGTTTGTAAGCTTTGCAAGACCTTCCACAACTTCATCGTTAAGACCCAGATTCAGAATTGTATCCATCATTCCGGGCATTGAAGCTCTTGCACCAGAACGGACTGAAACCAAAAGAGGATTTTCAGGATTACCGAATTGCTTCTCTACGATGTTTTCCATCTTTCCAAGATATTCATATATCTGATCCTCAATATCTTTTGCAATCACTTGACCGTCCTGATAATAACGGGTACATGCCTCAGTTGTTATAGTAAAACCTTGTGGAACAGGAAGTCCAAGGCTTGTCATCTCTGCGAGATTTGCACCTTTACCTCCCAATAACTCTCTCATTGAAGCGTTACCTTCATTAAAGAGATATACATATTTAGCCATTTAGTCTATAACCTCCTACAATTTTATATTGTTTTTAAGAAGTTTATAATCTTCTTAAAACATTAGAAAATAATATAAGAACTATTGGGCAAATCTATATACTTAAGAATAAATAAATTATTCTTGAGTCTCAAGTAAAATAATTAACAAATAAATTCCGAAATTTATATTAACATTTTATCCTTAAAATATTCATTTAAACCACTTATAGGTATTCTGACCTGCTGCATCGAATCTCTTTCACGAATTGTAACACAATTATCTTCCAGAGAATCAAAATCAAAGGTAATACAGTAAGGTGTTCCTATCTCATCCTGTCTTCTGTATCTCTTTCCTATGGAACCGGTTTCATCAAATTCACACACATAATCACGGCAGAGCTCCTCATAAAGCTTGAATGCATTCTCGGAAAGCTTCTTGGAAAGAGGCAGAACTGCAATTTTAACCGGAGCGAGATAAGGATGGAACCTTAAAACAACTCTCCTGTCATTGTCACCTAAATCTTCCTCATCATAAGCATCACAGAGAAATGCCAATGCAACACGATCCGCACCCAAAGAAGGTTCAATAACATATGGGATATATTTTTCATTTTTTACAGGATCGAAATAGGTCAAGTCCACCTTAGAGTGTTCCATATGCTGTTTTAAGTCATAATCCGTCCTGTCTGCTATACCCCAAAGCTCACCCCAACCGAAGGGGAATTTATATTCGATATCTGTAGTAGCTACACTGTAATGAGATAATTCTTCCTTGGAATGATCCCGCATTCTGATATTTTCTTCTTTGATACCGAGATTCAATAACCAGTTTTTACAGAAATCCTTCCAGTATTTGAACCATTCAAGATCGGTTCCCGGTTCACAGAAAAACTGAAGTTCCATCTGTTCGAACTCTCTTGTCCTGAAAATAAAATTACCGGGGGTAATTTCGTTTCTGAAAGACTTTCCTATCTGTCCTATACCAAAAGGAATCTTCTTTCTTGCTGAACGCTGAACATTTTTGAAATTTACGAAGATACCCTGAGCTGTCTCAGGACGAAGATAAATTTCACTTTGCGAATCTTCTGTTACACCCTGAAAAGTTTTGAACATCAGATTAAATTTTCTGATATTTGTGAATTGATGCCCTCCGCATTTCGGGCAAGGAATATTTTTTTCATTGATATATTCAGTCATGGCTTCGTTAGACATGCCATCCACAACCATATCAATACCATTAGCGATATTATAATCCTCTATCATTTTGTCAGCTCTGTGCCTTGCCTTACACTGTTTACAGTCTATAAGAGGATCGGAAAAACTGGCAACATGACCTGAAGCCACCCAAACCTGCGGGTTCATAAGTATGGCACAGTCTACACCAACATTATAGGGATTTTCCTGGATGAATTTCTTCCACCAGGCTCTTTTTATATTATTCTTGAATTCAACACCCAACGGACCGTAGTCCCAGGTATTGGCAAGACCATCATATATTTCGGAACCCTGGAAAATAAAGCCCCGGTTCTTACATAAAGCTACAATTTTTTCCATAGTTTTTTCGAAGTGCATTTCAGTTTCCCCCTACTCATTATACGCTATCATCAGTAGAATCCAACGAAGCCTCAATCAGATTTTCTGTTGAAACCAGCTGTTTTTCTATTCTGCGATAAGAAACCTTACCCTCTTTTATTTCATGCAATGCGATTGTAACATCTTTGTTTGAATCGTAATCTGTTAATTTTGGAGCTCCATCAGTAAGCAACCGAGCCCTTTTGGCTGTTAAAATTGCCAGTGTATAACGGCTGTCTACCTTTTCCAGCAAAGATGACATTGGTGGATTAATCATGCCGCCCTATCACTCCTTAAATATTTTTGAATTTATTGATTAAATCTTTATTGCGATGAGTTTTCATCTGCTCCGACTCAATTATGTTCATAAACCTTTGCGCCGCAGATGAAATTGTATCATTCAGGATAATATAATCGTATTCATCTATGTGTTGAAACTCTTCCCTGGCTCTTTGCAGCCTTCTTTTTATTGTTTCCTCATCTTCGGTGCCCCTGCCTCTCAATCTGTTTTCCAATTCGTAATAGTCGGGTGGTAAAACGAAACAAAGTACCGAATCGGGAAATAGTCGTCTTACATTGGCAGCACCTTCAACCTCTATTTCCAGAACAACTATATGTCCTTTTTCTATTTCGCCCAGTACAAACTCCCTTGGTGTACCGTAGTAGTTTCCGCAGTATTCAACCCACTCTATAAGCTCATCTTTTCTGATCATTTCTTCAAACTGTTCCCGTGATTTAAAAAAGTAATTAATCCCTTCCCGCTCATTGGGTCTGGGTGCACGGGTGGTTGCTGATACTGAAAGGACCACCTTATCACTGAGCTTCATCATCTCTTTTACAATGCTACCTTTTCCGACTCCGGCAGGACCCGATATAACAACCAACAGGCCGGACTTCATAATTTCTCCTCCTACGCCCGATCTATTTCTGAATTATCTGAATCTTTCCCATTGTCCCGCTCAACAATACGGTGTGACAGCGTTTCAGGCTGAAGCGCCGAAAGTATTATATGTTCGCTGTCAGTTATAATAACCGCCCGGGTACGTCTTCCATAGGTCGCATCTATCACAGCGCCCCGTTCCCTGCCTTCCTGAATAATTCGCTTAATAGGGGCAGAATCAGGGCTGACAATTGCTACTATTTTTTCTGCAGAAACCATATTTCCAAAACCGACATTGATCAATTTCATAAAAATAATCCCCCAGAGAATTTATTCAATATTCTGGATCTGCTCGCGCAACTTTTCAATCTCGCTTTTCAGCTCAACCACATTCCTGGTAATATCAAGGTTATTTGCTTTTGAACCTATAGTATTTACTTCACGATTCATTTCCTGAATCAAAAAATCAGCTTTTTTTCCAACGGGACTGCCAGCATTCAACATGTCCCTCATCTGACTAATATGACTGTTGAGCCGTGTAAGTTCTTCATCAATATTACATTTATCAGCAAACAGAGCCACTTCTGTTGCTATTCGCGCAGGATCCACTTTTTGAATATCTATTAATTCAGATAATCTTTGTTCCAATTTTTCTTTATACTCTTCCACAACGATCGGGGCCTTTTGTTCGATTTTTTCAATAAATTTTTCAATGTTGTCAAGAATATCAAACAGATTTTCTTTCAGCTTCTGGCCTTCCCTGGTCCGCATTTCGATTACTTCATCAATAGCAACTGAAACCGCTTTTTTCAGGATTTCAGCAATGTAATCATTGTCTTCCTTTTTTTCAACTTTAATGATATCGGGAAATCTGGCAATAGTCGAAGCTGTAATATCGTCACGAAGCCCCAGATTATCAGTAATCTTTTTCAGAGCACTATAATAAGCCTTAGCCAACGATTCGTCAAGTATAACTTCCTGATCATTGGAAGATTTATTGTCGTAATTTATGTATACGTCGATTTTTCCCCTGTGAATTCTGTCATTAACTAAAGAACGCACCTGTTCTTCCAATGAAGAAATCTGTTTGGGTATTCTGAGAAATATGTCACAATAACGATGATTTACAGTTTTAATTTCGACAGTAACAGTAATATCGTTTTCTGTGTATTCGCAGTGGCCAAAGCCTGTCATACTTCTAAGCATTATTCGAAAAATTTACTCCTTGTTTTTAATTTTCTTTATCTTTATGACTTTTTAATACATTCTCAAGTGCCTTAAAAACTCTTGATTCTTCGAAAGGTTTTGTTACAAAATCCTTGGCACCCTTCTTAATGGCTTCTATAACCATAGATTGCTGTCCCATTGCAGAGACCATGATGATTTTTGTATCAGGACTGACCTTAAGTATTTCCGGGACAGCCTGGATTCCATCCAGCTGAGGCATGGTAATATCCAGAGTTAATATGTCGGGTTTTAATTTTTTGGCTATTTCAACAGCTTCCAGTCCGTTTGAAGCTTCACCAACAACTTCATAGTCATCCGATTGTTCAATGATATTTCTTAAAAGACCACGCATAAAAGCGGCATCGTCGGTGACAACAATTGTTTTTTTCATTACTGAAGCTCACCCATCTCATACATGATAATCGAAACAGCTGAAATTGCTGCTGTTTCTGTCCGTAAAACCCTTTTCCCCAGGCTGACAATATCGAACCCGGCAGTCTTGCATCTTTTTACTTCATCGGTCGAAAATCCGCCTTCCGACCCTATAAATATTGCAATATCTTCAATCTTATTAATAGTATAACATTTCAACAATTCTTTCAAACATTTTTTTTCCTCATTTTCATACATCATGACAGCCGCGTCGAAATCTTCAACTTTTTTCAATACCTCAGCAAACTTTATGGGTTCACCAACTTCTGGAATATAGGCACGTCTGCATTGTTTTGCGGCTTCCTTTGCTATCCGGTTCCACCGTTCAGTCTTTTTCCTGCCGGATTTTGAATCCAGTTGTACAACAGTTCTTTCTGTCAGAACAGGAACTATTCTATGAACACCAAGTTCTACGCTTTTCTGGATTATCAGATCCATTTTGTCGCCCTTGGGCAAACCCTGAAACAGGGTTAATTTTATACGTGGTTCTGTATCCGGCCTGTATGACGATAAGATTTCAGCATAAGCCCTTTCTTTATTAACATCAGTTAAAACAGCCTCATATTCTACTTCCCGGCCATCGAAAACCTGAATTTTATCGCCGGTCTTGAGTCTTAACACCAGTCTTAAATGTTTAAGATCGTCACCACAGATTTTTATCAAATTTCCGTCGATATTTCCGGGGTCAATTACAAATCTATGCATTAAAAGCCATCGCCACCCAATCACCTTGTTCCATTTCTTCCAGCAGTTTAAAGCCTGCCTGAGTATAAGCCTCAAATACTTCGTCACGTCTGGTGTTAATTATTCCTGACAGTAATACCCTGGTACCAGAGTCGGCAAATTTTTTTACATCCTCCACTAATTCAAGGATTATATCTGCAATTATATTTATATAAATAAGATCATATCTTTCCGGTTTTAAGTCCTTAAGTTCACCCTGTTTAACTGTTATTCTGTCTTCAACATTATTCTTAAGCACATTCTCCCTTGCAGTCTTTACCGCCTGTGCATCAATGTCCACTGCCAGGGCAGACCTTGCCCCAAGCTTGATTGCTGAAATGGCAAGTATGGCTGTTCCACAGCCCAAATCAAGAACTTTGTCATCAGGCTCTATATATTTCTCACCCAGAAGCGCACACATTTTTGTAGTTTCATGCGTGCCTGTGCCGAAAGCCATACCGGGATCAAGTTCAATTAATATCTCATCAGGACTTTTTTTATATTCTTCCCAGCTGGGTTTGATTACTATCTTATCGGTGAACTTAAACGGCTTGAAATACTGTTTCCAGTTATCCTTCCATTCTGAATCATCACGGAGTCTGATCTGAATTTCATTTTTTCCGGTATCAAAATGTTCCTTCAGTTCCATTAAAGAATTTTTGATATCTTCTTCGAGAGCCTTTATATTACAATCTTCAGAAAGCCATGCTCTAATGACAACATCCGTACCATAGCTGTCAATCAGACCAAGGTCAGCATAATCAAGATACTCATTGGTTTTGAGCACATTCCTGAAAGCATAGGGGTCAACTACTTCCGTTCCCTTTGCTCCTTTTTCCATTAATATTCCGGAAACTGCTTCCTGTGCCTGTTGTGTTGTTGTGATTTCTATTTCATACCATTTCATAGTTCTGCTTCTTTCTGTTTGTGTTTTTTATATAAATCTATCCCAAAAAATAGAATACAAAGTTACTCTTTAAACAAATTCTTCACTTTTTCAAAGAAAGTTTTTTTCTCATCAAGATTCTCTTCCCCGCTCATTTCAGCGAATTGCTGCAATAATTCTTTTTGCTTTTGTGTAAGTTTTTTTGGTATTACAACCATCACCCTGAAATATTGATCTCCCTTGTTATTACTTCTCAGATGCTTTATGCCCTTTCCTTTCAATTTAAATACAGTACCTGACTGGGTACCTTCAGGAATTGTAAATTTTTCAATTCCATAAAGGGTAGGGACATCGATTTCAGCACCAAGTGCCAGTTGAGTAAATGACAAAGGAATGTCCAGTACAATATCATAGCCTTCCCGTTTGAATACAGGATGGGGTTTAATATGTATGGTTACATATAAATCCCCTGAAGGTCCCCCGCGAAGGCCTGCTTCTCCCTGTCCCTGAAGAGGAATAGTCTGATTATGGTCTATACCTGCAGGAATCTTGATGCTGATCCGTGAATTTTTTGTTACACGCCCTTTCCCACGGCAAGTTTCACAGGCATGTTTTATTATTTTACCCTCGCCACCACAAACATCACAAGTCCTTACATTGACAAACTGACCAAAAAGTGTGGACTGGGAATACCTCACCTGACCTGTACCATTGCAATGACTGCATGTTTCAGGTGAAGTACCGGGCTTTGCCCCTGTACCACTGCAGGTATCACAGGTTTGCAATTTACTTACAGATATTTCTTTCTCTGTTCCAAAAGCCGCTTCCTCAAAACTGATCTCCATGGAATATCTTAAATCATTCCCACGGACAGGACCTTTGGATTTTTGACGGCTTCTACCAAAACCACCGCCCATAAAACTATCGAATATATCATCAAAAATGTCAAATCCAAACCCGTTAAAACCGCTGAACCCGCTGCCGCCGCCTGCACCATCGAAAGCAGCATGTCCGAACCGGTCATATTGTGCACGTTTCTGCTCATCGCCGAGAACGCTGTAGGCTTCATTTACTTCCTTAAATTTAGCCTCAGCCTCTTTATCACCGGGATTCACATCAGGGTGATATTTTTTGGCAAGCTTCCGGTATGCTTTTTTTATATCATCACTTGAAGCGCTCCTGGATACACCAAGCACTTCATAGTAATCTCTCTTTGCTGACAATATTACATACCTCCATAAAAATGGATTGATATAACAAAACGTGAACGGTAAATGCCCGATAAAACACATCAGGCAAATACCGTTCCTTAAATACCTGATACAAAGACTATTTATGTCTGTGTAAGAGGTGGATTATTTCTTTTCATCTTCGTCATCTACAACTTTATAATCTGCGTTGTAGACATTGTCCTGTGCTCCGCCACCACCAGCACCAGCATTAAACCCGGAAGCATCATTAGGATTAGCGCCCTGGGGTCCAGCCTGCTGGTACATTTTCTGTGAAATAGCATAGAAAGCCTGAGTAAGAGATTCGGTAGCGTCTTTTATTGCCTGGGTGTCAGTACCCTTCAGAGCTTCTTTAACCTTGTTCAGTTCAGCTTCAACCTTGGATCTGTCATCAGCGCTTATCTTATCGCCAAGTTCCTTCAGTGTTTTTTCTGTCTGGTAAACCAAAGAATCTGCATTATTTCTGGCTTCTATGTCTTCCTTTCTCTTTCTGTCTTCTTCTGCGTACTTTTCAGCCTCTTTAACTGCTTTTTCTATTTCTTCATCACTCATGTTGGTGCTTGCGGTAATAGTGATTTTCTGCTCATTTCCTGTTCCCAGATCACGGGCAGACACATTTACTATACCGTTGGCATCTATGTCAAAAGTAACTTCTATTTGTGGAACTCCGCGTGGAGCAGGCGGAATACCGGTCAGCTGGAAATTGCCCAACAATTTATTGTCGGCAGCCATCTGACGTTCTCCCTGGTACACCTTAATATCAACACTTGTCTGACCATCTGCTGCAGTTGAGAAAATCTGACTCTTCTTGGTAGGAATAGTGGTATTTCTTTCTATAAGCTTTGTGAACACACCACCCAATGTTTCTATACCGAGTGATAACGGAGTAACGTCGAGCAGGAGCAAGTCTTTAACCTCTCCAGACAATACACCTGCCTGAATTGCAGCTCCGATTGCAACACATTCATCAGGGTTAATACCTTTGAAAGGTTCCTTTCCGAAATATTTCTTGACTGCTTCCTGAACTGCAGGGATACGGGTGGATCCACCAACCAATAATATCTTATCGATCTGATTTGGAGAAAGTCCCGCATCGGACATAGCCTGACGGGTTGGTCCCATTGTTTGTTCAACCAGATCTGCTGTCAGTTCATCAAATTTAGCACGGGTAAGATTCATATCCAGGTGCTTGGGTCCTGTTGCATCTGCTGTAATAAATGGCAGGTTTATATTGGTCTGAGTAACCCCGGAAAGCTCAATCTTGGCTTTTTCTGCAGCCTCTTTAAGCCTTTGCATTGCCATTTTGTCATTTCTAAGATCAATTCCATTTTCACGTTTGAACTCTTCAGCAAGCCAATCAATTATTCTCTGGTCAAAATCGTCTCCACCAAGACGGTTATTACCGCTGGTAGCCAGAACCTCAAAAACGCCATCTCCGATTTCAAGAATTGAAACGTCAAAGGTTCCTCCGCCAAGGTCAAAGACCAGTATCTTCTGGTCACTTTCCTTATCAAGACCATACGCTAAGGCAGCAGCAGTTGGTTCATTGATTATTCTCAGAACTTCCAGACCAGCAATTCTGCCGGCATCTTTGGTAGCTTGCCTCTGTGAGTCTGAAAAATATGCAGGAACAGTTATAACGGCCTGAGTAACTGTTTCCCCCAAATAGCTTTCAGCATCCGCCTTAAGCTTCTGAAGAACCATAGCTGAAATCTCTTGCGGGGAATAGCTCTTATCATCAATCTGAATTTTTCTGTCTGTTCCCATGTCTCTTTTTATTGAAATAACCGTTCTTTCAGGGTTAGTTACAGCCTGGCGTTTAGCAACCTGACCTACCAACCGTTCACCGGTTTTTGAAAAAGCAACTACTGATGGAGTAGTACGGTTACCTTCTGCATTAGGTATAACTATTGGCTCTCCGCCTTCCATAACTGAAACGCAAGAGTTTGTTGTTCCAAGGTCTATTCCTATTACTTTTCCCATGTTAATACACTCTCCTGTTTTATATATTTAAGGTCAAAGAAAATCATTAATTTGCTACCTTAACCATAGAATGCCTTATCACAATTTCGTCCTTGTAAATATAACCTTTTTGGAATTCTTCTGCAACTATATTGTCATCCAAATTTTCATCCTCTACATGCATAACAGCATTGTGGAGCTCCGGATCGAAAGGTTTTCCTACCGCTTCGATAGGTTTGATATTTAATTTTTCAAGTACCTCAATTGTCTGACGGCATACCAGATTTACGCCTTCTTTAAGACCGCTGCTCTCATCCATATCGGAAGCCTGAACTGCTCTTTCCAGATTATCTATTACAGCAAGAAACTTGGAAACCACATCGCAAACAGCATCATCATAAATTCTTTCTTTCTCTTTTTGGGTTCTCTTCCTGAAATTGTCATATTCTGCCGCCAGTCTCTGCATTCTGTCAAACAAAGCATTATATTCCTCTTCTTTTTTCTTCAACTTTTCACGTAGCTCCTCTGCTTCATTTTTTTCTTTATCTGGTCTGTCGTCACTATCAGTATTCTCATTAGTGACATTTCCATTACCAGTTTCAGTATTATCAGTTTCGTCAATGCTTTGCAATATTTCCTCAGAAGCTTTTGTTTCTTTATCCATCATATTTTTTTCTGTTTTGCCTGCATCATTTGCCTTTTGCATGTCTTTTACATCCTTTCATTTTTATGTGTCATCATCCAGAATTTTAATAAGTTCCCTGTTCAATAATTCTCTTATATAATTGATTGCCGACACTACCCTTCCATAGGCCATCCGCGTAGGACCTATCACGCCTATAGTACCTAAACGTTTTCCATCACTTCCGTATACTGTCGTTATTATGCTTAAATCCTTCATTTCAGTTAATTCATTTTCACTGCCGATTTTAAACTCGAAACGACGATCCTTATTGGTATTCTTCATTAATGGAATTATGACATCTTCTTCATTTAACAATTCAAGGATTTCCCTTGCCCTTAACATATCACTGAATTCAGGATGGTTTAACATATTGGCAAGCCCGTCTATATAAAGGTCTATACTTTCAATTTTCTCAATACATCCCTCTATAGCCTTTATAACAATATCACAAACCTCTTTGGAAACTTTAACTTTGTTCTGAATGTTGAGTATAATCTGCCTGTCTATTTGATCAACGGTTTTCCCGACCATTTCCTTATTGAAAACCTGATTTAATTTCTCCAGTATATCTTCAGTTATATTGGCTCTGTGTCTGACTATTTTGTCCTTTACAATACCACCATTAACAACAACTACAACCAGCAGTCTGTTTTCATCAACAGCAACCAGTCTGACCGATTTTATAACCGCACTTTCAATCTGGGGTGACATCACAACAGATGTATATCCTGTTATATCTGATATAATTAAGCTTACATTTTTTATAAGCTGATTAATTTCTTCTATATGTTCATCCAGTGCCTGATGGATTTTTACTATCTCATTATGTGGAAGGCTATGTATTTGCATCAAATGCTCAACATAAAAGCGATAGCCTTTATCAGACGGAATACGGCCTGCGGACGTGTATGGCTGGGTAATATAACCTAACTCTTCCAAATCGGCCATTTCATTTCTGATGGTAGCCGAACCTAAACCAAGCATACGTTTACGTGCTATAGTCCTTGAACCGACCGGCTGAGCATATTTAATATAGTCATCCACAATGGATTTTAAAATTGTACGCTTTCTGTCATTAAGCTCATTATCCCAGACCATAATTTCACCTCCCACTTTTTTTGTTAGCACTCTCTGTCATTGAGTGCTAATTACATTACTAAAAATAACATTGTAAACTCTCTTTGTCAAGTAATTGGCTGTCTTAGTTTGCTACAAAAAAATCAGTATTTCCAGGAATATTTTATGTTGTTTGCAAATTCTTAAACAAACCTGAAATATATCGTTATTATTTAGTAGAAGTTACAGACAATATTATTCGGCCTTCAGCATCATGTTCCAATGCAATCCTGCAGCTTAACGAATTTAATTTCTCAAGCACTTCCATATATTCTGGTTGGCATTTTAATTCTGCAGAATCTGTAGCTATGTCACTTATTATATCTATATGTATAATGCCGTTTTCTTCATAAGCCTGCACTTCTATATTATTTGTCATCTTAATTTTATTGCTTGTGTCTGCTTTGGCAAGCATGAGTTTAATAAGCTCTCCCAACGGCTCGGCGATTTTATCGGCAAATTCTTTGTCTGCCTCTACATTTTCACCCATAGTAGAGAATTTGACTTCAAGATGGTTTTCTTCAATAAAAGAGCATACGGATCTGGTCAGTTTCTGGAATGCCTGCTGGAAAGTTACCATACGAAGCTCTTTCAGAATATTCTTGACATCATTTATAAGGTAATATGATTTAGTTGATTCCACAGCAAGCGAATCATTGCTTCCAAACCTTAAAGCTGCCTCATTTTTGACTGAATTATGGATCTTTTCAACTCTTTGAATGATATCGATGATCTGATCCAGCCTCTCCAGCGGAATCCGTACATATTGGTCATTGGTGTGATTGTTCCTGATTTTTTGCATCCGGATGCCTTTTATAATATCCTGTGCATCTGCTTTCTTTTCCCTTAAAACCGGTTCATCAAACCGCTCCCTTGTATAAAACGCATCGGCTTCATAATCAGGTTCCTGATAATCTTTCAACAATGTTTTAACTGACATGGACAAATTCTCTATATGAGTTTCTGTATCAGCAGTTTTAATTTCTTGCTCAGTACAGAATTTCTTAATGATATTTGCCGAATCGAGCACATCATTGATAATGTTCCTGGTAACGGGGACATTATATTTTCTTACTATATGAAGCAATTCCTCTGTCAATACGGCAATTTTATTGCATAACGGCTTGTCTATAAGTCCGCTAAGTCCTTTTATGGCATTGAAATTATAGCAGATAGAATTAATACAATCTCTATTTTCAGGGTCCATCTGAAGATTTACCAATTCCAGTTCGGTGTCTTCCAAAATCTCTATTATCTCGCTTTTGAAATCTTCCAGATAACCCTTGTTGGCTTGCAGAATATTAAATTCTGAGACATTTTCATAATTGCTTTTATTCTTCATTTAAATGCCCCCCATTTCTTTTTTCAATACTATCCTATATGAATTCGACAAAAACACTGTTAGCCAGGTCAACTCCTTTTTCAGAAAGCTTGACAACTTTTCCGTCAAATTTAATTAATCCTTTCTTTAAAAGAGTATCCAATGATTTTTTATACTTCATGCCCACATCAACACCGAATTCGTCTGAGACTTTCTTCAAATCAACACCTTTACTTAATCTCAGCCCCAATATCATTCTTTCGGCAATGGCCTCCTCCAAAGAAAGTAAAGTATCCTCTTCCAGGACCGGTTTTTTCGCCTGAATCCCGTCAATATACTTTAAAATATCCGATACATTGGCATAGCGCCTGCTTTTGATTAAAGAATGAGCTCCTGCACCTGCTCCGATATATTCACCTCTCTCCCAGTAATTCATATTATGTATGCACTGATAATGAGGTTTCGCAAAATTGGATATTTCATACTGCTCATAACCTGTATTGGCAAAATAATTTATCGCATAATGATACATTTCCCTGTCCAATTCGTCGTCCATTTCCTGAATGAGACCTTTTTCCTTTAAATCGCCAAATACAGTACCTTCTTCAATCATGAGACTGTAGCAGGAAATATGTGTTAATCCCGCTTCTGCAACTATTCTTACAGTTTCTTTCCAGTCTTTTACACTTTGACCTGGAATTCCAAATATAATATCGGCATTTATATTGTCAAAACCAAATCTGCGGGCAAGATTTAAAGCATTCAAAAAATCGTTGAATGTATGAATTCGTCCCAATTTTTCCAGTAGTGAATCCTGACATGCCTGAAGACCTATACTAAGTCTGTTAATACCGACATTCCGGTACAACTTTAGTTTGGGGGCGGAAAGTGTACCGGGATTTGTTTCTATACTTGCTTCGCAATTTGCTTCTATATTGTAAAACCTGTGAATGGTATTAAAAATGCGCTCAATATATACTGGCGGGAGCAATGATGGTGTGCCCCCGCCAATAAAAATCGAGCTGATGACTTTATTTTGAAACTGATCGGATATTAATATGAGTTCATTTGTCAGCGCAGTTATATATGCGTCCCATAAATCTTCCTTATCAGGATAGGAAACAAAATCACAGTAATGACATTTTTTCTGACAGAAAGGAATGTGTATATATAAACCCAGATTCTTTTTTATAATTTATCAGCCTTTCTTTAAAATATGAAAATCAGCTCAGCCTGCCGCTCAGGTATCCAGTTTAAGGACACTCATAAAGGCTTCCTGAGGTATTTCTACGCTTCCCACCTGCCGCATCCGCTTTTTACCTTCTTTTTGTTTCTCAAGCAGTTTCTTTTTTCGTGATATATCGCCGCCATAACATTTTGCCAGTACATCTTTGCGATATGCCTTAACTGTTTCCCTGGCAATTACTTTAGAACCTATGCAGGCCTGAATGGGAATTTCAAACATTTGCCTCGGAATAGTCTCTTTCAATTTTTCTGCCATCTTGCGACCCCTGGCATATGCCTTATCAGCATGCACAATAAATGAAAGAGCATCAACCACTTCATTATTAAGTCTTATATCCAGTTTCACCAATTTTGCTTCCCTGTAGCCTATAATTTCATAATCCAGGGAAGCATATCCCCTGGTACGGGATTTCAATGCATCGAAAAAGTCATATATTATTTCGTTTAACGGTATTTCATAAGTGAGTATAACTCTCTCAGCCTCAATATACTCCATTCCGAGATAAATGCCACGGCGTTCCTGGCATAACTCCATAATGTTACCCACAAACTCTGTTGGTGTCATAATTGTAGCCTTAACAATAGGCTCTTCCATATGTTCAATTTCACCAGGTTCAGGCATATTGGTGGGGTTATCCAGCTCAATAACCTCTCCATTTGTTTTTGCTATTTTATATATAACGCTTGGAGCTGTAGTGACAATATCCAGGTTATACTCACGTTCAAGTCTCTCCTGAATAATCTCCATATGAAGTAATCCCAAAAATCCGCATCTGAAACCGAATCCCAGTGCATTGGAAGTTTCAGGCTCAAAAAGCAGTGAAGCGTCATTAAGCTGCAGTTTTTCAAGAGCGTCCCTTAAATCCCCGTATTTTGAACCATCTGCAGGATAAATTCCACAGAACACCATGGGCACAGCCTTTTTGTAACCCGGTAGGGGCTCTGCTGCCGGATTATCTGCATGTGTAATGGTATCGCCTACTCTGCAGTCCCTTACATTTTTAATACCACCACAAATAAATCCGACCTCACCTGCAAGAAGCTTGTCACTTTGAATCTGTCCGCCCGGTGTTAAATAGCCAAGTTCAGTTACAGTGAACTCCTTTCCTGTATGCATCATTTTTAAAGAGTCACCGATTTTCACACTGCCTTCCATGAGCCGTACATATGCAACAACACCTTTATAGGTATCATAATATGAGTCAAAGATAAGAGCTCTTAAGGGCGCTTTTTCATCTCCATTGGGGGGCGGGATAACTTCAATGATTTTTTCCAGAACATCCTCAATATTTAATCCATTCTTGGCTGATATCCTGGGAGCGCTGTCAGCTTCTATACCAATAACATCTTCTATCTCCTTGGCTATTTCATCGGGTCTGGCACTGGGAAGGTCTACCTTGTTGATTACCGGCAACAATTCGAGATCGTGATCTAAAGCAAGGTATACATTTGCCAGTGTCTGGGCTTCTATACCCTGGGAAGCATCCACAACCAGCACAGCTCCTTCACAGGCAGCTATACTTCTGGAAACTTCATAGTTAAAGTCAACATGACCCGGAGTATCAATAAGGTTCAAAATATATTCCTCACCATCCTGACCTTTGTGTATCATTCTTACAGCCCGGGCCTTGATGGTAATTCCGCGCTCTTTTTCAATATCCATGTTGTCAAGAACCTGTTCATCCATCTCACGCTCGGTTAAAGCACCGGTTTTTTCAAGAAGCCGGTCGGCCAATGTTGATTTACCATGATCAATATGTGCAATAATACAAAAGTTTCGGATTTTGTCCTGTCTTTTATTCGCCATATACAAACCTCATACGATAATTTATTTTAATGTATATAGTCATACTATATTAATCTGAAAAAACAACCTGCAATTATACAATCAATGTATCTTTCATTTCGTAATTCCTGTGTTTCCTTATAAAAGCAGCCAGATAAAAAAAGAACTGTATGGAAGGAGTTCAATCAGTGGTTTATTATAACACATGCATTTCTTTGATACAATCATGTGTATTAGTCCTTCACCTACAGTCCTGCATTTTATTTTTACTGTGGCCGCAAGGTCACCTTTCCAAACAGCCTCAAAGCACCAGGGTCAATACGACCAACCGGCTCACAAAAAGGACATGGCTCATTATATTTAGCCATGTCCCGACGTGCGAAGTCCGCTCTCCCTTCTAAGCATTCGACTTTTTCTTTATGAGAAGCCTTGCGTCCTCTTTCTGCCATGATGTTCAGATTTTTCACGCATCCGCAGGAGTAGCTGAAGTTGTATGCGGAAAGTTCAGCTAAAGTATAAGGAAACTCGCAGGACGCAAGAAAACTGAACCGCTTGCACCTGGTCTTTGGGCATTATTCCTCAAATCCATTGGGATGTTTTTTATGCCATTCCCATGCGGAAGCAATAATTGTATTAAGATCATCATATTTGGGTTTCCAGTCAAGTTCTTTTATAATCTTTTCTGACGAAGCGACCAAAACTGCCGGATCCCCGGCTCTTCTTGGTGCAACAGTCTGAGGTATCTTGTGTCCGGTCACATTGCGGGCTGCTTCTATAACCTGCTTTACAGAGAAACCTTTTCCGTTTCCAAGGTTATAAACAGTACTTTTCCCGCCGTTTCTCAGTCTGTTTAATGCCAGAAGATGAGCATTAACCAGATCCATAACATGGATATAGTCTCTTATACAGGTTCCATCGGGAGTATCATAATCATCTCCAAATATCTGAATGGTCTCCCTTTTACCCAGGGCTACCTCCAATATTATTGGTATCAGATGTGTCTCCGGTCTGTGATCTTCTCCGATTTCCCCGCTTGTATGGGCACCGGCTGCATTGAAATATCTGAGCGCAGTATATCTTATCCCATAGGCCCGGTCACACCATTTAAGCATTTTCTCCACTGCCAGTTTGGATTCTCCGTAAGGGTTGGTAGGCAGCGTTCTGTCACTTTCAAGTATTGGAACATTTTCAGGCTCACCATAAGTTGCGGCAGTTGAAGAGAAAATTATCTTATCTACATTGTACTCCTTCATTTTTTCCAGAAGGCACAATGTACCATAAACATTATTGTTGTAGTATTTTACAGGATTTGTTACACTTTCACCTACGAGGGAAGCGGCTGCAAAATGGATAACAGCTTCTATGTCATTTTCTTTAAAGACTTTATCCAGAGCCTCTTTGTCCCTCAGATCCCCCTCATAGAACTTTCCTCCTAAAACAGCCTTCCTGTGTCCTTTCTCCAAATTGTCAAATACAACAACATTCTCTTTATTGTCGAGAAGTTCAGCTACCATATGACTTCCTATATATCCGGCCCCGCCGGTTACCAGTACACTCATCTTCACACCTCCTTAAATTTCAATTCTCTTCCGCCATCACCGATTTCAGAAATATAAAAACTTGCGTCATATCCTATCTGTTCTCTGTACGCCTTACCTACCCGCTCTATAAACTCATCGACCATATCGTTTCTGACAAGGCTGACAGTACATCCGCCAAATCCGGCGCCGGTCATGCGGGCTCCCAAAACTCCATCCACTTTCCTTGCCTCGTTTACCATGGTATCCAGTTCTTTTCCGGTGACCTCGTATAAATCTCTCAGAGAATCATGCGAAGCGTTCATAAGCTGGCCAAAACGGTTTAAATCTCCTTGTTTTAAAGCCTCGACCGACTCTAAAACTCTATGGTTTTCATACACAACATGCTGAACTCTTTTCAAAATTACATCATCTTCTATAAGGTGCTTCTTATTCTCAAAATTCCAGACCGTAATCTCACCTAAGTAAGAGATTTCAGGCATTTCTTTTTTGAGTATGGCAAACCCTTGTTCACATTCAGCTCTCCGTTCATTGTACTTTCCTTCCCCAAGACTGCGCTTCTTATTAGTATTACCTATAATTAAAGAATAACCGGAAAGCCTTATGGGAACCAGTTCATAGCTTAAATCTCTGCAATTTAAGAAAATTGCATGGTCTTTTTTGCCCATAGCTGAGGCAAACTGATCCATTATGCCGCATTTTACACCAACATAATTATGTTCCGCTATCTGAGAAATCTTTGCCATTTCAATTTTGTCTATTTCCTTGCTTCTGCCGTATTCCGGATCGCCGAGGCTCACAAGTGCTATGGCTGTAGCAACCTCTATGGCTGCAGAAGATGAAAGACCGCTTCCAAGAGGCACTTTATCCTCATACATAAGATCGCAGCCTATTATGTTATAACCGGCTTTCTGAAGTTCATCAGCTACACCGAGCTGATAATTGCCCCATTTAAGATCTTTATAGGTTTCCAGATTATCCAGATCAGCCTCCACCATTTCTTTAAGATCGGTGGCAATAAGTCTTATTTTTCTGTCATCCCTCGGTCTGGCCACAACTGTTGTAGCAAGGGTCAATGCAGCAGGAAAAACATATCCTCCGCTGTAATCGGTATGCTCACCTATGAGGTTTACCCTGCCGGGGGAGGTAAATATGCGGATACCTTTATCATCACCGCCAAAATAAGATAAAAATTCTTTGATTAAATTTTTGTAATTCATAAAACTCCTCCTTTCAAACCCGTCCAATTATAAATTCTTACTGCTATATCTGTTCAATCGGGCATTCATTTTCAGGCATTCTCTTAATCCTGACCACATATTGACATAAATTTTTTATAGGCGTTTCTTAGTTCTTCAGCTTTTTCTTCAGGAGCTGTAGGATTGCAATGTGCCCATACACCTGTCTCACTGGAAGCATTGAATTTTTGTTTGGTTTCAGATCTCATGGGTGGGAAGAACTCTATATGAAAATGGTATATGTCAGAATAATCCCCGCTGTTTACAGGTGTCTGATGCAAACACATCATGTATGGAAAAGGTTTGTCAAAAAGGCTGTCCAGCATTCCGACAGTCTGCCTTATAGCCTTTGCAAGGTTATCCTTTTCCCGGTCAGTAAACTGGGAAAGGCTTTGTTTGTGCTCTCTTTGAATTATATATACCCCATAGGGATACTCTGTAAAAAAGGGAAGCACAACTGTAAAATCCTCATTTTCGAAGATAACCCGCTGTTCAAACTCTTTTTCTTCCTTAAGCATTCTACAGATCAGACATTCGTTATTCTTCTCATAATGTTCCCTGCATGATTTAAGCTCCAGTTCAATTTTCTTTGGAATAAAAGGATAGCCATATATCTGTCCGTGGGGGTGTGGCATTGTTACTCCCACCACTTCGCCCCTGTTTTCAAATATAAATACATACTTAATTTTGGGATCTTTGCTAAGCTCCTCAAAACGTTCAGTCCAAAGATCGACCAGTTTCCTTATATGACTGTCGGAAAGTTCAGGCAGGGTTATAGTATGTTCAGGGGAGTATAATATCACTTCACATTTTCCGTAAGCCGGGGCAACCTTAAAAAAGTCATTGGCTACCGGATCGGGCTCAGGAGGATTTTGTAGCAAAGCCGGAAAATCATTGTCATATTTTAACACTTCATAATCAGGTACCCTTCCACCCGAAGGACAAAAAGGGCACCAGTCCTTAGGCATCTGAGGTCTGTCCTGTCTGTGGGAAGCAACCATTACCCAATCCTGAATTAAAGGATGCCATCTTAGTTCTGCCATATTATCAATCCTTTCTTTTTTATGATGAATATATAAATAATTCGAAGAGATCAGCAATACTTTTGTTAGTTTTAATTATATAATTGCAGCATCCAGAATTAAATGTTACCATGTTATTAGTTTATGTGTTTTTGTTGTCAAATGGAGTTTTTCGTATGCTTGAAAAATATTATATTTCAAAAAAAGACTATACCGACCTTAATGTCTACAGATGTGGAATTGAAGAATGCCTGCCCGGGCATTCATGGGGTCCGGGAGTGCGCGACCATTTTATTATACATATCATTCATAAAGGTAAGGGAAATTTTACTGTAAATGACAAGACATATAAACTTGAAGAAGGTCAGGGCTTTTTGATCTGCCCGGGTCAGATCGTTCAATACGAGGCTGATATGAACATGCCCTGGACTTATTCCTGGGTTGGTTTTCACGGGCTTAAAGCTGAAACAATATTGAAAAGTGCCGGGCTTTCGCCTGAAAAATCAGTTTTTGTTTGCAGCTCAGATTCTTACAGGGTTAAAATGAAAAACACCTTGAATGACATGATTGCTGAGCTGAGAGAAGAAAACGTTTCAGAACTGATGTTGGCCGGTTATCTATATTTGTTTTTGAGTTATCTGGTAAAGGATCAAAAGCAAAACATATCGGTTCACAGAAACTTTAAAAACACAAATCTTTACGTTTCAAAAGCCATTGAATATATTGAAAAAAACTATGCCCGTCAAATTACAGTTGAGGAAGTGGCAAAAGCTGTGAATATAGACCGCAGCTATCTGTCTTCCCTGTTTAACAAGTTTCTGGGTATACCACCACGTGACTTTATAATTAATTATCGGATGGATAAGGCCTGTGAACTACTTAAAAACCCGCGGCTCAATGTAGGAGATGTGGCAAGATCGGTCGGATACGAAGATCCTTTCCAATTTTCGAAGACCTTTAAAAAAACAAAAGGGTTGCCACCATCGAAATACCGTGACAGTTTTCTTTCAGCCCCGCAATAAATTATTAAACTATCATTCAAAAGACAAGTATGACATAAATATAAAATTGAATATTATCATGACAGGTGGAAAATGCAACTGAATCCTTCGGTGTATGCCATTATATTGTCTTTACTTGCCGGTATCTCCACAGGTATAGGTGGATTAGCAGTATTGTTTTTTAAAAAAACAAGCTCTAAACACTTATCTTTTTTACTTGGCTTCTCAGCAGGCATAATGATTTTTTTATCCTTTATGGAGATCTACAGGGAGGCAGAAAATTATTTATGTAACTCCCATGGCTTAAAAAATGGAAAAATATTAGCTGTTTTGTCCTTCTTTTTTGGTGCTGTTCTTATGGCTTTCATAAACGAATTCATTCCTGAACCCAACAAACCCCATGACAGCCACTATGCCTGGGGAAAATCATCTTTAACCAGGAATGCAAATGCAGGAAAACTTTTTAAAACAGGATTATTTACTGCAATAGCAGTTACAGTCCACAACTTTCCTGAAGGCATAGCAACATATGTGTCTGGTATTAAAAACCCTGCCCTGGGCTTATCAGTAGCCCTGGCCATAGCAATGCATAATATTCCTGAAGGAATAGCCATTTCGGCACCCATATATTATTCAACTAAAAGTAAAACAAAAGCTTTTTTAGCTTCATTTTTCTCCGGGTTTTCAGAGCCTCTGGGTGCAATCATTACTATGCTCATTTTAGGACCATATATAACAGATGCGGTTTTCGGACTTATATTCGGATGTGTGGCTGGAATAATGGTTTACATCTCTTTAGAGGAACTTCTGCCTTCAGCAAGGGAATATGGACAGAATAATCTGACAATATTGAGCTTAATGTCAGGTATGGCCATAATGGCTGTAAGTTCAATTTTTATTTTTTAACATAGTTCTTGTATATTTCAGTTTTATAGTTAAGGCCGGATATCCCGGCCTTTTAATAAGCTGATTATTCTTTTTCAAAGCTGGCGCATTCTGTATCTCTTTCTGTCTGGGCCTGAGAAACTTTTTTTGCTACCTGAATGTCATCCAGGCTGCAGTAATTCTCATTTTTGGCATGGTATCTGCATTCTGTCACAGTGCAGCCTATTGATCTGTTGGTTCTCATATTAAATTCACCTCCCTGTACAAAACTGAAATTAACGTCACAAAGCCGTAAATTGGCTTTGTACAGAGTAATTTCTATATTAGTATTTGTAAAGGAGGCTTATATATGCTGAAATGATAATCCAGATTCTTATTTTATGCCAATATCTTTTCTGTAGTGCATATCTTTAAAACTG
>JAAYMA010000113.1 GCA_012521615.1 Clostridiaceae bacterium | reverse complement strand
AGGTCCTGCCCCAGCGGTAATTCTGAGGTACACCTATCATAGGAGCAAAAGTCCAGTGAATACCTGTTGAAGCAACTTCTTTTGCAACAGCATGTCCAATTCTTTCAACAAGCTCAAGATCCCCTGTTGCACCCAAGCCTATGTTATGGGGGAAAATAGTTGCACCGACCACATTGTTGTGTCCGTGCACCGCGTCAACAGCATACAAAATTGGTATTCCAAGCCTGGTTTTTAAAGCATAGTTCTGATATTCTGTCACCATATCAAGCCAGTCCTGCGGACCATTGGTCTCCCCGCTGCCGTTAGGCCAGGAACCTCCGCCGCTCAAGACTGAACCTATGTTGTACTGTGATATTTCTTCAGGTGTGATGGATGCTCTTTCCACCTGAAGCATCTGACCTATTTTTTCGTCAAGGGTCATCTGGCTCAGCAGAGCTTCCACCCGTTCTTCAACACTTTTGGAACTGCCCATGTAGACACTTTTATCAACCGGTTTTTCTATATAAACGGGTTCTGGTGCTTCATTCCTGAAAATAAAAAACAAAGAAACCGCTACAGCTACTACTGTCAAAGCAAGGAATATTATTAAGTGTTTTTTTCTCATTCTTTAATCCTCCTTATTTTGTTGACAGCTGATAATATTAGTAGCCCATGGTGTCAATTTGAGAAAAGACTAAACTTATATCCCTTTTAAGAAATGTGACAGAATCTATTATTCGAGAAGAATGATCAAAAAAACAGCAAAATTAATCTGCTGCCTGACTTTTGCTGCTCTTACACAAGACTCTTTATGTTTTTATAGCTCACCTTTAAGACCTATTTCTTCTGCCACCTTTCTCATAGCATTAATAGTCTGTGCAATTACCTCATCACGTTCCATACCAAGCATTTCTATGCCTTCTTCGATGATTTCACGGTTTACACCTGCCGCAAAACCTTTTTGTTTCCATTTCTTTTTTACTGATTTTACTTCTGTATCCAGTATGCTTTTACTGGGACGCATAAGTGCGGTGGCATTTATCAAACCGGTAAGTTCATCAATTGTGTATAAAACTTTTTCCATTTTTTCAACCGGCTCAACATCCGAACATATTTTCCAGCCATGGCTCTGTATAGCTCTGATATAATCCTGGGGCCAATTTTCAGCCTGCAATATCTCCTTTACTTTTTGACAGTGCTGATCGGGGTACATTTCATAATCCAGATCATGAACAAGCCCTATAACACCCCATTTTTCCTCATCCTCACCGAAAAGCCCGGCAAAATGCCTCATTACCGCTTCTACAGTATATGCATGCCGTAAAAGACTTTCGCTCTTGACATACTTTTTTAGCAGCTCCAATGCCTGCTGTCTGTCAGGTCTTGTGTTTGTCATTGCTTTCCCTCTTTCGTAAGATTTATTTACATTTTCATACTTTAGATTATTTACCCTGATATTTCTATTTTAAAATAATTATTTTCAAGATAAGTAAAAAGGCTATCTCAAAAGTTTACTTTGAACACGATGTTAAGATCTTAAGCCTTCTTGCGAAGAGAAAGGAAGTTGTATGCGAAAAGTGCTGTTTGTCCAGCAATCTTGCGGGGGCAAACTTAAGCATTTACAACTTCATGCAACGAGGATGCAAAAAGATCTGAACATCATGAAAATAAAATATTTTGAGACAGCCCTCTGTTAAATTGCTTATGTCGCTTTTAATTTATAACTGAAGTTCGATATGATTATTAGAACTTCTTATACATCTCTTTCTTTGCACCGCATATCGGACAGTTATCAGGAGCATTATCCAATACTGTGTGTCCACATACAGGGCAAATCAATACTGATTCGAACTCCATATCTTTTCCTTCTTTTGCAGCGTTCTGAGCCTGAGTAAAGAGTTCAGCATGGATTTTTTCAGCTTCAAGGGCAAAATGGAAGGATCTTTTTGCTCCAGGTTCATTCTGGAATTCTGCGGCATTGAGATATACAGGATACATCTGTTCTACCTCATGAAGCTCGCCGTCAATGGCACCTTGAAGGTTATCAACTGTTTTTCCTACTCCAAAAACACCGCCGGCGGTAACTGTATAGTCTTTGGTCTCTCCACCTATTTCTTTAAAGTGGTTGGTGGCATGAACCTCTTCAGCATAGGCAATAGCATAAAACAGTCTGCCGATGTTTGGAAAACCTTCTTTTTCTGCCATTTTACCCCAGATGTGATATCTCATGTTGGCCATACTCTCCCCACCATATGCAGAGCGGAGAAAATCAGCGGTCATAGCATTTTTTACAGCCATATTGGTTACCTCCTAATTTTTGTATATTAATTTTTATTATACACATTTTTCTGGATTTAAACTATATTTTAACAGATTCAACCTACTTTTTTAAGTGTTTTAATTTAATCAGGAGATCCTGATATTCTTTATCCAGAGCCTCCACGTCATCATCCTTTGATGGTGCAGACAATCTGCTCAGTATTTGAACTATCCGGTTCTCAAGCAGCATTCGTTCTGTCTCGTCTATTTCTTTTTTACTCCGCTTCAGTTTCATGTTATTAAACTCTTTTAACGTACCACTAAAACAATGGGTTTTATAATTTTCTATTGAAATTATATGATCTGCAATATTATTTACAAACCTTCGGTCATGAGAAACAAAGACAACCGTTCCCTCATATTTACTAAGAGCATCTTCTACAGCTTCCATTGAATATATGTCTAAATAGTTAGTCGGCTCATCCAAAACCAGAACATTGTAATCACTGACAATAATTTTTGCAAGCGCGGCTTTAACTTTTTCACCACCACTTAATACCGAAACCTTTTTTGAAAGATCTCCCCTTTTGAAAAATAATCTTGCAAGAAGAATTCTTATAAAAGTTTCATTGAATCTGCTGTCCTCCAAAACATTTTGCAGTAAAGTTTTGTCTTCTTTTAAGATACCCATGTCCTGGCTGAAATAACCTATTTTAACTCCATGAGCAATATTGATAAGCGGATTTCTTTCAATAATCATCTTTAATAAAGTTGTCTTTCCACTTCCATTAGGACCTATAATTGCTGTTTTGCTGTTATTAAATATTTTAAATTCAGCATCTTTAAATATAATTTTCTCCCCGAAACGCTTTTTAAGACTATCTGAGCTTATCACCACTTTACAATGAAGTTTTCTGTTTTCCTGAATATCAACTTTTATTTCCGGTAAGTCTTTTGGTTTTTCTTTAGCTTCGAGCTTATTAATTCTTGTCCTTACGGAATTTATCTGTTTCTCAATAGTCTTTTTAGCATTCTGACTGGCCATTTTATGAAGTCTTGCTTCAGAGTTACCCATACGTTTTGGCGTCTTGCGCATACTTTTTACTTTTTGTTTTTTATTCTCAACAACCTGAAGCAATCTTTCCTTTTCACTGATATATTGCCTGTATTCAAATTCCTTTCGTTCTCTCTCCTTTTCTTTGAGTTCCTTATATTTGGAGTAATTACCTTTATAAAGTTTTATTTTCCCATCTTCTATTTCCAGAATAGAATTACAGATTTCATCAAGAAACTGTCTGTCATGGGATACCAATAAAATGGCGCCATCAAAAGCCTTTAACTCCTTCTGCAAAAGCTCAATACCTTCCTGATCGAGATTACTGGTAGGTTCATCTCCAATAATAAGTGCACTATCCTTGCTAAGGGCTTTTGCAATCTTGAGCCGGGTCATTTCTCCACCACTAAGACCTGTATGTCCCAATTCATTGACCTTTAGTTTACTGGCATTAAACCCATCAATTTCATCACAACCTTCAAACTCCAGCTGAGTAATATAGGAGTAATTCACCAATATGGATGCCGAGCCTTCATCCGGTGATACTTTTCCTGTAAGAATATTCAGAAATGTAGTCTTGCCCGATCCATTGAGACCTATGATTCCAATTCTATCATTTTTATATATTTTAAAATCTTCAACATTTAAAACAAGTCTGTCATTATAATACTTTTTGATACCGGACATATGTGCCAATAACATAAAAAAAATCCCCTCCTGACCAGAGAGAATATATCCTGAAAATTTTGCACACAGTTCGTATTAGATTAAATTTATAATTGAGCTGTATAAATGAAATAAACAAAATTAATTCTTTATTAAATATGTCTAGTATGACATATATCTTAAAAGCTCAGGAAAACTAAACTTGCCTATAGTTATAACATAGTTTCTATTAAGAACGTTAATTCTATAAACATGTTATAAATATTCTGCATTAACATATTGCCTGCAGTAAGGAGGTGCAACTAAAGGACATTATCCACTCTGGCTAATGTAAATAATACAATCATTATTTAATTAAACAAAATGGATTACTTCTTCATTGCTCCTTTAGTACCGTCCTTTCTTTTTTATGGCAATTAAATTATATTACAGGCTTTTGAGCATGTCAATTTACTTATACTTCTTAACCCTTTACACTTCCCAGGGCAACACCTCTTACGATAAATTTTGACAGGAAGAAGTAAACAATCATAACCGGGAAAATTGAAATAGCTATAAGCATATAAACCTGCCCCAGATCAAACTTTAAAAAGTCGGCACTTCTTAATTGGGCAATAAGGATTGGAAGAGTTTTTCTCCTGGGCGATTCTATTATCAATGCCGGTAAAAAATAATTGTTCCATGAACTTACAAAGCTGAAAATCGCCTGTACAGCAATAGCTGGTTTCAAAATCGGAATAACAATCCTGTTAAATGTATAAAATTCATTTGCGCCATCTATTCTGGAAGCCTCCACTATCTCTACCGGCAACGAGCTTTCCATATACTGCTTCATAAAGAACACAACTATAGGAGCAGCAATTGAGGGAATTATAAGTGGAATAAAAGTATCCATCAGTTTAAAATCTGACATAAGCCTGATAAATCCCAAAGCGGATACCTGTGTCGGCACCATCATTATAAGCAGGATAAACAAATAAGCCGCTTTTCTCAGTCTGAATCTGTATGCATGGATACCAAAAGCCGTCATACCGGAGAAATATGTACTGAGAACAGCCACGCAGGATGATATAAATAAACTGTTCAATATACCCCTCACTACAGGTAACTGATCATTGGACATTAAATTTCTGATATTAAATATCAAAGATCTGCCGGGCAAAAACGAAAATCCTTTCTGAATATCCGGATGGGACCTGGTTGAATTTATCATCAGTATGTAAAAAGGAAAAAGACATATAAAAATAAGAATTATAAGAAAGACATATGCCAACACGCGTTTAATTATCACAGATGTTTTTGCACTAGCGTTCATAAAATCAGCACTCATTTCTTCAACCCCCCTGTCCCTATCTTGCCTCTGTAAACCATAAGGAAAACACATCCACTCAAAATCGCAGTGATTATGAATAATAACACTGAAACTGCCCCTGCCATACCAAAGTTTTTACTGTACAGATGTTTATTCAGGTACATAATAAGTGTCATGCTCGTTCTGTCCGGATTACCTTTCCCGTTGGTCAAAATCTGAGGAACATCAAACATCTGAATTCCGCCTATCATTGACGTTATAAGTACATATACAAGGATAGGTCTGATAAGCGGAAGTGTTATTTTTCTAAAAATCCGAGGCGAAGAAGCACCGTCCATCTGGGCGGACTCAATAATTGACGTATCAATCCCCATTATTCCTGCCATTAAAAGAATAGTTGTATTTCCGAACCACATTAGAAAATTCATTAATGCTATTAAGCCCCGTGTACTTCCAACATTTGCAAAAAAGCGATATCCCTCTTTCATTCCCATGCTTACAAGCATATTGTTAACAGGCCCGTTATCGGAAAATAACGCAAAAAACAACATAGAAAACGCTGAAGCCATAATGAGGTTTGGCATGTAAATAATTGATTTGAACACACTTGTTCTCAACTTTAAACTTAAATCTGTGAAAAGAACAGCAAGAAGAAGAGAAATAATTATCTGTGGAATAAATCCGACTAACCAAATAAATACCGTATTATAGAAATACTTGATTATATCGCCCTGTCTGAAAACTTCCAGATAGTTCTCAAATCCAATAAACTTAGGACCGATTTGCTCCAGCCCCACCCTGTAATTTTCAAAAAAGCTGTTGTAAAAAGTTGAGACAAGAGGGATTAACGAGAATATACAATAAGTTAAAAAGAAGGGCGTTATAAATATATATCCCCATTTGGCGTAGCTTACCGATTTATGTTTTCGGAAAGTTTCAGATTTTGAGGCCATGCTATCACCCCAGTTTTCTATAATAATACCCTGCCTTTAACATCAGAAGCAATTATTACCCAAAACATTATATTTAACGGGAGGGGTATTATTTGTATTCCCCGTCCCGTTAATTAATTACTTTCCCAAGTGGAGAGGTTTCAGGCTATTTCTTTATCTTGAAAGATTCGGATATTTTTCCAAAACAGCATTGTAGAAGTTATCCAAAGCCTGCTCTTTAGTCACCGTTCCGTCAAAATAATCTTTGAAAGCCGCCTGGAATTCCTCATTCATTCCCTGATCATATCTTGAAATATTACTCATATCAATTTTAGGTGCAGCTGCAGCAAAGAGAGCAATATGATTCTGACCACCCAAAAACGCAGACTGGTAATCACTATTTGCCAGCTCATTCATTGCCTTCATGTTGTTGGTATAGTCTTCAGTATCAATAGTAATTTGTTTCATAGTTTCTGCGTCGCAGGTAAGAGTCTTCATAATATCCCTGACGAGAGTAATATTGTCAGTACCCTTAGCTGCACAAATCCATGTGCCGCCCCAGTAATAGCTCTGAGGTCCTTCACAGACTGCCCAGTCGCCAAATATACCATTTCCTACTTCCTTCTTGCCGCCTTCTGCCACAGGGACTGCCAATGAATTATCCAATAAGGTGAAATTTATGCCCCAGGTTGAGTAGAAAAAGCCAAACACTTTTCCGCCCGGGCCCTGATCTGCTGCCCATTCTGCAGACCATAATGAAGTCCTGTTATTATATCCTTTATCAGTATATGTTTTGGTCTGGTCAACCCATCTCATCAGATTGGGATCAATGACAATCTTACCGTTCTCATCAACCCACGGTGCTGATACATTATTTGAGAACACCCTGTATGCATCGTCATAACCCGAGAGCATCTTGTATCCTTTACTGTGCATTTTTTCTGCAACACTGTCGAACTTATCCCAGTCACTTAAATGTTTTTGCACCTCTACAGGATCATCAGTGCCCAGTACCTCTCTTGCAATTGAGCGCCTGTATGCAAACAAGCCTGGAGTAGCCTGCCATGTTACACCTTTAAGTCTGCCCTTGGAATCTGTTGCAATCTCTTTGGTATACTCATACTGCTGTGATAAATCCTCTTCAGTAAGACCTATGTCATTTATTACGTCGAGTGTATAATCTGAATCAACATATTTTAGCGCATAGTCAGCTTCAATAAGAAACATATCTATCTTTTCGCTTGCTGTATCCTGCTTCAGAAGATCCTCATCGAGCTTGTTCTGATAAGCATTGTTCTCATTTGGTGTTATTACCCACTGTACTTCAATATCTGCAGGAAGTTTCCCGGCCTTTTCATAGTAGTCTGTAAATCTGCTTTTAAACTCCTCATTCCAGCAGTAAATTCTCAGTACCTTACCTTCTTCAGCTTCACCCGGAGTAGTAACATCAGAAGTTCCATTGTCTGTCACACTGGGTTTGTCGGTCTGGTCTGACACCTGCGGAGCTTTCGTGCATCCAACTGCTGCTGTAAGTGCTATTGCCATCATGATTGCAATAGCTAAAATTTTTTTGGAACGACGCATTGATTTTCCCTCCTTTATTTTTAAGCATAAACTTTTCCAAGATTACGCTTATAGCTTCTTAACCGAATTACCAATTAAAAGCTGTCCTGGAATAGTAATCTGCTGGGGAATATATGTCTTTGGCATTTCAATCGACTTGATGAGCTGGGAAGCTGCCTCCCTGCCTATTGCTTCAGCATCCTGCTTCCACGTTGTCAGTCTGGGACGTAATACCTGAGCCAAATTGATACCGTCATATCCAACTACACTTATGTCGTTTGGAATTTGCAGACCGTTTTTTTCAATCTCGCTCATTCCGCCAAGAAATGAATAATCATCAGGATATAAAATACAAGTAGGTCTTTCTTTAAGTGACAAAAGCTCTTTTGTTGCAATTCTGCTGGATTCAGGATCGTGGTATATAGCTGGCTTTATGTATTCCTCAGGAATATCAAGTCCCAATTCCTCGCAAGTTTTGAAGAAACTCGCCAGACGCTTTTGAGTGACAGAAGTGTCTTCCCCATGTATAAATGCTATCTTTCGGTGACCGTATTCGTAGACATGTTGCACCAGTTCACGGACACTGCTGACATTATCCGACATTATGGCCGTCCTGTTATCAAACACATGGTCAATAGTTACAGTTGGAATATCGCTCTGAACAAGTTCTATTACCGAAGGATCGTAAAAATCAACACTGGCTATAACCACACCATCACAATTTCTGTACCTGCAGTGCTCAAGATAGGTCATTCTGGTCTGACCTAAATTACAGCTGATAAAGGTAATATCGAACCCCGACCGCTCTGCTTCAACCTTGAAACTGTTAAGTATTTTTGAAAAATATTCGTGCGCCAGGCCACTTTGTGTCTTGTCGATAAACAGCACACCCAGATTATTGGAACGCTTAGTTTTAAGAGCCCTGGCGGTGGCGTTGGGAAGATACCCCATTTCCCTCGCAACTTTGCGTATGTATTCAGCCGTCTCTTCACTGATTTCTTTACTTCCGTTAAGTGCTTTGCTTACTGTTGCCGAGGAAACACCGCATCTTAAAGATATATCTTTTATTGTAACCATATCCCTCATTCTCCGTAATCGATTTAATGATAAATTTAATAACGTAGCTTAATAGAATGCCTATTTTTAGCTGAAAGTATGAAATGCGATTTGTTCTTAATCGTTTTCGTAATTTAATTATATCCTCTCTGGATTTATTTGTCAATAATAAAAAGGTAAATAATTTGTTTTTATTTTTATTTTGACAAAATAGGCTTGTGTAGCCTGTTTGATACTATATGTCCTGATTAACCTCTAAATCGTTGATAGTTTTTTCAAATTTATAATTGCCTTTTTATGTATTTTATTATACAATGTTATTGTATCCTTCGAAATCGATATCGTACTTTGATAGGAGAGTTTTTATGAAATACGGATATTTTGATGATGATTTAAAACAGTATGTTATTACTACTCCTTTCACTCCTCTGCCCTGGATAAACTATCTTGGCAACCGTGATTTTTTCAGCCTCATATCCAACACCGGGGGGGGTTACAGTTTTTACAAGGATGCAAAATTAAGAAGAATTACCCGCTACAGATACAACAGTGTTCCCCGGGATATGAACGGAAGGTTCTACTACATAAAAGATGAGGACACGATATGGAGCCCATGCTACCTTCCATGCCGCACCCAACTTGACAGTTACAGGTGCAGACATGGTCTTGGCTACACCATTTTTGAAAGCGGGAAAAATAATCTTGAAGCAACTCTTACATGCTTTGTCCCGTTAAATGACAATTGTGAAATTAATATGCTGGTACTGAAAAACAACAGCAATTCTCCTAAAAAAATTCAGATTTATGGTGCTGTTGAATGGTGCTTCTGGAATGCAGTTGATGATTCACAAAATTTCCAGCGAAATTTAAGCATCGGAGAAGTTGAAATAGAAAACAATATTATTTACCATAAATCAGAATACCGAGAAAGGCGCAACCATTATGCTTTTTATAGTGTCAATGCCGAAACCCATGGTTTTGACACTGATCTTGATACTTTTACAGGTCAGTTTGGAAGCTGGGGTCTGCCTTCAATGGTAGCTGAAGGGAAAAGCGGAAACAGTATTGCCAGCGGCTGGTCTCCAATAGCCTGTCACAGAATAGACTTAGAGCTTCTTCCCAATGAAAGCAAAGAGCTGATTTTTATTCTCGGGTATGCTGAAAACTCTCCTGAACAGAAATGGGCGGCACCCGGAGTTCTGAATAAATCTATCGCCCTTGAAATGATATCACGGTTTGATGATGCAGATAAAATAATTAATGAATTAAATAAGCTTGCTGTATACTGGAATAAACTGCTCGGTAAATATCAGCTCCAAAGTCCACATATTAAACTTAATCGTATGGTTAATATCTGGAATCAATATCAGTGCATGGTCACTTTTAATCTGAGCCGTAGTGCCAGTTATTTTGAAAGCGGCACAAGCCGCGGCATGGGATTCAGAGACTGCTGTCAGGATATACTGGGATTCGTTCATATGATTCCGGAAAGAGCCCGCGAAAGGATTTTAGATATTGCATCAATTCAATTTGAAGACGGAAGTACATATCATCAATACCAGCCTCTTACAAAGACAGGCAACTCAGAAATAGGTTCTGGTTTCAACGATGACCCTCTGTGGCTGATTGCCTGTACCACAGCATACATTAAGGAAACCGGTGATTGGGGCATACTTGACGAAAAGGTTCCTTTCAACAACACTCCGGGTACTGAGCAACCGCTTTTTGAGCATCTGAGAAGAAGTGTCAATTATACCATCAACAACAAAGGTCCTCACGGGTTGCCGCTGATAGGCAGAGCTGACTGGAATGACTGTCTCAATCTTAACTGCTTTTCCGAAGATCCGGATGTCAGTTTTCAGACCAGTGAAAACACCGAGGGCAAAATTGCCGAAAGTATTTTTATTGCAGCCATGTTTGTAAAATACGGTCAGGAATATGCAGAATTATGCCGCCGGTTAGGTTTGGAGGCTGAAGCGCAGGTTATTGAAAAAGAAGTGAGCGAAATGAAAAAAGCTGTAATCCGTCATGGCTGGGATGGAGAATGGTTTTTAAGGGCATATGATGCAGCCGGTAACAAAATAGGAAGCAGCGAGTGTGACGAAGGAAAAATTTATGTAGAACCTCAGGGTTTCTGCACAATGGCAGGCATTGGAATTGAAGAAGGCTATGCACAAAAAGCTTTAAATTCAGTCAAAAAATATCTTACCAATGACTATGGCATTGAACTTGTGTTCCCATGCTACACAAAATATCATAAAGAAATTGGTGAGATTACAAGTTATCCCCCCGGTTACAAGGAAAACGGAGCAGTCTTTTGTCATAACAACCCCTGGATTGGAATTGCTCATACTGTTTTGGGAAATGGCGAGGATGCATTCGATGTTTATCGCCGAAACTGCCCTGCTTATCTGGAAGATATAAGTGACATACACAGGACTGAACCCTACGTATACAGCCAGATGATTGCCGGCAGAGCCGCTCCCCGTTACGGCGAAGCAAAGAATAGCTGGCTTACAGGAACCGCTGCGTGGTCATTTGTTGAGATAAGCCAGGCTATTCTCGGTGTCATCCCCCATTTTGACGGGCTTATGATTAAACCTTGTGCTCCTGAGCATTTAAAATCATACAGAGTGACACGTTATTTCAGGGGAGCAAAATATATTATTGATGTTTCCAATACAGGCAGCGGATCATTGGAAATAAAAGTTGACGGAGCACCAATTGAAGGAAATATAATCCGGTTCATGCCCGGTAAAGCTGTCTATATTGTAGAAGTGTCGGTTTAAACATTGAGTTGACAAACCTTGCTGGCGCAGAATGCCACGCTGATACACCTTAAATGGTTTGATACTAAGGTTTGAATAAGCAATAAGAGGCTCTGATACGAGGACAGAACGAGCTCTGTCCTCGTCCTTTAAAACTCCCTTTGCTTGTAAAATTTAACCGACAATAAATAAGAAACAAGTAAGAATACTGCAACCACCCCAAGTATGATCATGGCAAGAGACACCTGACTTTGAGCTTGTATGAACTCAACAAGTTTTTTCACCCAGAGTATATTTGTATCTCTCTTAATAATGGTTATAAGGTATGACACACCGTAAAAGAAGCCAAAAAATATTGCGAAGTTCAATATCTTTGATTTTACATATCCAACTTTAAAAAATATCGGCAGATAAATCCCCTGCATCAGACAGACAGATACAAAACCGCCTATTAATACCTCAGGCGATAACGGATGAACATTTAATGGTATTTTGGTTATGCCTGAAATTATATAACAAACAAAATAAATTATTGTTCCTATTATATAGTAAACAAGAATCGAAAGATACTTGGCCGCTACGGTTTTAGCTTTCTTTAATGGTAAACTATTGAGCATTATATTCGACTTATTTATGTCCTCATACGCACAAGCAGTCATCGCCAGCGAATAAGTAAACGCTCCTACACTTACTGTAAACATGATCTCTCCAATACCCTGAAAGCTGACAAGCATTAAAATTATTATTAAAAAACTTATTAGCATACGCTGTTTTTGAATCAGAATATCCTTAACAATAAGACTATACATTTTTCTCCCTCCTTATATGGTACAGCATTATATCTTCAAGCGTCGGTTTTTCAATTATAAAGTTATCAGGAAACAATCTTTTCGCCTTTTTGCGGTCTCTGACAAGTCCTTCAAAGCCAAAAGCATTTTCTTTCAGACCAATAAACATCTTTTTGAAATCCGGGCTCAAAACTTTTTTATCACCTTTTACAAGACCATAATTGTTTAGCAGTTCATCCTTCATCGTGCTGAAAAGAATTTCCCCGTCATCTATAAGAGTAATAAAATCAGCAATTTTATCCAGGTCAGATGTAATATGAGTGGAGAATAATACCGCTTTATTCTCATCCTGAATTTCTTCCGAAAGAATATCTAAAAATTCACTTCTTATAAGCGGATCAAGCCCTGATGTAGGTTCGTCCATTATCAGCAACTCGGCATTATGGGACAGGGCAATTGCCAACGAAAATTTCATCTTCATTCCCTTGCTTAATTCCTTAATCTTTTTATCTGGCGGAAGCTCAAATTTTTCCAAATAATATTTGTAGGCTTTCTCATCCCATTTTTGATACAGGCGGGCAACCACCCATTTCATCTCCGACACGGTCAGTTCCTCATAATAATAGTTCTCATCAAAAACAAACCCTATCCTGTTTTTTATCTCCTGTTCATTCAGAATATGATCCTTTCCGAAAATCTTTATCTGACCGCCATCCTTTTTAAGCAGATTCATAATAAGCTTTATAGTGGTGCTTTTTCCCGCTCCGTTAGGTCCAATAAAGCCCATTATATATCCCCTGTTCAATGCCAGATCGATATTTTTGAGGGTAAAACCATTGAACTTTTTATAAAGACCTCTTATCTCCAAAATTGGTTCCATTCCCTACTCCTCCTCGTATAAAATACTTATCATGTTCAAAAGTTCTTCAAGTGGTAGACCGATAGTTTTGGCAGCCCATACCGCTTCCTCCAATTTATCCTCCACTATCCGTATCCGTGCTTCTTTCAAAAGTTCCTTATTCTGTGCCGAAACGAAAGAACCCTTACCTGGGACACTTACAATGTAGCCATCCCTTTCAAGTTCTTCATAAGCCCTTTTTGTGGTAATGACACTTATCCGGAGTTCTTTTGCAAGTTTTCGAATAGACGGCAGCATTTCAGCTTCCGAAAGTTCACCGTTAATGATATGCGTCTTTATCTGCTCGGCAATTTGCTCATAAATAGGCTTATCCGATGCGTTTGATATGATAATTCGCAACTTACCACCTCACAACTGTATATATCGTATATATACAGTATATTTACTAAGTACACAGTTGTCAAGAACCAGACAAAAAATTTAGCCGTTCCACCTTTAGGTGAAACGGCTCTGAAAATACAGGTTCTACGTCAAATGTTGGGGTTGAACTAAGTAAAATGAAATAGCCCGTGGATTACTGGCAGATGATCAATTTAGGTTATCTGCCAGTTTTTATGTACATATTTAAGCCATAACATGCAATATT
>JAAYMA010000112.1 GCA_012521615.1 Clostridiaceae bacterium | reverse complement strand
GTCATCCACATCCACATCAGACAGGTTTTTAAAAAGTGTGAGTCCCAAATACGCTGTTATCAGTGTAGGGAAGGGTAATAGTTACGGACATCCCACGCAGGAAGTGCTGGGGCGGTTAGATAGTTACAGTGTTAAGGTATATAGAACCGACGAAGTGGGAACCATAGTTGCTACTTCAGACGGCACAAATATTACCTTTGATAAAGAGGCCAGCTCCATAGCAAAAAGTGCTTCATCAAGTCAGAGTGATAAAGCAGAGGAGAAAAACAAGGAAGCTACCACCCCTCAATCTGAAACTGATAATAATGAGGAAATAGTTTATATTACAAAGATAGGTTCCAAGTACCACAGAGGTGATTGCAGGTACTTAAAGAGCAGTAAAATTCCAATAAGCCTGGAAAAAGCCAAAGCGGATGGATACGAACCCTGCAAGGTTTGTAACCCGAAGAAGTAGGAGATAGGAGGTAAAGTTATGAAGGTTATTATAGATAGGTTTGAAGGAGATTATGCAGTCGTTGAACTGCCGGACATGACCATGGTAGATATGCCAATTTCCTTGATTCCGGAAGGAGCAAGGGAAGGTGACGTATTGGTTATAAGTATAGATATTGATGAAACGGCAAAAAGGAAAGAGCGGATAAAGAATTTGATGGATGATTTGTGGGAGTAGAAGGTATCGATTGATATAATAAAGACTAATAGGAGAGATACTAGTATGTATCATAGCTAATATATGCATACATAGATCTATTATTGCCGAAAGCACATTTCCCGATACTTATTGAATTTGAGTTGATTATCCTTTTGATGTGCAAAAGAAGTGAGGATGATCAAAGTGGATAACGATAAAATAGAAAGAATAGCTGCGAGAAAGATTGAAGAAATTATAGATGAAAGTAAAATATTAAAAGCTTTTATTAATAGAGGTGATAAGGGACCGATATGGGATGGCAATATTTTCGTATATAACGGGCCAAGTAATATAAATAAAAACTTTAAAGGAAAAATACCTATACAAATAAAGGGGAAAGTAGTAAAGAAGTTTAGTGGGGAAACAAGAAAATATTCAATTCGGGTTAGTGACTTGGAAAGTTATTTAAGAGATGGAGGAGTAATATTTTTTGTAGTAGAGATAAAGAATTCATCAGAAACAAAAATATATTATGCGAGTCTCATCCCACTAGAAATCGATGATCTCTTATCAAACAAAAAAGAGGGGCAAAAGACAATATCAACCGAATTAAAAGCCCTTGATGTTGCAAATACTAAACAGATAGAGACTATTTGCGACGAGTTTTTATTCCATCGAGAGCGTCAGTTTAGTACTATAAAGCATAGATTGTCTGTGGAAGATGTGAATGACTTGGAAACAATCAGTTTTACTATTTTTGGTAAACCTCTACATGATTATGATTTTAATAAAGATCATGTAATCATATATGGTCAAAGACCGGGCGATTCATTACAATTACCTATAAGCAAGGTTAAATTCCAATCAATAACGTATTCTAGGAAATTAAAAATATCAATAAAATCTAGGATATATTTTGATGGATATAAAGTTGAAAGAAAAGGTATAAATAATATTATTGTTATTGGGGAAAACATCAAAATGAATTTAGAAGAAAATAGATTTAATTATAAGTTTAGAGGAAGTCTAAAAACAAGGTTAAAGGAAGTTGAATTTTTAAAAGACGCAATTCAAGCAGGATACTTTTATATTGATAAACATAAAATTGATGGGATAAAAGCAAATGAAGAATTAATAAAAAAAATTGAGACATATTATCAACATTTAATAGAAATAAAAAATTTATTGGCATTTTTTAATATTGAGGATGATTTAGAGTTAGATGTTTTAACTGAAGAGGATCTAATAAAATTGAAATTGTTGATAGACATTGTTCTCTATAATAAGGATAATAAAAAGACAGGATATAAGTTTTTAGAT
>JAAYMA010000111.1 GCA_012521615.1 Clostridiaceae bacterium | reverse complement strand
ACAAGGGGAAAAAATAAAAAACTTGAGATAAAATATGAACAGGGAAAGTTGTCCTCTATCCTCAGCAAATATTTAGGGCTTCCTTCTGTCAACCTGATCAGATGCGGCGGAGGCGATTATATCGCAGCAAGCAGAGAGCAGTGGAGTGATGGAAGTAATACTCTTGCAATTTCACCGGGTAAAGTGGTCTGCTATAACCGCAACCATGTGACCAATGAATTACTTCGCAAAAATAACATTGAGGTACTGGAATTTGAATCCTATGAGCTTTCGAGGGGAAGAGGCGGTCCCAGGTGTATGAGTATGCCACTGGTAAGAGACAGGTTATAAAGAATATGATATTATAATCATATATTTTTATTTTAACTTTTCCTTGTGGCTGGTGATACTATGGAATATGGTTATGCGAGGGTTGCATCAGCTTCCCCTGAGCTTAGGGTTGCTGACGTGAATTTTAATACAGTAAAAATAATTGAACTTATAGAGTATGCGAAAAATGTGTCAGCTGAGTTTGTTGTATTTCCTGAGCTCTGCATAACAGGCTATTCCTGCGGTGATTTATTTCATGATCCTGTTTTGCTTGAGGGTGCAAAAAAATCACTGTTAAAAATATCAGATGCAACTAAAGCAAGTAATACGGTTGTAATTGTTGGTCTTCCTCTGGAGGCAGGAGGAAGGTTATTTAATTGTGCTGCTGTCATACAAAATGGCAAAATCCTTGGTATTGTTCCCAAGACTTATACTGCCGGTTACAGTCCTGATCGGCGTTGGTTTTGTAAAGCTGATGAACTCGGTGCTAAAGAAATTTTAATTGGCGGAAATCTGGTATCAATCGGAAGGGATTTGATTTTCTCATCTATAGAAGAAAACTCTGTAGTTTTCGGAATCGAAATGGGCAACGATGCCTGGGGTCCTTTTCCGCCAGGCAGTTATCTATGTCAAAATGGAGCTGTAATAATCTTCAATCTGTCGGCAGATTTCGAAATTGTTGGTGAGGCAGATAAAAGAAAAAGTCTCATCTTGGCTCAATCATTGCGAAATACCTCTGCTTATGTGTACGCATCGGCAAATTGCGGGGAATCATCGACCGATTTAATTCATGGCGGACATTTGATAATTGCTGAAAACGGACATATATTAAAAGAATCTGACCGCTTTTATTTTCATAACCATATGATTGTATCTGATATTGATGTTGATAAACTAAGATACAGGCGGTTAAAGAAAGGTTTATCCGAAGATGCAGGCGGGATTTCTGTTCGGACGGTGTATTTTAACTGGTCAAAGGAGACCAAATTAAAAAATGGGCTTATCCGAAAAGTTGACAGATACCCTTTTATACCTGAGAAAAAAGAGTTAAGAGATGAAAGATGTCAGGAAATATTATCAATACAGACATCCGGTCTTGAAAAACGTATGCGGCATACAAGATCTGAAAAACTTGTTATAGGTATATCAGGTGGTCTTGATTCCACACTTGCTTTTTTAGTTGCAATTCGTGCAATGGAAAATCTGAACCTGCCAAAGGACAATATTATAGCTGTAACTATGCCGGGGTTTGGAACCACAAGCCGGACGTATGACAATTCAGTATATCTGATAGAAAAGCTTGGAGCTTCTTTAAGAGTGATTGATATAACCGGAGCATGCCTTTTGCACTTTGAAGATATAGGACATGACAGGGATGTTTACGATGTGACCTATGAAAATGTTCAGGCAAGAGAGAGGACACAGATACTTATGGATATCGCCAATAAGCATGGGGCACTGGTTGTGGGAACCGGTGATTTGTCTGAGCTTGCCCTGGGCTGGTGTACATATAATGGGGATCATATGTCGATGTATGCAGTGAATTCAGGTGTGCCGAAAACTCTGATACCGCATATTATCAGATGGTATGCGGATAATGAGTCAGATGAAGAGGTAAGAAAGATTTTGTATGATATTATTGATACTCCCATAAGCCCTGAACTGCTTCCGCCATCAGACTCAAATGAAATTCTGCAGAAAACAGAGGATATAATAGGGCCCTATGAGGTCCATGACTTCTTTTTATATAATATTTTAAGATGCGGAGCGGGCCCCAAAAAATTAATTTTTACGGCTAAAACAGCTTTTAAGGATGTCTATTCTGAAACACAGCTTAAAAAATGGCTGTCAATATTTTACAAGAGATTTTTTTCGCAACAATTTAAACGTTCATGCCTTCCTGATGGTCCAACAGTCGGCACAATCAATTTATCACCCCGGGGAGCATGGACCATGCCCAGTGATGCCTCTGTTAATCTGTGGCTGAATGAACTTGAGGAATTATCTATTCAACTATATTAAAACCATGAGATTTTAGTGATTGAATTATTTTGGCTTTATTCAACCTCAATTCGGCTATGGCTTCCCGGATAGTGAATTTGCTGCCTATTACCCTTCTTAAGTAGCTGTTCCTTATCTGTGGAAAACCCCAGCTTGCAATGATTCCTATAAGTTCAGGGTATTTTTTTGTAACTTCGTATACGGTTTGATCCATATGCAATGTTTTCATATTATCGCTCCACATATTTTGCTCTTTAATAGAATATGTTTAAAAGGAGAAAATGTTAAAAGTGTTTTGTAAATAATGGAAACAGCCTAAATGATTTTTTATTATTTATTGACAATGTATAATGAAATATGGTAGTATAAATTCAACATAATAACTAAAAATAACTGGGTGTGTTACTGGTCAGCAGGCATAAACCTATGTATATATTTATACATGCGTTTATGCCTTATTTTATGCCTTTGTATAGGGGAGTTTATTATGAACAGGATTATCGTTACCTTGAATAATTCAACAGGATTGCACGCAAGACCTGCCACTCTTGTGGTAAAGGAAGCAAGCAAATTCAAGAGCAAAATAACAATTAAAAAAGGTGAAAAATCATCTGATTCCAAAAGAATTATGGAAGTTCTGGCATTGGATGCCCAAAAAGGCGATACACTTGAAATAATTGCTGATGGGCCGGATGAAACAGAGGCGTTAAAAGCGTTAAAGGAATTGATAGAAAACAATTTCAATGAGTAGGGAGTTACCATGAAATTACTAAAAGGTATTGGCGTATCTCCGGGAATTGCAGTTGGAAGGATATTTATTTTGGAGCAAAGCACAGAAACAGAAAAGAGAAATATTCAGTCCTGCGAAATGGAAATTGCAAGGCTAAATGATGCACTCCAGGAAAGTGCATCAGAATTAGAAAAATTATATGAAGAGACCAGAAAAAAAATAGGTGATAAGGAAGCTGCTATCTTTGAGGCTCAACTTTTTATGCTTCAGGATCAAGAGTTTATTGAAAGAATTAAATCTGAAATAGAAACTGAGAAAATAAATGCAGAATGGGCAGTGGAAAATGTCACCCGATATTATGCTTCACTGTTTCTGAACATGGAAAATGAATATATGAGGGAAAGAGCCCAGGATATAAAAGACATTGGAAACCGCATTAAAAACTCTTTAAAAGGGTTAAGCAAAAATCCTTCAGATAAAAATGCAATGGAAGGCATAATTGCCGCTAAAGAAATCACTCCGTCATATATGGCCCAATTAAATACAGAAAAAATAACTGGTGTACTTACAGAAACAGGCGGGAAAACCTCCCATGCTGCAATTATTTCAAGAGCGCTTGGAATTCCCGCCGTTACCGGAATACAAGCATTACTGGAAGAGGTTCAAAACGGTGACTACATAGTTTTTGACGGGGAAAGCGGCAATGTATATATTAATCCGTCGGATGAAATCCTACGTGACTATAAAGAAAAATTAAAAGACTTAATATCCATAAAAAACAAACTGAACTCTTTGAAAGGAACAAAAAGTATCACATCTGACGGCCGCCAGATTAAGGTTTTCTCAAATATTTCTTCTGATAAGGACATAAAAATAGTACTGGAAAACGATGCTGAAGGAATAGGTCTTTTCAGAACTGAATTTCTGCTAATGGGCAGAAACAATATACCTTCTTGCGAGGAACAGTTTGAGGTCTATAAAAAAGTTGCCTCTTTAATGCAAGGAAATACAGTTATTATTCGAACCTTTGACATAGGTGGCGATAAGCCCCTGGATTATATCGGACTGGCACCGGAAGATAATCCGTTTTTGGGCTACAGAGGTATACGGATTAGTCTGGACAGAAAGAATTTGTTCAAGGAGCAGCTGAAAGCTATCTTAAAAGCATCGGCCTTTGGAAACATAAAAATAATGTTTCCCATGATCAGTACCATAGGAGAGCTCATACAGGCTAAAGAAATCCTTTTTGAAGCAAAGGAGGATTTAAGAAAACAAGAAATTCCGTTCAATGAAGAAATTCAAGCGGGAATAATGATAGAAACCCCTGCGGCAGCAATTATGAGTGATTTACTTTCAAAAGAAGCGGATTTTTTCAGTATCGGTACCAACGACCTGATACAATATACAATGGCAGCTGACAGGCTCAACAGTAAAGTATCTTATCTGTATAACTTCTATCAGCCGGCAGTTCTGCGTTTGATTAAGCACGTTATAGACAGCGGTCACAGGGAAGGAATTGAGGTTGGGATGTGTGGAGAGGCTGCTGGCGAAACCGGACTTATTCCTGTATGGCTGGGAATGGGGATAGATGAGTTAAGCGTAAATCCAAATTCCATACTTGCAACAAGGAATATTGTACAAAATCTTAATTTCCATGAGGCAAAAGCAATGACCGATAATTTATTGAATCTGTCGTCTGATGAAGACGTGAAGCTTTGTTTGGAAGAATTTTCTCAAAGTTGTAGTTGTTTGTGACTTTGCTGTAAATTTTGCATCGTTGTTGCCGTTCAGCCAGACATACTGTTTTATTTGAAATACGGATTGCGGAGATGAGTTCATTGTCCGGAAAAAAGAGGTATCGTATTAAAAAAGTAATGAATAACAATGTTATCCTGGCTGTTGATCTCCAAAGTAATCTCGAAATGGTCTTACTCGGGAAGGGAATTGGTTTTGGGAAAAAAGAAAATATGGTGGTCGGACTTGATCCCGACCGAATTGAAAAATCTTTTCATACCGTTGATAAAAAGATAGAGAAGAATTATTTAATGTTTTTATCGCAAATAAATGAGAATGTATTGGATGCCGTAGAAGAAATTATCTCCATGGCAGAGCAAAGTCTCGGAAAACTAAGTGAACAATTACAGGTTGTACTTACTGACCATATTAAGTTTGCACTTGAACGTATAAAAATGGGAATAGTGATCGATAATCCTTTCCTGCACGAGATAAAAGTATTATATTCCAAGGAATTTGAAATAGGCAAAAAGAGTGCAGAGATAATAAAGGTACACACAGGTATTCAAATTTCTGAGGAAGAAATGGGATTCATTGCTTTATATCTGTATTCTGCACGGCAAAACAAAACTATCAATGAAACTGTTAAAGATACCAGAATTCTTCGTGAGTTGGTAGAAATCATTGAAAAAGAGCTTAATTATAAAATTAACCCGGAGGATATGGCATATAACAGACTGGTCAATCACTTAATGTTAGAGATTACTTCCGTCATGGACAGCAAAAATACAAAAAATCCACTTTTAAAACATATAAAAGATGAAATGCCTCTTTCATTCGCTATAGCAAAAAAACTCGCAAATCATCTGCAAAAGAATAAAAACGTCATAATCAGTGAGGATAAGGCAGGCTACATGGCTATACATATAGAGCGAATCAGAGAACTGGCAGAAGCCGATTCAAGTGCCTGAGACAGAAAACCGGATACACAGCAGATGAATACGACCGGGAGGATACAGTATCAGGACAGGTACACAATTAACTGATACTTCAGTTTCGTATACTTATTTTTACCTGAAAGGAGGTAATCTAAATTGATCTGAGTGCAGCATAAACTTCGGTTCTGAAGATATGCTTATAAAACCCAATTTAGTAAGAAGGAGAGGTTAGTATGGGTAAGTTTTTTGGAAAGCTTCAGAGATTAGGAAAAGCACTTATGCTGCCAGTGGCTGTAATGCCGGTTGCGGCTCTTCTGCTTCGTTTAGGTGCGGATGATGTACTGAACATACCATTTATCAGTCAGGCCGGAGCCGCGGTGATCAATAATTTACCGATTCTTTTCGCCATTGGTATTGCAGTAGGGCTGGCAAAAGACAACAATGGTTCAGCGGGCCTGGCGGGTGCAGTAGCGTATTTTGTACTTACAATGGGCACTGCAGCTATTAATGACACTATCAACATGGGCGTACTTGCGGGTATTATAGCGGGTATTACAGCAGGAATGGCATATAACAGATTCCATGCAACAAAACTTCCTGAATTCCTCGGATTCTTTGGCGGCAGAAGATTTGTACCAATCATTACTTCGTTTATAACCATTATACTTGCACTTATATTCGGATATATATGGCCACCCATTCAATCGGTGCTTGATTCAGTCGGTAATTGGATTACAAGAGACTCTGGCTTCTGGGGAGTATCAATATACGGTTTCCTGAACCGTCTGCTAATTCCTACAGGTCTGCATCATGTCATCAACAATATTGTATGGTTTATCTTTGGAGAATTCAACGGAGCAACCGGGGATCTTCATCGTTTCTTTGCCGGGGATCCTAACGCAGGAATCTTCATGGCAGGCTTCTTCCCGATGATGATGTTCGGACTTCCTGCCGCAGCTCTTGCCATGATAACCACTGCAAAAAAAGAGAACCGTAAAGCTGTTACTTTTGCCTTGCTGGGTGTTGCTTTCACATCCTTCCTGACAGGTATTACTGAACCTATTGAATTCATGTTTATGTTCCTCGCTCCGGTTCTTTACATAGCTCATGCAGTTTTGACGGGTGTATCTCTTGGTGTCTGCTATCTTCTCGGTATAAAACATGGATTTGGTTTCTCGGCAGGTGCCATAGACTATTTCCTGAATATGAAACTTGCAACTAATGGCTGGCTAATAATACCGGTGGGTATCGTATTCGGAATCATTTATTATGTATTATTTGTATTTATCATTAAGAAAATGGATCTGCCGACACCTGGAAGACTTGATGAGGAGGGCGGAGATGCCGAGGCTATTATTGCTGAAAAAGGACTTTCAGGTTTGGCTATGGAATATATTGAAAAATTAGGTGGCCGTGAAAATATTGTTGAGGTAGATTCATGTATTACAAGACTTCGCCTCACTGTAGCAGATTCGAGTATTATTAAAGATGAGGATTTAACAGCCTTAGGAGCAACGGGGGTTCTTCGTCCAAATAAGAAGAATATGCAGGTGGTAGTAGGTACCAAAGCAGAATTAATTGCTGATGAAATTAAGAAGCTGTTATAGACCCCTCTGCTTTACCACGGCAGTTTGTTGCCGGTACTTCTGAAGTTCACGGGAGGCTACCTCCCGTGAAATATTTTCTTTTAAAAGTTCAAGCTCTATAATATATATTAGGGGGAATTTTTATGTTTGCATTTTTAAAAAAAGCATCAGAGGTAACAATATTTGCACCAATATCAGGCAGGATTATTGATCTGTCACAAGTACCAGATGAAGTTTTTTCAAAAAGGATGGTTGGTGATGGAATTGCTATAGTGCCATCCGATAATGTTTTAGTTGCACCCTGTGATGGAAAGATAACGCAGATATTCAGTACAAACCATGCACTTGGAATTCAAACCCCTGAAGGACTGGAAATCTTAATTCATATGGGACTGGATACAGTAGAGCTGAAAGGTAAAGGGTTTACAAGATTAAAAGAGGTTGGATCAGAAATAAAATGCGGCGATCCTATAATGGAATTCAACATTCAGGAAGTCGAGAAACTTGGAAAATCGACCATAACCCCCGTGGTTATAACTAATCCGGACAAAGTGTCATCTTTAAAAAAGGGAGAGGGACCAGTAGAGGCAGGTATAAGCGTGGTTATGAGTGTAAAGGTAAAAGCGTCCGGGGCATAGGTTTACCTCTTTTTGCTCAAGTTGACTTTTTGGAGAAGTGTATAATATAATACAACTAAGTTTAGAATTGCAAACATGCAAACTTATTAACATACAAACATATAATATGATTACTGTTGATGACGGGAATGTGAAGTGTAAGGAGCACCACAGAGAGAAAACCGCTATGGTGAAAGGTTTTCATGCCCAACCTGAAACTTCGTCCCACCCCCGAGACACAAGACCGATGAGGTCTGCGCTTGTCCCGTTAAAGACTGATAAAGCCGGACTCAGTTATAAAATTAAACTGAGTCAAACAGGGTGGTACCGCGGAAATTTTCTCCGTCCCGATTCGGGACGGTTTTATTTTTATATAGAACTAAAAAACAAACGATATTAATAGCTTACGAATCAAATAAATGTGGAGGGTTGTTATGGCTAAGGAAAAAAAGTTTGTTGAAGAAATAACATCAATGGAAGAAGATTTTTCCCAATGGTATACGGATGTGGTCAGAAAGGCCGATCTTATGTCCTATTCCAGTATTAAGGGATGTATGATTATAAGACCTTATGGTTATGCGATCTGGGAGCTTATACAAAAGGATCTGGACCGGCGTTTCAAAGAGACAGGGCACGAAAATGTGTATATGCCCATGTTTATTCCCGAAAGTCTGCTTCAAAAGGAGAAGGATCATGTTGAGGGATTTGCCCCTGAAGTTGCGTGGGTAACCCATGGCGGTGACGAAGAGCTGGCTGAAAGGCTTTGTGTACGTCCTACTTCTGAGACACTTTTCTGCGATCACTACAAGGATATTATCCAGTCCTATCGTGACTTGCCGAAACTTTATAACCAGTGGTGCTCTGTGGTCAGATGGGAAAAAACCACACGTCCTTTCCTGCGTTCAGCTGAATTTTTATGGCAGGAAGGCCATACCGTTCATGCAACGGCAGAAGAGGCTCAGGAAGAAACCATCCGCATGCTCAATGTGTATTCATCTTTCTGTGAGGAAGTACTGGCAATTCCCGTTATCAAGGGTCAAAAAACCGAGAAAGAAAAGTTTGCAGGAGCAAATGCCACATATACCATAGAGAGTCTTATGCATGACGGAAAAGCGCTCCAGTCAGGAACATCCCACAACTTTGGCGATGGATTTGCAAAGGCATTCGGGATACAATTCCTGGATAAGGACAATAAGTTAAAATATCCTCACCAGACATCCTGGGGCGTTTCTACAAGGCTGATAGGCGCAATCATCATGGTACATGGGGATGATTCGGGTCTGGTATTGCCTCCTAAAGTTGCTCCGGTGCAGGTTATTATTGTTCCTGTACAGCAGCATGTTGAAGGTGTACTGGAAAAAGCCTATGAACTGCGGAACAGACTCTCAAAGGTGTGCAGGGTTAAAGTGGACGATTCGGACAAAATGCCGGGATGGAAATTCTCTGAGCATGAAATGCGCGGGGTTCCCCTTCGTTTGGAGGTTGGTCCTAAGGATATTGAAAAGAATCAGGTTGTGCTGGTCAAGCGCCACAACAGGGAGAAAATATTTATATCTATGGACGATCTTGAGACAAAAGTGCCTGAAATACTTGATGACATTCAGAAAGCCCTGTATGAAAAAGCTCTGGCTCACAGGGAAGAACGCACATATACTGCCACTGACATAGGTGAAATGAAAAAAATCCTGGACGAAAAGCCTGGATTCATTAAAGCCATGTGGTGCGGTAACGAAGAATGTGAAACAAAAGTTAAGGAGGAAACAGGAGCGACTGCCCGCTGTATTCCTTTCGAACAGGAAAAAATCAGTGATAAATGTGTTTGCTGTGGTGAAGATGCCAAACACATGGTATATTGGGGAAGAGCATATTAATTAAAACTTTTCAGGCTGCTGCCCTTTTTGCTTTGGATGGAAGCGGGGGCAGCAGTTTTTAATATCTCAGGGAAATAGGATATATCCTTTCAATGAAAGGGCGAGGAATCGTCCATGCTGAATATAAAACCGGATATTTGAAGAATATAATATAGGCAGATAAAACTGCACCATCAGAGATATGATTTAAAACCGGGTTCCAGCTGCAATGTGCCTTGGATATCTGAACCTGGTTCTAAAATTATTATTACTTATATAAATTATAATAAGATAAACAAGCTGTGGGGTTTTTAATATGAAGCAGCATGATTATGGCAGTTCCAGCCGAAAGATAAACAAAAGCCCCCAAAAAGACTCTTCAAAAAAATTGGCAGCCATTCTGCTCATTATCATTTTTTATGTTCTTTTTTGCCTTATTTACAGGGACAAAATATCAGATCTGCTTGGAGAACTTATCGATAACCCGGAAGATAAAATAAAAAATATATTCGTGTCCGCACCGGATACCACTTTAACCATTGATGTTGATGGAAGAAAATATAGGGTGGAAGCGGCCGGTGGGGATTCTTCAGGTTCCATACCCATAATCAAAGCCGGTAAAAATGCAATCATCAGAATAATAACTAAGGAACAGCCCGAGGCGATAAATACCGAGCTGTATCTCAATGATGTACGGGTGCTTTCTACCAGCAACACTGTTATTCAGGCCAATGACCTTCGGGGCGACGGTGAATACAAAGGTGTATGTGAAATAACCTGCGGTAAAACAGGAACTTCGGTGTATCCTTTCACAATTGCTGCTGATTTTCCGGCTACTGTTTCAGTCTCAGCATCCGAGACTGATCCCGGAGAGCTTGTTGTAATTTGTGTAGAAAATCTGAACCATGATGAAAAACTGGAGGTTGAAACAGACCTTGATTTTACACCCAATATATATAAATACGGGAACAAAAATATCATAATGCTTCCTGTCAGCTATTACAACGAGCCTGACAGGGTTTATCAGATAAAACTGATTATGGGCGATGAAGAATATTCCTATGCCCTCAGGGTCAATGACAAGGAATTTATAACCCAATATATGACAATAGATGCAAATGTGGCCGCAAGTACCCGGAATGAAAAAAGTGCAGAGGAAATAAAGGAGAAAATTCATCCGTTAAGACCTTTGTCCGATCCGGAACCCTGGTGGCAGGACAAGTTCATTCTGCCCGTAGAAGGTGGCCGTGTCAGCGAAACTGATTTTGGGAAAAAGCGACATGTCAATAATTCTCCGACATCATACCGGCATAATGGTCTTGACATAGGACATGACAAAGGTACACCTGTAATGGCTTCCAATAACGGGCGGGTTCTTCTGGCAGACTTTCTTATTGAGACAGGCAATACCGTAATTATAGAACATGGTTTCGGGCTTAAAACCTGGTATTATCATATGGATGAATTGAGAGTGGAAACCGGCGATTGGGTCAAAAAGGGAGACATAATAGGCACCGTCGGTTCCACAGGCTTTTCGACAGGTCCGCATCTTCATTTCGCGGCTTCAGTAAACAGTGTCTATATTAACCCCTTAACATTGATAAATGAAGGAGTACCGCTGCTTTTACTGGAATAAAAATCAGGATTGTTTATATTCTAACATTGATGGGCAGCTTCTTTTAAAGTAGAATATTATTAAAGGATAATTCCGGAAACACATCGGTTAACAGGGAATTATTCCTAATGCTACGGTTCAGGAAAGGATGAATTAGATGCTTAAAATCCGTAATGTATCCAAGTCCTACTCCAAAGGCAGAGTAAAAGCAGTGGACAATATCTCGCTGGATGTCAGACCCGGGGAGATTTTCGGATTTTTGGGACCCAATGGGGCAGGAAAAACCACTACAATTAAAATGATAACAGGAATACTTCCCATAGACAGCGGAACCATTACTGTAAATGGTTATGATATTGAAAAAGAGCCCATTCAGGCAAAAATGAATATGGGCTTTGTTCCGGATAACCATGATGTGTATGAGCGTTTAAAGGGTATTGAATACCTGAATTTTATAGCTGATGTCTATAACGTTCCGGCAGAAGAAAGGAAAGAAAGAATAGATAAGTATCTTGAGATGTTTGAAATTAAAGATGCAGCGGGAGATCCGATAAAAAGTTATTCCCACGGCATGAAACAAAAACTCATCATCACAGGTGCACTTTTGCATAAGCCTCCCCTTTGGATTTTGGACGAGCCCTTGACCGGTCTTGATCCAAAATCGTCCCATCTTTTGAAAGAGGAAATGAATCAGCACTGTGCAAGGGGAAATACAGTGTTTTTCTCAACCCATGTATTGGAGGTTGCTGAAAAATTATGTCACCGTATTGGCATTATTAACAAAGGAAAGATAATAGCTGTGGGTACTATCGAAGAGCTAAGAAAATCTGAAGATGCTTCTTTGGAAAGCATTTTCCTCAGTCTCACCGAAGAAGGAAGTGGCCGGTATGCGTAATTTGCTTAGCTTACTGAAGCTGCAGATAAATTCCCAATATGGCCTCTCCTATGCCGGATATATTATGAAGAACGACAAAAAAGCCTTTTTAAAGGCTGTTGGTATTGGCGCTGCTGTTGTTCTTGCGCTGGGGAACCTGATATGGGTTTATACACATTTAATGAATAACCTATTTGAAATTGCATCAATAATGAATGCACCGCAGCTGGTTTTAACCATGGCGGCCATCAGTACAGGATTTATTGTTCTGTTTTTCGGTATATTCTATATTTTAAGTACCCTGTTTCTGGCAAAGGATACTGAATTTCTGGCATCACTTCCCGTAAGGCAAGGTACGGTATTTATATCAAAATTTGTATTGGTGCTTCTGGGCGAATATCCCTTTGCATTTTTCCTTATGCTGCCGCCGGTAATTATTTATGGCACAGGCACAAAACAGGGTGTTTTATACTATGTTCTGGCAATATTATGTACTCTTTTGCTGCCTCTTTTGCCCCTTGTAATTTCAGCAGTCTTGTCCCTGCTGCTTATGAATGTGGTGGCAAGATCAAGAAGGCGTGATCTAATAACAATTATAGGCAGCGTTATAATGATAATCGCTATTTTTACTGCTCAGAACTATTTAATCAGCAGAATGCCTGAGAATAGGGAAGAATTTTTGTTAACTCTTTTCCAGAGCAGCAATGCCATTGTTGAATTTATGGGAAGGATATTTCGTCCTGCAGTCTGGGTTACCAAAGCCTTAACTTCAGGTGGATTTGATGCTTTTATAAATTTTGTTTATCTGCTTTTGTCATCAGTTGTTTTCCTTGCTGTGGTATACTACATTGCATCCCTGATTTACATGAAAGGCGCAACCGCCCAGCTTGAAACTCAAAGGAGTGGCAAAAAAGCTAAACTTTCCTATAAGGGGTCTTCACAAGCAATGGCAATATTCAAGAATGAATGGCGGATTTTATTGAGAACCCCCATATATGCTCTAAATTCTTTAGTTGTTGTAATAATGGCTCCGTTTATTATGATGCTTCCCATGATGGGCGGGAACCTTGCCAATGATCCTGATTTACAGGTAATCTATAACCTTATTGGTGGCGTGGAAAACAGGCTGGAGGTCACTCTTATATTAGCCGCTGTTATTACAGGTTTTTCTCTGTTTAATCCTGCCATATCAACCTCCATTTCACGGGAAGGTAAAAATATCTGGGTGCTTAAAAATATCCCTGTTGCTCCTGAAACCCAGGTCAAGGGAAAATTTCTGGCCGGTTATTCCATTTCCTTTGGAGCTGCGGTTTTGGCTGCATTAATGGCCATGTTTTCTTTCAAAATTCCGGCATCGGCTATATTCATAGTGATTTTGCTAAGTGCTCTGGCCATAATTCCGATATGTGCACTGGGGCTTGTTGTTGATCTTATTCGTCCAAAACTGAGTTGGAACAATCCTCAGGAGGCAATTAAGCAGAATATGAACTCATTTTTTGGAATGCTCATAGGAGTTGTATTTATCTTTATTTTCGGGATCATTTCGTTTTTATTGGTCAAAACCGGCTTAAACGAATATGTAGTTTTGGGCATTATAACCGCTTCTCTGATTATTTCAGATTATATCTCTATAAAAGTTCTTTATAATATAGCTCAAAAGGCTTATAAAAAAATTGAGGCGTAGTTTAATACGCCTCAATTCTTAATAATGCCTGATAATCTCTTCCCATATATTAAGTTGCATATTTGTCTGCGATGTATCAGGAAAATCAGGTATATTTCCCAGCCGCCAGATTGACAGACCTTTTATACCGAACAATTTGGCAAGTTTAATTTTTTCAGCTATGCTCCGTTGGTTCTCATACCATATAACATTGCGGGCTCCTTCTTCTGAGGTAAACACTGCATAAGGATTTTGACTTATGGATGAGTAATTTAAAGATACACCGGTTTTAAATCTGTTATAAAGCTGCTCGTAAGTAGGACGATATGGGTAACGGTTAATAACTTTGCCGTCAACAATCTTCCACTGTACTGCATCCATTGAAAGCTGGAGCAATATTTTGTTTTTGTCCTGCACTCCTGAGACGGGGTCTGTAATGCTTTTCAGCGCATAATAAACCTCATCGAATGGAGTTAGAGGAGTATCAGTATACCCTGCATTCATATCACTTTCAGTCAAATAAGTTGCTGCATAGTCATGGGCCATCAATATTATTCTGTCAGCAATCTCCCCGATGGTTCTGTAATCATACCCGTCGTAATATGCCTGTCCGGGTTTTCTTTTGGGATGGACGGCTACATAAAGACTCTTATCTAATTTAGCCAGCTCGGCTTTAAGTTGTGATAAAAACAGGTTATAAGCTTTTCTTAATTCTTCACCGCGCAGTCCCTCAAAGTCAGCGACCAGTCCGTCAAATTCCACTGTCGTGCCATGTTTTTGAGTATGATTGACCAGGTCTGTCATGTCATTAATAACCTTTTTTGCCACTTCAGGCTTTAGAATGATATATTCCGCAAGCTTAAGGGTTTTGCCTGTTTCAGGATCATATACATCCTGGTCTTTTATAAAAAACATGAGCTGGCGGGTTAAATTGTTTTTTCCGGCTTTCTCCATTACCTGACCAAAGCCTGTAGGAATATAGTATTCGTTACTTCCTCCGTCTGTATTTACAAAAACTTCACCTTTAGCTTCATCATATTCAATACGTGCCCAACCGAAGCTCACGGAATCAAGGTACGGAAATTTATCTATCTGGCTTGCAGAGCTTATTGCATAAAAGGCATGGAGCTCTTCCATGGGAGCGGAAAGCCTGTTGTACATCCGCATCATCATTGCTGCCGCTTCTTCACGTTTTGCTACCTTATCAGGGTTAAAGTTTTTACCATCTCCTGCGAATATGCCCAGATCTTTACCGATAGTAATGTATCCGATATTCCTTTCCACGTCACTGAAAGGCTTCTCAGACAAATTCAGTTGTTTTGCCAGTATGTCATATCCCAGGGTCCGCACAATCATAATGGCCATTTCTTCTCTTGTTATATTATCATTTGTGCGAAAGTAGTCGCTGTCTTTTGTTATCACTCCGTGTTTAAGTGCTGTTTCAATTGTTCCGTAAAAATGATGATTGGGATCCATATTATCAAGAAAACTTCCCTTTTCAGGTTTTACTATTTCCCAACCCATAAGACGAACAAGAAATGCCAGAAATTCACCCCGGGTTATGGTTTTGTCAAGACCAAACCTGTTTCCGCCAATGCCATATGTTATTTTCAAATCTCGTAGACGATGCACAGCTTCATAAGCCCAGTGGTCCTTGGGTACGTCAATAAAATCCGTGGTATCGGAAGAATTTGCATGGGAAACAGGATTAATAATCAGGCTTAATATGAATATAGAAACAATGAGAAAGGTGATTTTCCTTAACATTGAAACCACCTCTTTCTTTGATCTCTTACAGGATTTGAGTTTATTATATTACACCGTCAGAAGAAAACAAAGATGAATGAGTTGATTACTGCCAAACTCCAATAGGAATTTAAGGATATAAATAACAAAAGTTACACAAATTATTGCAGGAAAATGTTATTTTAAAGAAAAATAGGGTACTTATATAATACAAGTCTGTTAAGGGTGATAATATGAAAATAGTATGCATTTCTGCATCCAACACCGCATATATGGGAGAAAACAGTGCTTCGACCCAAGTTTGCAGACTTATAAAAAAGGTTGTCCTAAACAACATTCCTGAAGCATCAGTCAAAATAATTCCTCTTATGAATCAAAAAATTTCTTTTTGTCTTTTATGTGGTGATTGTTCTGAAGATGGTCGCTGTCCCTATGATGACAGCTTTAATTACATATATTCCAATTTGAAAAAGGCTGATGTTCTCTTTTTTGTAGTACCCCATTATTCACCTTTACCTTCAAAACTGCTTGCCTTGTTCGAAAAAATACATGAAGTTCTCTACGGAAATTTAATAAAAATACCCCAGTTCGAATCACCCTTTGAAAATACATATGCCCTTGTAATAGGGCATGGGGATTTAGTTGAAAGCAGCGAAACTTTAAATTATTATCATGAAGCGGTTATAAGACCCGTAGCAAATACTCTGGCTTCCTTTGGATGTGAAATAATCGGATACAGTGATGAATATCCAAAGGGGATGCCTTTTGGACTGAGGGATGAAACTTGTATTCAGTTCAGTGGTGATTCAGTGTTTCCTGAGTTTACTCATCATTGGAATGTGATAGAAAATAGAATAAAAATTCTGGTGAAGAATCTGGTTTCTGTTATAAAAATACATGCTTAATAAGGTAAAGTTTTTGTTCATTTGATACATCAAAAATAAAGGTTGAATTTACCTTTATCAAATCTCCCTTTAAATGAGGAAACATTTTATTTTTTGCAAATACTATCCCTGTTACATTTATTCAAGGGATGGCTTTTTAATGGATAGAATGAGAGCTTTCAGCATTCTTAAAATAAATCCTCATACAAGTAAAGAAATAAGATCCAAGAGACATGATTACTTTGTGAAATTATACAAACAGCATCTAATGGGGATGAAGTTTAAAATTAGTCCGGAAGAAATTGAAGAAATGAAAGAGGCATATGAATTTTTACTGTATAAAAAGGTAGATGATGCTGAGCTTGAAAAGCTCTACCCTCAAGATACAATCTGGAGCAAGACCTTAGATAATATTGGAAAGGTGTTAAATCCATTTTTACACCGCCATAGAGCAAAAATCATCTATACATTGGTTATGTCCGTAATTACCGGTTTGTTAATCTATATACTTAATTATAAGCCTGTGGATTTAAATGTAATAATCTTTAGTCCGTATACCCGATCTTTAATTGAATATCAGTTCAGAAATCAGGTTTTGAGAGATTTTGAAAAGCAGACTGAAAAAAATCTTTCTTTAATCCAAAGACCAGACATGGAATTCGGCTATTATGAAGAAAACGACTATATTGCTGCGGAATGGCTGTTATTCCTGTGGGATAATGCAGATGTATATATTATGGAGGAGTCGCTATTAGAAGAATTCAAAAAAGCAGGCGTCAAGTTTGCAAGCATAGAGCCCGAGAGGCTGTCAGATTACCAGCAAGCCGCAAATCCTTTCAATAAGGATAACCGTCCTGTCACTGAGGTTTATATTGATACAAGCTCGTTCTTATACAGATATATATGCAACTGGGAAAATACCAACAAAACCTGGGTGGCTGTAATTGCAGATGATGCTGAAAATGTGGAGGAAGCACTGAGTTTTGTGAAATTTATCAATAAATCGAATTAGAAGGCATTGCATACTTTCAGTTTTCACCCCTTCAAAACAGGGTATCTGGTTCCTGCAATTTTATTCCGGACATCTTATGGTTTAAATCAGGCAGATAGTAAATGACTGGTAGCTTGTAGTATAATATATATTGAATTCTTACTGATCCTGGAGGATAGATATGTTTGAAGAAATAAACAAGGAGCTTAGAAGACTGCAGGAGGGAATTGACCGATGGCATAGGGCCGATAACATGCTCAAAGAGCTTTACTCCCAGCTAAGACAGCAGGAAGAAAAAAAGGTTCATTTTGAAAATAGGCTCAGAAAAGAAAATCTTGATGTTGAGAAACTCAGCAGGATGAGTCTCATTGCTCTTTTTTATACAATATTGGGCAGCAGGGAAAAACAGCTTGAGAAGGAGAGGCAGGAGGCCCTGGCTGCCGAGCTTAAATATAATGATATTTTAAGACAGATAGATTATATAAATATAAAGATATCGGAACTTGAGGCTGAACGTTCCCGGTACAGTAATTATCAGAAAGAATACGACCAATTATTCAGAAAAAAGTATGAAATGCTTAAAAATAGTAACAGTGCAAATGCTGAAAAAATAATTCAGCTGGAGAGGGATATTTCAAAAAATCATACCGACTTAAAAGAAATCTTAGAAGCAATATCAGCAGGAAACAGAGTTTTAAATGCACTGGACAGGGTAGCAAGAAGTCTTGACCGGGCGGAAAGTTGGGGCATGTGGGATATGTTTGGCAGCAGTGGTTTACTCACCAATATGGCCAAACACGGACATATTGACGATGCAAGGGACGCAGCTTCCGAAGTACAAAGTCTTCTTAACACTTTTCGTGCAGAACTTGCGGATGTACAAATAACTTCCCAGATCAGTATAGATATAAGCGGATTTACCAAATTCGCAGACTTTTTCTTTGACGGTCTAATAACCGACTGGATTGTCCAAAGGAAAATCCATGATTCACAAAATAGTGTAATGGAAGTCAGAGATCAGGTAAATCGTGTCATGCATAGACTTAGGGATATGGAGTACAAAACAAATAATGAGATAAACAGCTTAAAAAACAAGCTCAACGAGATCGTGAGCAAGGCTTAGAAAATTTCTCATTAATTATCAATCTAATGAAAATTAAAATTCAATTTTAATATGAGACCTGTATGTCTATTGGCATATGGGTTTTTATTTTTCCTTATAGGTAGGATCTAAACCCAATCCAGAACTAAAGCCATTCCTAATTCAAGAACGTTTCAATTCCTTATAGGTAGAATCTAAACAGAAACAGTCTTTGCATTGGAATTACTACAGCAGGGGAGTTTCAATTCCTTATAGGTAGAATCTAAACAATTTTCATGTTGGTCCTGATGCTGCAATGGAAATAATGTTTCAATTCCTTATAGGTAGAATCTAAACGATTGTATCAGCCAGATCTTTGTATGAGCCAATCGGGTGTTTCAATTCCTTATAGGTAGAATCTAAACCACGGTATAGAACTATTTGTCAGCAACCCATCTGTGTTTCAATTCCTTATAGGTAGAATCTAAACCTGACGGAGTGTATAGAATACATGAAAATGATTTATGTTTCAATTCCTTATAGGTAGAATCTAAACCGAATTTCGTATTCGTCATATCCCATAGTCTCCTTGATAGTTTCAATTCCTTATAGGTAGAATCTAAACATACCATGCGGCGGCCTCCAAAATCAAGATT
>JAAYMA010000110.1 GCA_012521615.1 Clostridiaceae bacterium | reverse complement strand
TATTGCATGTTATGGCTTAAATATGTACATAAAAACTGGCAGATAACCTAAATTGATCATCTGCCAGTAATCCACGGGCTATTTCATTTTACTTAGTTCAACCCCAACATTTGACGTAGAACCATTATTTTCGCCAGGCTTTACTTTATAATTCAATGATCTTCTGTTTCATCATCCCGATACGAACCACAGCCGCCACAGCATCCGCCGCAGGCTTCGTATCTGGCATCCTCGGTAAGTCCGTTTCTTTGCTTGTAATCATTCAACGCCGCTGCAATGGCCTCCTCTGCAAGCACTGAGCAGTGAACTTTAACAGGCGGTAAACCGTCAAGAGCCTCCAATACAGCTTTATTGGTAATTTGTTCAGCTTCTTTTATGGTTTTGCCCTTAATCAGTTCTGTTGCCATGCTGCTTGTAGCAACAGCAGCTCCGCAGCCGAAAGTCTTGAATTTTGCATCCACTATTACTCCGTCTTCAATTTTAAGATACATTTTCATAATATCTCCGCATTTTGCATTACCAACCTGACCTACACCGTCAGCATCCTCTATTTCGCCAACATTTCTCGGATTCATAAAATGATCCATAACTTTATCGCTATACATGTGTCAACACTCTCCCTTAATAAAATCCTCGTAAAGAGGAGACATTCTGCGAAGTTTATCAATAATTTCAGCCAGACAATCCACCAGATAGTCTACCTCTTCCTCAGTATTTGATTCTCCAAAAGTTAATCTTAAAGAACCATGAGCCAACTCATGGGGCAGTCCGATTGCTAAAAGAATATGGGAAGGATCCAAAGAACCGGAAGTACAGGCCGAACCACTTGATGCCTTAATCCCTTTCATATCCAGCATCAAGAGTATGGATTCACCTTCCACAAAACTGAATGAAACATTCAAATTCCCGGGTAAGCGTTTTTCCCTGTGTCCATTCAGACGGACATGGGGAATCTTTTCAAAAATACCTTCCAGCGCACGTTCCCTGAGTTTATATAATTTTTCATAATGGGCATCAAGATTTTGAGTGGCTAATTCCAAAGCCTTGGCGAAGCCAACAATACCGGGAACATTTTCAGTACCTGCACGGCGGTTTCTTTCCTGATGTCCGCCATGAATAAGGCTTTCGATTTTAACTCCCTTACGTATATATAATGCGCCTGTTCCCTTGGGTCCATAGAACTTATGCCCTGATACAGACAATAAATCCACACCCAAATCTTTAACATCTATGGGTATGTTTCCGGCTGCCTGTACAGCATCTGTGTGGAAAAGAACACCATGTTTTTTACAAACCTGTGCTATTTCCTTAATAGGTTGAATTGTGCCAATCTCATTATTTGCCATCATAATGGTAACCAGTATGGTATCAGGACGAATGGCCTTATCGACATCGGCGGGATTTACAAGCCCGTCCTGGTCAACGGGAATATATGTGATATCATAGCCCTGCTTTTGCAAGAACTCACAGGGAGCCAAAACCGCAGGATGCTCTATACTTGATGTGATAATATGTTTACCTTTATTCCTGTGCGCCAGCGCAGCTCCCTTTATAGCCCAGTTATCAGCTTCGGTGCCGGAACCGGTAAAATATATTTCATTCGGCATAGCGCCAATACATTTTGCCACAGTCTCTCTGGCATCTTCAATAGCCTTTCTGTTAGACCTTCCTATTGAATACACCGATGAAGCATTTCCATATTCCTGGGTAAAATACGGAAGCATTGCGTCCAGAACCTCAGGCTTGACATAAGTTGTAGCTGCATGGTCGAAATATATAACACGCTTCTGCATTAGTACCTTCCTCTCCGCTCTCTCTCTTAGAGTTATTCTAACACTGTAAGCCTTTGGATAATGTGATTTTGAGCACAAAACCTAAATCTTCTTTATATATTTTTCATCTATGCAAAAAAAATATTGCAGAGTTTTTTACAAAAAAATGAAAGTTTTTGCTCAATGTAAAGCTTACGGCTTATTAAAAACACAAAGTAATTTGAATAAAGGCATAAAAAAATACCCTAAATAAAGTTAGCACTGCCGTGTTAATAAGTCAACGACTTACCTGATATTTTATTTTATTTAATTTTAACGCAGGTTTGGAACATAGCTCCGTAAACAATTTTAAATCTGTTATTCTGCCATATTCCGTTTTTTATATGCCTGAGGCGATAGTCCCACTGTCCTTTTAAAAATCTTTGAGAAATTTGAATAATCATTAAATCCGCTCATCAAACATGCATCGGTACAGCTGTATCCTCTGGAAATCAAAGTTTTGGCTTTTGAAATCCTCTTATAAATAATATATTCATGCAGATTACTGCCTGTATGCTTTTTAAATAGTCTGCTTAAATATGAGCCGTTTATGAAAAACTCTTTTTCAATCCTCTTAAGCGACAAATCTCCTTCGAGATTATTTTCAATGAAGTCAAGAATGGGCAGCAGTCTTTTTGGCATATTTACATGTTCTTCAGGTGTGTTGTCCTGATTAAAGGCCCGGTTGATGAAAACCAGCAATTCAACGAAAGCTGTGAGTTTAAGTATCTTTGAATCTTCAGAAGTTTCCTCATTTAATTTCTCTATTTTGCTGAATATGTTCCATATTTCCTCTTTTTGCTTTTCGGAGAGGTTTATCTTGTTTCTTTCCCCTGCAGGACGGTTTTTAAAGCAATTTAAAAGATCATAGTTTTGAGTATTGAAAATTGCAGGTATTGAAGGGTCAAAATGTATAACAATCCGTTCATATGGAGTATTATTCAAAAAAGACGGCTTATGTATTTCATTGTTTCTTATCACAAGAAGATCTCCATATTGTAAAGGGTACATTTTTTTCTCTACAAAATAATTTACAGACCCGGAAATAAAAAAATATATCTCATATCGGTTATGTAAATGAAAATTGCTGAAGTAAGGATCAAGTTCTGAACTTACATGTCTGTAATTAATTTTAAAATCCGCATCAGAATAGTAGGTGTCCAGCATTTACAACATCTCCGGAGATTTTATAGTCAAAATAAACCATATAGTTATCAGAAAAAGCTAAGTACATGAGAATATTATACTATATAATTTAACCATGTATAAGTATGCGGAGGTTGATTATTTTGAAATTTGGAATTTTTTCTGTCAGTATGCCAGAATTCAATATGGAAGAGACAGTAAAACTAATAAGTCAATTAGGCTATGATGGTGTGGAATGGAGGGTTGCCACTCCCTCTCCGGAAGAGAAACCCGAATATTACACCTATGAAAACAGATACTGGACCTATAACAAAAGCACTTTAAACATTGAAAATATCGAAGAGGAAGCAAAAAGAGCAAAGAAGTTATGTGACTTACATGAAATCGAAATTTATTCTCTTACCACATATCTAAAGCCCCATGAAACTGAGCAAATAGAGAAAATTCTGAAAGTGGCATCCAGCATAGGCTGCAAAAACGTAAGGGTTTTCCCGCCTCAGTATGATGAAACTGAAAATTATCGTACAATCTTTGACCGGACCGTCACAGAATTAAAATGTCTTGAAGAGCTTGCATTAAAGTATGGAGTAAGAATTAATCTGGAAATTCATATGGGTAACATTATCCCGAGTGCAAGCGCTGCATATAGACTGGTTTCAGGCTTTGATCCAGAATGTATAGGTATTATTTTTGATCCGGGTAATATGGTACACGAAGGGTTTGAAAACTATAAATTAGGTTTTGAACTCTTGGGTGAATACCTTTCATATGTTCACGTGAAGAATGCTGTATGGAAAAAAACCGAGACTCTTGAGAACGGACAGGAAATATGGAAACCCGAATGGTCACCATTAATGAAAGGATATGCCAATATTCCAAAACTCATATCAAACCTTAAAGAAACAGGCTATGACGGCTATCTTTCAGTAGAGGATTTTTCAAATGAAGAAGATACTGAAACAAAGCTAAAAAATAACCTGAGATTCCTAATGAGTGTTTGTAAGTAATAAATATAATGTCTTATTATGGTACAAATCGAACTACATGAAAGGAGAAATATACATGAATCCCGCAAAACCTTTAATTGAAATGAAAAAAGAAAAGGATTTTTTAATCTGCATTGATTCAGACGGATGTGCATTTGATGCAATGGAAATCAAGCACAAGGAATGCTTTTGCCCCAATTTTATAAACCATTGGAACCTTCAGGCTGTCTCAAAATACGCCAGGGAAGTTTGGGAATTTGTAAATTTATATTCAGTAAACCGTGGCTGTAACCGTTTTATAGCAGTTATCAAAGCTTTAGATATACTTGCAGAAAGACCTGAAGCAATAGAACGTGGATACAAAAAGCCCGATCTCACACCCCTCAGAAACTTCGTAGAGACAGAGACCAAGCTTGCTAATCCCGCCTTGGAAAAAGCTGTTGAACGCACTGACGATCCTGTACTAAGACAAACTTTAGCCTTTTCAGAAGGAGTAAACAAATCAGTGGCAGAAATAGTCCGTGGAGTTCCTCCCTTCCCCTATGTTCGTGAGAGTTTGGAAAAGGCAGGCAAATTCGCCGATATGATTGTAGTTTCTGCTACACCCGGGGAAGCACTTATCCGGGAATGGAACGAACATGACCTTGCGAGATATATGAAAGTTATTGCCTCACAGGAAATGGGAACAAAAACCGAACATATAGCATATGCCAAAAAGAACCGATACGAAAATAACAAGGTTTTGAAAATCGGCGATGCTCTCGGAGATTTGAAAGCAGCAAAAGACAATGGGGTTCTGTTTTATCCCATAAATCCCGGTCATGAAAAAGAATCATGGAAAAGATTTTTCGAAGAAGGTCTTGATATG
>JAAYMA010000109.1 GCA_012521615.1 Clostridiaceae bacterium | reverse complement strand
ACGAATTTTGAAACTTTGATTGCAACGTCATCTTCCCCTTCCCGGCTGCCTGCAAACCAAGCAGCCAATACACAATCCCCAACAGGTAAAACTGTGCTGCCGTGACACATTTCATTTGGGATTTCAGGGAAAATAAACCCTCTAAATAATGCCTCGTGTTTCATGCCCCCGCCCCCTTTGTTCTCTATTACAGAACACTGTTCTCTCATAGTGGTAAAAAAAATTAAATAAATAGTTTTATATACTGCGACTTATACTTTCCGCTTTCTCTTTCAGAATTTCTGCGAACAGGGCAATCTGCTCCTCATTAAAACGAAGAGATGGTCCTGTAGCGCTCATAGCTCCAATGAGTTTCCCGTATTGATTGAATACCGGAACACCTACACATTTAACACCATATTCATGTTCCATATTGTCAATACTATAACCCCGGATTTTAGTTATCTTCAATTCTTCACGCATAGCATCCGGATCGGTAATTGTGTTATCAGTATACTTTTCCAGGGGCTCAGCCAGCAGAGACTCTACAAATTCTTCTTCCATAAATGCCAGCATGGCCTTTCCAATACCTGTACAAACCAATGGTGCAGTCATTCCTTGAACCCAACGAGTATTATATAATTTTTCAGGGAAAGCCCCATCCAAATACATAACATTTTTTCCGTGAGGTATCCCGAAATATACTATTTCATCGATTTTTTCCGATAGTTCTTTTAAGCAGCGATGAATCACATTATGAAATGGCATTGTAGTAGATAGTATATGGGATAGATGCATTATTTTAAGTCCTAAACGATATTTTGAAGTTTCATTGTTCTTTTCGATATATCCTAAATTCAATAGAGTTGAAATGATGTCATGTACATTACTTTTTTTCAGATCGAGCCGATTACTTATCTCTGTAATTCCTAATTCAGGCTCCTTAACACTAAAACACTCAAGTATTCTTATAGCTTTTTCTAAAGACTTTACCTTTACTCCCATAGTTATTACCTTGCGTTCTTTATTTCAGAACAATATTCTGTATTACTGTACACTATTTATTATAATTTATTGTCCTTAGTTTTAACATATACATTGTGCATGATTTTTCATTTGTTTTTTGTGCATTTTTGACAAATATACCTCTCATTTTTCAAAATCCTTGTACAGCATACTTGCCTGTATTCCGGTATTATTCTGATATTTTCCGCTGTAGTACTTTTCATAGTCGCCTTCAATTGAATGATAATATATCTGGCAGATTTCAATCCCCGGATAAATCCTTATAGGCTGAATACAATGTATCTCAAGTGTCCAGTAGCCACTGAAGCCCACATCACCAAATCCTGCTGTCACATGAATAAAAAGTCCCAGCCTTCCTATGGAAGAACGTCCTTCCAGCATTGGGACATATCCTTCAGTTTTAGTATATTCCATTGTCCTTCCGAGGTACAACCTGCCTGGTTCCAATACAAGCCCATCTTCAGGAATAATAATTTTTCTGGTCTTATTAGGCTTTTTCATATCCAGCACTTTTTCTTCATAAACCAGAAGTTCGTTATGCAAGCGAAGATTATAACTGTTAGGGTTCAGACATTTCTCATCAAAAGGCTCTATTATTATCTCTTTTCCAATATGCTTCTTTATCTCAAGACCTGATAGTATCAAACAAATCCCTCCATCATTTTTTCCTTTTATCCTCCTACACTCCACTCAAATATATTCACAAATTTCCGGATCAGTTTTGCACCAAACTTTTCATATGAGTTAAAAAAACCCCGCAGAATCACTTTTTTAGTGACTCCGTGGGGTGTAATTCCACGTGTAGGGCTTTCGCCCCTATGCAGCTCAAGCATCATGCTCTTATGCATACTCACCATTTTGGAATATTATTACATGTAAGACTTGTACATGTCAAGCATATTTTTATTTGTTACCTTGTTTGCCATTCTTAATCGATTTCCACAACTCTGTTTTCTGCTTTTGACCTTTTGACATCTATTATTCTTTGATTTTCCGAACCGCGGAATTTTAACAGAAGATTTCTTTTCTCAATTTCAAATCTTCCATCCACCAGTATATCGGTTTCATCTAAAAGCTCTTCCCATCCCCTGTGTTTTGATGAGTTCTTCACAATGTATTCATAGGTGTAGCCGGTGTAAGTCATTATATTTAACCCCAGATTTTTTGCTTCTTTTGCAAGAACAGCAAAGCTTTCTGCCTGTTCAAAAGGCTCACCACCGCTGATTGTTATCCCATCCAACAATGGGTTTGATTTGGCTTGTTCAAGTATTGAACTTACTGCTACCAGCTTTCCTCCATCAAAAGAATGAGTCTCTGGGTTATGGCAGCCGGGACATTTATGTCTGCAGCCCTGTGCAAAAACCACCATTCTTATTCCCGGACCGTCCACTATTGATTCATTTATTATTCCAGCAATTCTTATATTAACATCCATATTTAATCACCATATTCAGGACAGGGGGACGGTTCTGGAACCGCCCCTGCCCTACTGTCCTATCCTGTCCTAAAATATAATCAGCTTTTAAATGACATGTGCTTCACTCTGTCCCGCTCCTCTGCCCTCTTTGCATCATTAAATCTTTCAAGGGTGCCTACCAGATACCCTGTAATTCGTCTTATTCTTTCAAATTTTACATCCCCTTCTTCTCTTCCACAGGAAGGGCATGTATTGCCGATAATTCCTGTATAGCCGCATACAGGGTCCCTGTCTACCGGATGGTTAATAGAACCATACCCGATACCGGCTTCCTTCATCGCCCTGATAATTTTCTCAAAGGCCTCCGGATTTTGTGTCGGGTCTCCATCCACCTCAACATAAGTTATATGTCCCGCATTGGTCAGCTCATGATACGGAGCCTCAATCTTTATCTTGTCAAAAATACCTATTTCATGGTAAACCGGTACATGGAAGCTGTTTGTATAATACTCCCTGTCGGTAACCCCCTCAATCTCACCGAACATCTCCCTGTCTATTCTGACAAATCTTCCTGATAAGCCCTCGGCAGGAGTTGCAATAAGAGTAAAGTTCATATTGTATTTTTTGCTGGCTTCGTCCATGCGTTTACGCATATGTCCTATAATCTTAAGACCTAATTTCTGAGCCTCTTCACATTCACCATGATGCTTGCCTGTCAAGGCTTTCAGACACTCTGCAAGTCCGATAAAGCCTGTTGTAAGAGTTCCGTGTTTCAAAACTTCCCTTATTTCATCCTCCCAGTCAAGCTTGTCAGAATCTATCCAGATACCTTGCCCCATCAGAAAAGGAAAGTTCTTAACCTTCTTCCTGGCTTGTATCTCAAACCTTTCTAATAGCTGATCAATTACCAGATCTATTTTTTTATCCAGTTCACTGAAGAATTTATCTATGTTTTTATTGCTTTTTATCGCAATCCTCGGCAGGTTTATGCTGGTAAAACTGAGATTTCCCCTTCCAAATATTATTTCTCTTGAAGGATCATACACGTTGCCCACTACCCTTGTTCTGCAGCCCATGTAGGCTATCTCGGTTTCAGGATGTCCAGGCTTGTAGTATTTTAAGTTGAATGGCGCATCCAAAAATGAGAAGTTCGGGAACAATCTCTTTGCGCTTACCCTGCATGCAAGCTTGAACATGTCATAGTTTGGATCATCCGGGTTATAATTTATCCCTTCTTTAACCTTGAATATATGTACCGGGAATATGGGTGTCTCCCCGTTTCCAAGCCCTGCTTCAGTTGCAAGCAAGATATTTTTGATAACAAGCCTTCCTTCAGGAGAAGTGTCGGTACCGTAGTTTATGGAACTGAAAGGTACCTGGGCTCCTGCTCTGCTGTGCATAGTATTCAGGTTATGAATAAAAGCCTCCATTGCCTGATAAGTTCTTCTGTCGGTCTCTGCCTCGGCTTTATGTGCAGCGAAATTCTGCGCCTTGGCAATGAAACTTGTTTCAGGCAGAAATTCGGTAAGATATTCCCGCTCCAATTTTGCATATTCTTCATTTGGTACCAGAGTCGGATATAAACCAAACTCATCTTTAATTTTATTTGAAACACTGTCTACCAGTGAAGCTGCATCCTCAACATCAGACAACAGTTCCAGCGCCTTAGTCAGGTTTTGTCTGTAAAGCCTGGAATAAGTTTTAGCCACACCCGGTGCCATTCCATAGTCAAAGTTGGGTATGCTCTGGCCTCCGTGCTGATCGTTCTGATTTGACTGGATGGCTATACATGCCAGGGCGGAATAACTCTGGATATCGTTTGGCTCTCGCAAATGACCATGTCCTGTGCTGAAGCCTCCTTCAAAAAGTTTGAGTATATCTATCTGACAGCAGGTGGTGGTAAGAGTAAGGAAATCCATATCGTGTATATGAATATCTCCTTCTTTATGAGCCTTTGCATGTTCGGGCTTTAATATAAACATTTCGTAAAACTGTTTTGCGCCTTCAGAACCATATTTGAGCATGGTTCCCATGGCAGTGTCGCCGTCAATATTGGCATTTTCACGTTTTAAATCATTGTCCTTGGATTCTTCGAAGGTCAGCTCCTCATAAACCTTCATGAGCCGGGTATTCATTTCCCTGATGCGTGTACGCTCCGCCCGGTAAAGTATGTATTCCTTGGCAGTCCTTGCGTGCCCGGCCTCAATCAAGACCCTTTCAACAATATCCTGAATATCTTCAACACCCGGAACCTTTTTCTCCGAGTTTTCACTGAGCTCCTTCACTACTTTTTCAGCCAGAGTCAGAGCAGTTGAATAACTTTCCTCTCCTGCCGCTCTTGTCGCTTTAAATATGGCATTAACAATTTTTTCAATATTGAAAGGAACTTCTCTTCCGTCTCTCTTCCTGATTTTTGTAATCATTTAGTGCACTTCCTTTTTTCTTAAGTTTTTCATTTTCCATATTAAGAGTACAAAAACCTCTCGACAAAACGTCAAGAGGCCATATAACAAAACAAGAACAAAACTGTCTCTCACCTGCTTACTTTCTAAGTTGTTGCAGTGGATACACACAACAACTATATTTAGTTGTTATAATATTACCACACACTATATATTGTGTCAACACTCAAAATTTGCCCATTCCTTATAACCTTACTGTCTCAAGGGGAACAGGGAAAGTTTCTGTCTCCAGCCAAAGGAAACTCTTTCCTGTCGTGCCCTGTCCCGCTCCTTTCCCGGTCTATGTCTGAAGCATTTTAAGGTTGTAGAATTCGCCCTTTAAATTCATCAGTTCTTCATAAGTACCACATTCCACACATCTTCCGTCTTTCAGCACTACAATTCTGTCAGCATCTCTTATGGTGGAAAGTCTGTGGGCCACTATAAATGTCGTACGCCCTTTAATAAGGTTCCTCATTGCCTTTTGGACATGATGCTCAGAAATATTGTCAAGGGCTGAAGTTGCCTCATCAAAGACAATAATCTGAGGATCACGTATCAGAGCCCTTGCAATTGCAATACGCTGTCTTTGTCCTCCTGACAGTTTTCCGCCATGTTCACCTACCCTGGTATATATTCCGTCGGGAAGCTTTTCCAGAAACTCTTTTACATTGGCAGCCTCCAAAATCATGTCAAGCCTTTCCTTATCCACCTCAGGAAGGCCATAGGTGATATTCTCCAGTATGGAGCCCGAAAAGAGTATATTATCCTGGGTAACCACCGCCAGATGCTTTCTATAGCTTCTCATATCTATATTCGAGAAATTCTCTCCATCAAGATAAATATTTCCTTTTACAGGCTTGTCAAAGCCAATAATCAAATTCAGCAGGGTTGATTTTCCGGCTCCCGATTCGCCCACAATTGCAATGCTCTCACCTTTTTCAACATGGAGATTAAAATCCTGCAACACCCATTCATCTGAATCAGGATATTTAAAGCTCACATTCTCAAATACAATTTTCCCTTCAACCTTCTGTAGCTGTTTCTTCCCGCTGTAGTCTTCCACATCTTTGGCATCCAGAAGCTCAGTTATTGAATTTACAGATTCAATACCTCTTGCAATATTGGGGTAGATGTTTATAATCCCGTTAATTGAGGCAAGGATAGAGCTGAAAAAGCCCTGGTACATGGTCACATCGCCGACCGTAATAATATTTTTGTAAGCCAGTATTATGGTAAATACCAGGCAAGCAGTCTGGAAGAAATGAAAAGACACCCAGGCAGATGAACCGAACAGAGCCTGTGTCATATCAAGGCGATAACCTCTTTCTTTTACCTTTTCAAGCTGTACTTTCATCCTTTCAAGTTCCACATCTTCCAATGCATGGGCCCTGGTTACAGGAATCATTTCAACCATTTCTGAAATTTTGGCTGACATCTCCTCAAGTTCGCGCCTGAACTCCTTGTTTGTAATCCTTACAGTCCTTCTGAAAGATCTTATAAGAATAATTGCAATGGGAATGGTAAAGAGGAAAAACAGTGCCACCGTTAAACTCTTGCTTATTGTCAGGTAGAGCATGATAAGCGTATTCAAAACTGCCGGGACAAAAGCAACCAGGATCTGTCTTGATAATAATTCAACCTGCTCCACATCCCTTAATACCTTGGACTGGATTTTTCCTCTTTTAAGATTCTTGTGGTATGACATGGAAAGCCGCTGAAGTTTCTCAACCAGAGCTGTTCTGAGATTTACCTCAACCGACCTTATGGATCTGCTTATGTACCCTTCATATACGGTATGCAGCGGAATATTCTGAGCAAGGGCAACTGCAACAATGATCACATATAGCCACAATTCACTTAAACTATGCTCATGGGCACTGGCGGCTATATTGATCATGCTTGAAGACACGAGAGGGATAATCCATACAGGTGAGCTTTTAATCAGGTAAAAGAATGTGGAAAGAATTAAATTCTTTTCATTTCCTTTATATAATTTCATCAGAGTCTTAAATGGTCCGTTTCCCATCTCAGCAACCTCTTTAAGTATTTTTTATCCTTTTAATCCCAAGCTCTTTATTATATATTCACACATTTGCAAAATCATTTCAACAAACCAGGCAACTTTTTAAAGTCTTAAAATGAGAGGTATGATAAATATTTCCTTTTTATGCTCTTGACAAAAATTAAACTCATCATTAAAATTAATTATTAGCACTCACTTTAATTGAGCGCTAATAACAAAATCAAGAAAACTATTCTTTTGTTATATGCAATTCTATATACGAATGACGTGTTATATGAGTTCAAAACTTTTGCATTTTAACTACTTTTAGTGCCGTATTATTGCCGGGGAAATTATATCAGCTATTAATCAAAACACACAAAAGATAAAAGTTTACATATAAAAACTATGCTGGGAGGTATTAACTGATGAAAGCATTGTTTTTAGCAGGTGGTCTTGGTACACGGCTGAGACCTATAACCAACTATTTGCCCAAACCAATGGTGCCTATTCTCGGCAAACCTCTACTGGAAAGAAACATTGAAACCTTAAAAAGGCATGGAGTTGATGAAATCGTTCTAAGTACATGCTACAAGCCCCATAAAATCAAAGAATATTTCGGGGATGGTAGCAAGCTTGGCGTAAAAATCAGCTATATATCTGAGGATGTGCCTTTGGGCACAGCAGGCGCCATAAAGAATGCCGAAGAATTTTTTGATGATACATTTCTTGTTTTCAATGCAGATATCTTGAGCGATATTGATATTTCCAAAATGATACGCTTCCACAAAGAAAAAGGTGCTCTTGCAACCATTGCCGTAACACGGGTCGAAAATCCTTCGGCCTACGGTGTAATTGAGCATGATGAAAATGGTTTTATAACTGCATTTAAAGAAAAGCCCAAACCCTATGAAAGCAGTTCAGATTTAATTAATGCGGGTGTATATATTTTTGAACCCGGGCTTTTAAGTGAAATTCCCGCCGGAAGGCCTGTCTCTATAGAACGGGAAACCTATCCCCTTCTTCTTGACAAAGGATACAAACTGGCTATTTATAACGAATGCTCGTACTGGCTTGATTTGGGAACACCAAAAAAATACCTTAAAGCCCATATGGATATTTTAAAGGGGCTTTTACCGATCAATGCCCATGATTTCGGCAAAGAAAAACAATACATCAGCAAAACTGCAAAAATCAGCCGTACGGCCAGAATAGTAGGTCCTGCATATATCGGCGACAATGTTGAGATAGATTCTTTTGCCGTTATAGGTCCGGGCACTGTTCTTTGTGACAACTCAAAAGTAGGCTCGAAATCAAGGATTATAGGAAGTGTAATCTGGGATTGTGTAAAAATCGGCGTAGGAGCTTCGCTCATAGATTCAGTTGTCATGTCCAACTGCAGGATTGACAGAAATATTGAAACATCCAATGCAATTTTGGCAAACAACCTAAGTCATCCCATAGCTGTATAAGTCACAGAAAAATATAGTTCAGGAGGTTTTAAATGAATACTGGTAAAAAACGTAATATTGCTTTTTTAAGTACCTATCCAACAAGAGAATGCGGACTTGCGACTTTTACCCAGGATCTCATAAGGGAACTTGACAAGATTACACTGCTTAACAGCCCCAGTGTAATTGCAGTAAGCGACAAAGATTATTCGTACAGCGACAGAGTAATAATGGAGATTTGCCAGCATGACAGAAAAAGCTATATCGATACTGCAAAAAAAATCAACAGCACTGATATAGAACTTCTTGTGATAGAGCATGAGTACGGCATATTCGGAGGCGAGGCAGGCGAATACATACTCGACTTCGTCGACAACCTGGAAATTCCTTTTATCACTACACTCCATACCGTTCTTCCCAATCCCTTTGAAAAGCAAAGGCTGATACTTAAAGAGCTCGGAGAAAAAAGCACCAAAGTTGTGACCATGGCCAAAAACACCATCCCTGTCCTCGAAAGGGTTTACGAGATACCTTCTTCCAAAATCGAAATGATACATCACGGAGTACCCTTCAGGATCCTTCCTTCAAGGGAAAAGCTCAAAGAACAGCATGGAATGAAAGACCGGACTGTAATAAGTACTTTTGGTCTGTTAAGTCCCGGCAAGGGATTGGAATATGGAATAGAGGCTATTTCAAAAATAGCTGAAAAACATAAGGATGTTGTCTATTTCATCCTTGGACAGACCCATCCCACAATAAAGGCCCAGTCGGGTGAAAGCTACAGAGAAAAGCTTATTGGATTAGTGCAAAGGCTGAATTTAGAGGAGCATGTAAGATTTGTAAACAAGTATCTTACCAAAGACGAGATTATAACTTACCTTCAGATGTCGGACATATACATGACACCCTACCTTGGCAAAGACCAGGCAGTAAGCGGAACTTTGGCATATGCTGTCGGATATGGCCGGGTGGTTGTCTCTACCCCATACAGCTATGCAAAGGAAATGCTATCTGATGGCAGAGGACTTCTGGCTGACTTCGAAGATTCTGCTTCGCTTGCAAAGCAAATACAGTATGTACTCGACAATCCTGAAGTGAAAAAAGAGATGGAGAAACGCACCTTAAGCCTTGGTAAAACGATGATGTGGGATAAGGTGGCAAAAGACTATACAAAACTCTTTATGAACACTCTCGATAAAAATAAACTATCAGACAGCAAGGTGGTATAAAATTATGAAAAAACTTGTTTATCCCCACACTACTATTTCAGACAATATTCTACCGGTTAACACCCTGTCCGACTGCTCTTTCAATGACCACTACATATTCCTTTTAACCGACGATACCGGGATAATGCAGCACTCAAAATATTCCATTCCTGACCCAAAACACGGGTATACGACCGATGACAATGCCAGGGCCCTGATTATGGCTCTCATGCTGTATGGAAGGTATAAAAAGATAAAGTATCTTAACCTGGTTTTTCGCTACTCTTCATTTCTATTAAACGCGCAGAACCAAAACGGTAAATTCAGAAACTTCATGAGTTATGACAGGAAATGGCTTGAAGATGAAGGTTCTGAAGACTGCCTTGGAAGATGTATCTGGGCTTTGGGCTATGCTTTGGCTTTTGAGCATACACCTCAGGGTATTAAACACGGGCTTAGGTATATGTTGAAAAAAGCTCTGCCGAATGTGCCTGAAATTAATTCAATAAGGTCCAAAGCCTATGCCATTATAGGACTTACCCATATTCAGAGCGAAAAAATAAAAAGCATGGTCTGTGAATTATCCTGGTCCCTCATAAAGCAGTATGAAAAATACAGGAACGATGATTGGAAATGGTTTGAGGATATTATTGCATACTGCAATTTTGTTCTGCCATGGTCCCTTATAGAAGCCTATAAAGTATCAGGCGAAAAAAGGTTTCTTGATACAGCCCTGGAAAGTCTGAATTTCCTTACCGGAAAGGTTTTTATGCACGGGTATTTCAAGCCTGTTGGTTGTAAAGGCTGGCTTTTGAAAGGAAAAGAGCCCGCAGAATTTGACGAACAGACCGTTGAGGCCTGTGAGGGAGTTCTTGCCTACCTTGCAGCCTATGATGCAACTGGTAAAGATATATATCTTGATAGCGCGAAAAAATGCCATGCCTGGTATGAAGGTGTCAACTCCAAGGGTCTCAGCCTTATTGATGGAAATACAGGGGGCTGCTATGATGGCCTGACCGAAAAAGGAGTAAACCTTAATATGGGCGCTGAGAGCATAGTCTCATATGTAATATCCCGCTTGAAAATCACTGAAGCAAAAATCCATTACGGCAAACAAGGAAGTATCTGCCTTCAGGGGTGATATATT
>JAAYMA010000108.1 GCA_012521615.1 Clostridiaceae bacterium | reverse complement strand
TGCGGATAAATTCAGATAAAAAGAGACAGGGGGATGGGATATCGGAATCGTCCCCCTGTCTTATTTTTTAACACAACTCGTCCCATTTACATAAAATGGGCTCTACGTCAAATGTTGGGGTTGAAACAAGCAAAATGAAGTAACCCTAAAGTTGTTGGCAGATAATCATAACAGGTTATCTGCCATTTTTATGTGTACATTCAAGCCATAACATGAAGTATCCTGTTTCTGAATCTTTCGAAATTTCTGATACCATAGGCGTTTCGTTTAATGACTTTGATTTTGTTGTTGATACCTTCCGTAAAGCCATTGGTGTAAGGGACATCAAAGGAATTTAAGATTTCTTTCTGCCAGTTTGTAAAGGCTTTAAAACAGTCATAAAATTCGGGAAGATTGTATCCATTAAATAGCATATTCCATCTGGCCAGGTTCTTTTTTGCCTCGAAACTGTTTTTGGAGTCCATCACCTTGTAGAATTCATTCTTTAGGACATAAGCCTGTCTCAGGCGTTCAGATATTTTCAACATGTTCTCTACTTGGATGGCTTCGTCAGGTGTTAGCTTATCTGGTCGTTTCAGTAATAGTTTTCGGCTCCTTTTGAAATACTTCCTGCGTTGTTCGTGAAATTTCTTCTGCTCAGCTTTTCTGACATTTTCAAACGCCCATGCCACTTGTCTTACCACATGATACTTATCAGCTATAATCTGTGCTTTTGGAAATATAGTCCTGGCAAGACTTCGGTATGGACCACTCATATCAATAACTACGTATTTTACATTATGCCGGTCTTTATATTTCGAAAAATATCGGTACAAATCTTCACTCTTCCTGTTTGGAAGTATATCCAGAACCTTTTTGTTCTCCGGATCAGTAACAATACATTGAAATTTTTCTCCCCCTGCATTACCCCTGAATTCATCCATTGAGAGCACTTTTGGCAAGGACATGTTTGAATACTTTATGTGGTCAAATATCCTTACTGCCGTTGTCGGTGATACATTGGCCGATCCCGCTAATTCCTTAACCGATGATACCTTCCTGAATGATTTGATTATGAACGCAATCAGGCGGCTCGTCATGCGCTGATACCTTGGCAGAAAAGGTACCTCTTCATAAAACTTTTTCTTGCAATTTGGACATATATAGCGCCTTTTCCTAAGATGTATGTAAGTATAGTTCCCGAATGAAGGTATATCCTTGATCTTCTGTATTCTGTAATCATGAATTTTGTTTGTTTCATGGGCGCAGCGGGGGCATTTATGGATCCGTCGCTGCATTTCAATATGTATATGTAAGTTATTGCCCTCTATTTCTCCAAAAGTAACTTTTACATCTTTAAATCCTATTATTTCTTTTGTATAATCTTTATAGAGCATGGTTGATTCTCCTTTAAAATGTGTTGGGGTGTAACTTCATTTTACTCGAGATTTCAACTCCATGCTCTATTTTATTACAAAAAATGTTGGAGTTCAGAAGAATTTTTTCTTCTGCACCCCAACATTTATTATAGAACCGTAAAAAATAACGGTTGTAAGGTTATTGCCGTTACCGGTAATCCTGATTCCTGGCTTGCAAAAATGGCTGATGCAAAGATAATTGCCGGGGTTAAAAACGAGGGAGGTCCACTTAATCGTGCGCCCAGGCTTTCTGTTATAGTTGAAATGCTTGCCCTTCAAATTTTAAGCGTTATTCTGCAGAGTAATATAAATCTCACACCCCAGCAGTATGTATTACGCCATCCGGGCGGTAGCCTCGGCAAACTCAGGGATGATGAAATAAAGAAAAAAGGTGAAGTAAGGCATATATTCAAAACAGAAAGTATAATGTAGGTTTATAAAAATTATATAAAAGAATTTCAATCAAACCAAAATAATCAAATCGTATAATATGTTTCTGAACATAAATAAAATCCCCCGGGCCGATAGGTACCGGAGGACAAACTGGCTTAATCCTTATAATTAGTTATGATTGGCGGAGAGAGGGAGATTCGAACTCCCGGCACCTTGCGGTGCAGCAGTTTTCGAGACTGCCACCTTCGACCACTCGGACATCTCTCCGTATTATAAGCCGAAACATAATACAGCCGGCCTATATTATGTTTGCGTAAATTATTATAAGGCATCCCTTTATTTTTAGCAACAGTATAGTTTTTGTAATTCATTCAGTTCTGCAGGGATTTTGAAATTTTCGTCCTGTACAGATACAGGACAGGGGCAGGACAGGGAACCGGCCCTGTCTTAGACTGTCCCTGGCTGATTACCCCTGTCCCGCCTATCTCACGCTTATCTGAGATTTCTGAAAAATTCTTTAAGCGGTTTTTCGCAGGCTTCCTCCATGATACCTGCATAGACTATGGGGGAATGATTGAAGTTCCCTTCCCGGAACAGGTCGATCACAGAACCGCAGGCACCTCCCTTAGAGTCGTAAGCACCAAAATATACTGATCTTATCCGTGAGTTAATGATGGCTCCGGCACACATGGGGCATGGTTCAAGAGTGACATAAAGGTCGCAGTCATTAAGCCGCCATGTGCTGAGCAGTCTGCATGCCTCTTCAATGCATAATATCTCGGCATGATAGGTAGCCTGGTTTTCTGTCTCCCTGAGATTATGTGCCCGGGAAATTATTTTGTTATCCCTCACTATAATGGCACCTACGGGAACCTCACCTATTTCCAAAGCTTTACAGGCTTCTTTAATAGCTTCGATCATAAAGGGATTTTCCATACATCTCAACCTTTACCTTTTCTATATTTTAATGCTTTCTTTCAGTGCTCTGTTCCGGACATCCAGAGTATATGAAAGCAATTTTATTTTACCAAATATAGTGGATTAATTCCGGTATTATATTTTGTTTTCTCACATAGAATCTATTATGCTGGACGGAATATATGATATTTTCAGGCGTATAGTAAACAGGTCAGATATGGGCAGCAGTTCAAATACCCGTAATAGCAGTTTAAATTCGCGTATGGGCCGATTGAACATGCGTATAAACAGGGCAGGGTATGCCGGCTTTAATAAATCTGTCACCTGGTTCAGGATGCTGAGCATAAAGGATATATTTCTATATATTCTTCCTCTTTTATTACTTATATTAATAATCCCGCCCATAGAAAAGGAAAGAGTTGATATTAAAGAGCCCATTACCAAAATTGAAGAACATGATAACACGCCCGGTCAGGTTATTGAAATTGCGGTCTACAATCCTTCCAAGTCGATGGTAGAGTTATTTGAACTGGAAGAGTATGTTGTAGATGTTGTCGCTGCCGAGATGCCCGCTTCTTTTCACGAGGAGGCCTTGAAGGCTCAGGCAGTTGCTGCAAGGACATTTGCTTTAAGCCGGATGAAGGGTCTATATGGCTCTTCAGAAGAACATTATGGAGCCCATGTCTGTACTGATCCGGGGCACTGCCAGGCATGGATTTCAAAGGAAAGGTATCTTCAGCTCTACCATGATGAATATGCCTATGAAAAGATAAAAAGGGCCTGTAAAGATACAGAGAATATTGTTATGACCTATGACGGAATATTAATTAACCCCCTTTATCATGCCAACAGTGGTGGTGTTACGGAAGATATTGAGGCAGTCTGGGCGGTATCAGGAAAAGTGCCGTATTTAAAGAGCGTATACAGCGTTGATGAAAGCCAGTATTCACAATATGAAACAAAAGTGAGTTTTAAATGGGATGAAATTAAAGAAAAATTAGCTCAAAAATATTCAGAAGATGAAGTGGAGCTGTATTTTGAAAAGGATATAGAAATAATGTCGTATAGTGCAAGTGGAAGAGTGGAAGAAATAAGAATTGGGGATATTGTTATGACAGGCCCAGAGTTTCGTGAACTGCTGGATTTAAGGTCAACAAATCTCGAAATATATTTTCCTGATGACGATACTGTTGAAATCATCACAAGAGGCTTTGGACACGGTGTTGGAATGAGCCAGTGCGGGGCGGATGTTCTGGGAAAAGGCGGATATAAATTCAATGAGATTTTGGAATATTATTACACAGGAATTATGGTTGAAGAAATAAAACAATAAAGTATAAATCACCTTCCGTTGGCAATAATACAAAACGGAGGTGGAAACTGTGAATAACAAAGGAAGTTTTAAAGATGATAATACTTTTGGAAAAAAACTCAAGGGGTTTTTTAAGGAGAGCGGTTTTTATATTGCAATAGTAGTGGGATTATGTGTTCTGGCTGCGGGTGCTGTTTACTTTTCAACCAATCAGATACTTACAGATCCCGAACCTGATCAGGCACAGGAAAACTTGCCTGGTAATGATAACATCATTGGTCAAATAGATCTTGAAAAGCCTGGTGTAGAGGATGAGGATCCGTTTATAGGTTCAATCTGGGATAATACAGGCTCTGATTATGCTGATGAAGGTCCATATGTAGGAATAGAAGATGCCGAACTTGATGAGATTATTGATGATGAGGCTTCTTTGGAAGATGTTTCAGAGCCCAATGAACAATTGGCTCAAAGTGACCCTAAACCTGATCCCAAACCTCAGCAGGAAGAAAAGTCACAGGAAACATCCGCCAGTACCGGCAAAGCTCTGGATAATAACTCTGCTACAGAAGATGTGGTACTGGCTATAGTAAGACCTGCATTCATAGCTCCTGTGGATGGACCTATCCAATCCGAGTATTCTATGGATAAACTCGTTTTCTCACCCACCTTTAATGAATGGCGTACACATAGCGGAGTGGATATTGCAGCACCCCGGGGAGAGGTGGTACGTGCTGTAGGTGACGGTGTTGTACTGGAAATCAAAAACGATCCCAGATTTGGGTTTACCATAGTGATTGACCACAAAAACGGCTATAAATCCCTGTATGCCAATCTTGCAAGTGACAAGACCATGCAGGTCGGTCAGGAAGTCAAACAGGGGGATCCTATAGGATCAGTAGGTGCAACTGCAATATTCGAGAGTGCTGAACCCACCCACCTGCACTTTGAATTGTATAAGGAAAATAAGCTTGTAGACCCGTCAGATTATATAGATTTTCCCAAAGAATAAATC
>JAAYMA010000107.1 GCA_012521615.1 Clostridiaceae bacterium | reverse complement strand
TAGAGTGCGTTCACTTTCCAATAATAGATTTATATGACCTTCTTTATTACTTATTGTCTGTTTCAGGTCAGATATCAGATTATCTTTTTCGCTTATTTCGTTTTTTAGAGTGCGTTCACTTTCCAATAATAGATTTATATGACCTTCTTTATTACTTATTGTCTGTTTCAGGTCAGATATCAGATTATCTTTTTCGCTTATTTCACCAAGTAATAAACTTATCTTTTCATCATATTCTTGCTTTATCTTCATAACAGCGTTTTCAAGCAGTAAATCATCATTATAAATATTGCAATATCCATCTCCGCCATAAAAGTCCCCCTGTCTATATAAGATATTAGACCAAATAAATTCTTCTAATTTATCGTATATATATTTTTCTTGACCAATTGCAAGGTACTCTAAAATTTCATCATACTTTATACTGGTATTAACCTGTGTACGCATGTAAATTGATTTAACAGCATAATATAAAATGAATTTTAATGGTACATCAGCAAACTTCCATTCCTGATCAAAAAAAACCAAAGTATTATTAATATAGAATGAGTTATAGAAAGTCATATCTATAAAACCACACTTTAGAATCGGCCCGTAATCATAATCTTCAGTTCCGATATTATTTTTAGTAATTATGTTTTCAGTTTTCTCTGAGAATTCTGAGCTTTTTAGTAGATTGCTTCTAAGCTGCTCAATTAAGAGAATTATACCTTTCCTGTCATTTTGTTCTAAAAGGCTCTCAAAAATCTGATCTGCTTTTTTTGTATCAATATATTTGGATATCATAGTATTATTCTCTAAAGTTGACTTGAGAACTGGTATTCCACGGTTTATTAAATATTTCTCATTTTCATAGATATTCTGTAAGTGTTGTTCAGCATTTTTATGTACCGGTCTTTTTATTACATTACCTTGGTTATCAATAATTGTTAATATCCGATATTCTTTTTTACACTCGCCCCTAGCTGAAACATGTATTACTTTTTTATCGGGTAACCCTACGGGACTTGCCTCAATTAAGTATGAATTCGCACAAAAAGGAAAAACTTTATTTTCAATAATGCTCTTATATAATTCTTTTTCATTTAAAATTAACAAGCTTCCTTTGGCATAAGTAAAGGGTAACTTTTGCAGGTCAAGATGAGATGGTAAAAATTCATCAGTATAAATCTTTTGAGGAAATCTATAATCAGGAAGAACATAATAATAGCGTTTATATTTAAACCCTGTATTTACTAGCATCTGATCAAGTTCGTATTTTGAAAATGTTTTGGGGGTTTTTGGCTCTTTATATCCTTCCACGCCAACAAATGGTTTTTGTATATGGTCTTCTGCTGCTCCACACAAATACTTCAAACCAAATCTGTTTTCAATAGCCAGTAAAATTATACCATCCTCTTTTAAGAATTTTTTTATGTTTTCTAAAAATTCCTGATACGGATCATCAGCATCAGAAAATATTCCTGCATACTCAAAGACACCAACTAATATAATATAATCGTATTTTTTATCTGTTTTCCAAGTATTAATATCCTCGTTTATTACAGTCAAGTTGTTTCTTTTCGGATAACGGGCCTTTATTACATCTGCTCTTCTTGGATTCATTTCAATAGCGGTAACACTTTTTCCTATATCGCACAGCATACCTGTAATTGCACCCATTCCGGCACCTACTTCTAAAATATCAGCATTCTCAGTAAATGGGTACCAATTTAGAATGTTTTGTCTTACTGCTGAAAAAGTATTATTTATAGTATAATTGTTATTGTTAGCTATATAATCCTGGGACAAATCCTCAGGATATTTCTTTGCAATTGATAGTAATTCTAATTCAATACTTTCACCATCGGAATATATTTTTTTACCATTTCTTGATTCAAGTATCATACAATTTCACCTTTAATACCTAATTTATACCTTCTGTAAATAAGCACTGCATACATCGTCAGGCTTTCCATCAATAACAATATTTCCCTGCTCAAGCCATATTACTCGAGAACAAAGTTCCATTATTTGTTCAATAGTGTGTGATACAAATAATACTGTTGTCCCCCCACCCATTAATTCCATCATTCGTGCCTTGCTTTTTTCCTGGAAATCAGCATCACCAACTGCAAGTATTTCATCCACGATCAGAATTTCAGGATTAACCACAGTGGCAATTGAGAAAGCCAACCGCATAAGCATACCTGATGAATAATTCCTGATGGGCACATCTATAAATTTACCCAATTCCGAAAATTCCAATATCTCTTCATATTTGCTCTCTAAGAACTCCTTACTGTAGCCTAAAATAGCGCCATTGAGAAATATATTTTCACGGCCGGTCAGATCATGATCGAAGCCTGAACCCAGTTCCAGCATTGGAACAATACTTCCACTACATTTAACCGAGCCTTCGGTAGGTTTCAGTATTCCTGATATTATTTTTAAAAGCGTGCTTTTTCCCGCGCCATTTTTGCCGATTATTCCTACAACTTCACCTTTTGAGACATTAAAGCTCACATTTCTTAAAGCCCAAAATTCTTCATACTGAAGCTGTCCTTTAATCAGTTTTGTCATATACTCTTTTAAACTCGTTATCCTGTCAAGAGCCAGTTTAAATCTCATTGACACATTATCAACCTGTATCATAATTCTCCTCATAAATGTAACGCAAACTCGTTTTGTGCCTTCTTAAATATAATGGTTCCTATGAAAAACGGTATAACTGCAGCTATTACGCAAAATAAGTACGCTTTAAACTCTGGTGACTCACCATTTAGTATTAATGCTCTGGACAATCTGATAAAATGATACATTGGATTCATTTTAAACAGTATCATAAGATTTTGCGGAAGAATGCTTTCTGGATAAAATATTGGAGTAGCATACATCCATAGCATGTTAAGTACACCCCATAAAAACTGCATATCACGGAAGTATACCATTGCAGACGACAGAATTAAGCTTACACCAATACAGAACACTATAGTACATGCTATACTAAACGGCAGAATCAGAACAGCAAAAGTAAAACGAACTCCTGTGAACAAGGCTACTATAAATAAGGGTATCATTGCCAGAAGAAGATTTATTGAAGAAGACAGTACTCTTGAAACAGGAAAAATATACTTAGGAATATAGACCTTTGTTATAAGAGAAGCATTACCGACTATAGATGTAAGCCCCATGCTGGTCGCTTCTGAGAAAAAGTTAAAGAATACAATACCAATTAAAAGGTACATAGCAAAATTAGGAATATCTGATTTAAATAATGTTGAAAAAACGATAAACTGCACGATCATGGTGAGCAGCGGATTTAAAAAACTCCACAGTACTCCGAGGAATGAACGCTTGTACTTTGCTTTGAAATCCCTGCTTACCAATTGCTGCAGCAAAAATTTATACCTTCTGACATTGTTACATTGCCGTATAATATAATTCATACTCACTTCTCCAACTCATCAAGATATCTTGCCAAAGCATCACGCCAGTCCGGAAGCCGGTCAAACCCGGCAGCATCCAGACTCTTCTTGCTCATTCTTGAATTCATTGGACGCTTTGCCTTTGAAGGAAATTGTGACGAATGTATAAAGTTCACTTTTGTTGCATATCCCGCCTGCTTAAATACTTCTGCTGCAAATTCCGCCCAGGAGCAAAACCCTTCATTGGTCGCATGGTAAATTCCGTATCTCTCGGTTACGGCCATATCACAGAGTAGTGATGCTAAATCCGTCGTATATGTAGGTGAACCGATTTGGTCACATACCACATTTACTTCGCCACGTTCTTTTCCAACACGAAGCATAGTC
>JAAYMA010000106.1 GCA_012521615.1 Clostridiaceae bacterium | reverse complement strand
TTTTCATATGAATGTGTAAGTAATTTTCCTTTCTTTCTACTAAAGTAATTGTTACATCTTTAAATCCAATCAATTCTTGCGTATAATCTTTATAGAGCATGGTTGAATCTCCTTTCAAAATGGGACTCGCAATTTCATTTTACTTGAGATTTCAACTCCATGCTCTGTTTTTTATAAAAAAATGTTGGAGTACCGAAATTTTCTTCGGCACCCCAACATTTATTATAGAACCATAAAATCCCTGAATTGCTTAAATAAAGCAGTTCAGGGATTTTTGCAATTATACAACCAATAATTATTAAATTGCTTATTAACTATTTTTATGGGTATAAATAGAATATATATTTGCAATTTAATATATCTGCATAAATATTTATCCGCATAAGTATTTTAGTTGACGGTTTATGCACATCTATAAGTATTCTTTTTATCATGCACCTGTTAATGTATCATGTTGAGCTATCAGGAAGCTCTTAAAATCACGCATACCAACTATCATTAATTTTCGGAAAATAAAATCAGATCAATTCTGCATTATATTCCTGTCGGAAAGCCTGGAAACCTGAAAGTTAAATATTTCCATGGTAAATAAATAAACCAAAAGTAGTGATACTATTTTTGGAATAAAATAAAGTGGAGGATTGGAAAATGGATTATACGAAATTGTTCACACCATTTAAGATCGGCAAGATGGAGGTAAAAAACAGAATAGTTATGTCTCCCATGGGTCTTAACGCCGCCCATCCAGACGGAAGAATTGATGATGATGAAATCAGATATTTCGAAGAACGTGCGCGTGGCGGCGTAGGACTTATTATCATGGGATGTCAGTTTCTTACTGAAAAACTTGCGCAGGGTTCTCTTGAAGGCTACCTGGATGATAATTATGTAATTCCGCAATTAACAAATCTTTGCGAAGCAGTACAGAAATACGGTACAAAAATCTCCGCCCAGTTAAGTTGTGGAACAGGTAAGAATGCATTCAGCAATATGCTGGATGATGTTCCGGTATCAGCATCTCCCATTCCGTCAATGTTCAATCCTGATTTATTATGCCACGCCCTTACAGTAGAAGAAATACAAGAGATAATGAAACAATTCCATTTTTCCGCAAAGCTATTGAAGAATGCCGGTTTTGATGCAATTGAGATTCATGCACATGCCGGATATTTGGTGGACCAGTTTATGTCTGCTGTTTGGAATAAGAGAACTGACGAATATGGCGGTACCCCTGAAAAAAGGATGAGATTTGCCATCGAGATTGTCCAGTCCATACGGGATGCTGTAGGACCTGATTTTCCAATTTTGTTCAGAATAGCTGTTAAACACCATTTCGAAGGCGGGCGTACTGTCGAGGAGACAATCCCAATGCTCAAAATGCTTGAGGAAGCCGGGGTTGATGCCCTTGACATTGACAGCGGAAGTTATGAAAATATTGAATATATTTTCCCGCCCGCATATCTGGGTGATGCATGTATGGAAGATGTGTGCGAGCCTGTCAGAAAGGCGGTAAATATTCCCATACTGAATTCAGGGAACCATACACCTGAAACAGCAGTCAGACTGATAGAATCAGGTAATGCAGATTTTGTAATGTTCGGAAGACCCCTGATAGCAGACCCCCATATTCCAAAAAAATTATTGTATGGCCGGAGGAAAGAGGTACGTCCCTGTATACGCTGTAATGCAGACTGTATAGGGAGAATAATTACCAGACTTACAAAGATAAGCTGTTCTGTAAATCCTGTAGCTGGATTTGAAGGTCGTATGGGCGAGGTAAAAGCAGAAGAAAGCAAAAAGGTAGTTGTAATCGGTGGAGGTCCCGGAGGAATGGAAGCGGCACGAAGTGCAGCCATTGCAGGGCACAATGTAATTCTTTTTGAAAAGGACAGTGAGCTGGGTGGGCAATTAAAGAGCGCGGCCACTCCGGATTTTAAATCCCAGCTTCGCGAACTGGTGGAATGGTACAAATATCAGATGGAACTTTATAATGTTGATGTGCGGCTCAATACAGAAGTAACAGAAGATTTGCCGGAGCTTGAGGAAGCAGATGTCATTATAGTGGCAACCGGTGCCGTACCGCTGATGCCTGATATTAAAGGTATAGAAAACGCCATAGATATAATATCGGCCCATATAAACCCTGATACCCTGAAAGGAGAAAAAATAGTTTATTGCGGAGGAGGGCTGTCTGCCTGTGATAGTGCCCTTGAAACTGCAATGAGGGGAAAGAAAACAGTTATTGTGGAGATGCTGGATGACATAGCTGTAGATGATCTTTTTATCAACAAAGCTGCTCTTGTTCCCATGCTGGACAAACATGGTGTTGAAATCTACACCGGCCATAAAGTAGTTGAAATTTGCGCCAATGGTGTCAAGGCAATAAGGAAAGACGGCGAGGAAGTATTCATTGAAGGCGATACCATTGTTGCAGCCTTTGGAATGAGACCAAATGATATTCTTGCTGGAAAAATAGCGAAAAAATATCATATAAAGACACGGGTAATTGGTGACTGCCGGGAGGTAGGAAAAGTCGGTAAGGCTATAAGAGAAGGTTTCTATGCAGGTATGTATTTTGATGCCTGATAACAGTTCATACAGCAGTATATAGCATGTTAAAGAGGGGGATGCTCCTGAAAGAGCTATCGCTCTCTTTTTGTTTTAGGAGCTAAAAATTATTATATGCCCGAAGCAATAATATTAAATTTCTTAGTTTAACCCAACATTTGACGAAGGACCGGTTTCTCTTTGACAGTCCGTATATTTCTTCAGGGCTTGTTGTATCACACAATGTAGCTATAGAAAACTAAATGACATAATTTTGATTGCGAATGTCGATGGTTTTCATTTGCCATCGGGCTATACTCCAATCGGTAAGGAGCGGACAGTATTCAGTCGACTGGAACAGTTTACTTTCTATGTCTGTTGTAACTATGATCCCAGTATTAATAATTTTCCTGATATTCCAGAAGCAATTTATCAGGGGAATGGTGACTTCGGGAATGAAAGAATAGTAAAATAAGGATATATTTTATTAAAAACGGGAGGGATGAACGGTGGAAAAATATATCCTTGCCCTGGACCAGGGTACCTCCAGTTCCAGAGCCATTATTTTCGATTCGCATGGAAATGAATGCGGGAAGTCACAGCATGAAGTAAGCAAAATATATCCAAAACCGGGCTGGGTGGAACAAGACCCGGCAGAACTTCTGAAAAAGCAGATCCTCTCAATTCAGGACGTATTGAAGGACAAATCAGTTGTTGACAGTATAGCTGCCATCGGCATAACTAACCAGAGAGAAACAACGATAATATGGGACAAAAATACCGGAGAGCCCATTTATAATGCCATAGTATGGCAGTGCCGCAGAACTGCAGATATTTGTGACCAACTTAAGAAAGATGGACTGGATGATTACGTAAGGGAAAAAACCGGTCTTTTAATAGACGCTTATTTCTCAGCCACAAAAATTAAATGGATTCTTGACAATGTCGAAGGCGCAAGGGTTCGGGCCGAAAGAGGTGAGCTTCTTTTCGGGACAGTTGATACCTGGCTGATTTGGAATCTTACAGGAGGAAAAATACATGTAACCGACTATTCGAATGCTTCAAGAACCATGCTTTTTGATATAGATAACCTGTGCTGGGATGAAAAACTGTGCGAAGCTCTGAACATACCGGTACAAATGTTGCCTGAGGTTAGACCTTCAAGCCAGATTTATGGTCGTGTAGCACCCGGTATAAAAGGTATTGAATGTCTTGAGGGAATTCCTGTTGCTGCTGCCGCAGGCGACCAGCAGGCTGCATTGTTCGGGCAGGCTTGTTTCTCACCGGGTATGGCCAAAAACACTTATGGTACAGGCTGCTTTCTTGTGATGAATACGGGTAAACGTTCTTTACGCAGCAAAAATGGGCTTCTCACTACTATTGCGTGGGTGCTTGAAGAGGGGAAAGTCGAATATGCACTGGAAGGGAGCATATTTAACGCAGGCAGTGTCATCAACTGGCTACGTGATAATTTGAAACTGATAGACAGTCCTCCTGAAATAGACAGACTGGCAGAGGCTGTGGAAGATACAGGCGGGGTTTATTTTGTACCTGCTTTTACCGGGTTGGGGGCTCCTTATTGGGACATGTATGCCCGGGGAACAATTGTAGGACTTACTCATAATACAAATAGAAACCATATTGCAAGAGCAGTGCTTGAAAGTATTGTATTCCAGACCACCGATATGCTTGAAGCAATGAAGGCAGACAGCGGGTATGATATTTTGGAACTTAAAGTAGACGGCGGGGCCAGCGTTAGCGATGTGATGATGCAGTTTCAGGCAGACATGCTGGGGACAAAAATCAACCGCCCGCTGAATGTGGAGACCACGGCATTGGGAGCGGCATATCTTGCCGGGATAGCAACCGGAGTCTGGAAAGATCGTCAGGATATAATCAAAAATTGGAAGAGCGAACGGATATTTGAGCCTTCAATGGATGAAACAAAACGGAATGCTTATTACAACCAGTGGAAAAGAGCGGTTGAGAGATCTCTTGATTGGGAACTGAATTGAAAAATATATAGAATAAATTGGAAGCGAGGATGATGGTATGGAAACTAAAACTTATGTGTCATGGGATCTGATGCATAACTTTTTGGTCGATGCGTTTAAGGGCTATGGAGTGCCTGCTGAAGATGCTGAAATTGTAGCTGATGTAATATTGGAAAGTGATCGCCGGGGCATTGAAAGTCATGGATGTAACAGGTTTAAACCCATATACATAGACCGGATTGTAGCTGGTATCCAAAATTCGCTTACAAAATTTGAAATAATACGTGAGACACCGACAACAGCAGTGATCGACGGTCATAACGGAATGGGACAGGTTATAGGATATAAGTCAATGAAACTGGCGATAGAAAAAGCAAAAAAATATGGCATGGGTATGGTTGCTGTGAGAAATTCTACCCATTATGGTATCGCCGGATATTATACTACAATGGCTACAGAAGAAAATATGATAGGCATAACGGGAACCAATGCAAGACCTTCAATCGCCCCAACTTTTGGCGTAGAGAATATGCTTGGTACAAATCCTTTGACTATAGGCCTTCCCACCGATGAAGAGTTTCCATTTACCTTGGACTGCGCCACTTCAATAACCCAGAGGGGTAAAATCGAAGTATATGCCCGCGAAGGAAAGGATACTCCTGCTGGAATGGTAATAGGCAGGGATGGAACTGCTCTGACTGACAGTAATCAGATATTGAAGGATCTTACCACCGGAAAGGCTGCTTTGGCTCCATTAGGCGGTATAGGTGAGGAAATGGGGGGATATAAGGGGTACGGTTATGCTACAGTGGTTGAAATATTATCGGCAGCACTACAATCGGGCAGCTATCTGAAAATGCTTGCAGGTTTGGATCCAGAGGGCAGAAAGGTACCTTACCGTTTGGGACACTTTTTCATTGCAATAGATACAGAAGCCTTTATGGGGGCTGAAGCTTTTAAAAAGACTGCAGGGGATATTCTCCGTACGTTAAGAGCTTCAGAAAAAGCACCAGGTCATAACCGCATTTATACAGCAGGAGAAAAAGAATATCTTGCCTGGCTGGAGCTTAAGGATAAAGGTGTGCCGGTCGGCAAATCAGTGCAAAAAGAATTAATTGAAGTCAGAGATGTGCTTAATTTACCATATGTATTCCCTTTTGAGTGATAAGATGATAATAATATAATAAAACGAATGCTAAAAATTAATAACGAGGAGAATGAGGACTATGGACTACGCAAAAGAGTCTTTAAAAATGCATGCCAAGTGGAAAGGGAAGATAGAAGTTGTTGCAACTGTTCCTGTAGATAATAAAGATGATCTTTCATTGGCCTATACTCCCGGTGTGGCACAACCTTGTCTGGAAATCCAAAAAGATGTTAATTTAAGTTATGAATTGACAAGACGGCACAACATGTGTCTTGTCGTTACCGACGGTTCTGCTGTATTGGGTTTGGGAGATATAGGTCCTGAAGCTGCTATGCCTGTTATGGAGGGTAAATGTGTACTTTTTAAAGCTTTTGGCGGTGTGGATGCTTTCCCTCTGTGTATTAAATCCAAAGATGTTGATGAAATAGTTAATACCATCTATTTGATAAGCGGAAGTTTTGCCGGCGTTAACCTTGAGGATATAGCAGCACCACGCTGTTTTGAAATTGAAAGAAAGTTAAAGGAAAAATGTGATATACCGATTTTCCATGACGACCAGCACGGTACCGCAGTGGTTACACTTGCAGGGCTTGTTAATGCATTGAAAGTAGTTAATAAGAAAAAGGAAGATGTGAAAATCGTAACCAATGGCGCGGGTGCAGCTGCAATTGCAATTACAAAACTTCTTCTCAGTGACGGTTTTACGGATATTACCCTTTGTGACAAAAGCGGCTCAATTTATGAGGGGCGAAAAGAGGATATGAATCCCTCTAAAGAAGAGATAGCCCTTGTTACCAACAGAGAGAAAAAAGTAGGCACATTGGCTGATATAGTGTCAGGTGCAGATGTCTTTATAGGAGTTTCGGGACCCAATGTTATGACAGCCGATATGGTTAAAACTATGGCTAAAGATCCGATTGTGTTTGCCTGTGCAAACCCGGTTCCTGAAATATTCCCTGACGATGCCAAAAAGGGCGGTGCGAAAGTTGTTGCAACAGGCCGTTCTGATTTTCCAAACCAGATAAATAATGTCCTGGCTTTCCCGGGGATTTTCAGGGGTGCATTTGATGTCCGGGCAAGAGATATCAATGATGAGATGAAAATTGCAGCTGCTTATGCCATTGCAGATCTCATAGCGGAAGATGAATTATCTGCTGACTATATTATACCTAAGGCATTTGATATGCGTGTAGGCAAGGCTGTGGCAGAAAAAGTGGCTGAGGCTGCCAGGAAAACTGGTGTTGCAAGAATTTAAACATCATTTGTTTTTAAAACGGGACAGCAATATTTAAATAAATAATTACAGGATGTTCAGAAGAATTTTCTTTCTTCACAGGTCGGCTGTTGAAGAAGCGTATAAATCTGGATATCCTGTTTTCTTTTTATTGAGGAGATTTTTTGTGACTTTATTACTGGTATACATTCATATAATCTCATATATTTTTAATTGACTGTTAGATTAATGGTATTGAGGGTAGAATTAATAAAACAAAGGTTAAAGAAACAGAGGGGGTAGACAATGAGTAAAAAAAATCAAGATTCAGCAACCATTATGGTTATATTTGGCGGGACAGGTGATTTGACTCACAGAAAACTCATGCCTGCTTTATATAATCTGGTTATAGATAATCTTTTACCCCGTAATTTTGCTGTTGTGGCCATAGGCAGAAGGGAAAAAACTGACGAGCAATACAGAAACGAAGTTTTTGCGTCTATAAATAATTACTCCCGAAACCGGGTTGAGGCAAAATATTGGAACAAGCTTAAAGATATAATTTTTTACAGAAAATTTGATTTTACGGATATGTCAGGGTATAAAACACTTTCTGAAACCCTTGGCAATCTCTGTGGCAAATTCCATGCCGGATACGAGAGTACAGAGTGCAACAGGATTTTTTACCTGGCTGTCTCTCCCCAGTATTTTGAGACTATAGTACATGGTCTTGAGGTAAGCGGGCTTGCAAAAAACAATAAATCATGGGTAAGGCTTGTTATCGAGAAACCTTTTGGTGAAGACCTGATTACAGCCAAAAAGCTTAACAGAAAACTGCTTGAAGTATTTTCAGAAAATGATATATACAGGATAGACCATTATCTTGGGAAAGAGATGATACAGAATATACTGGTTTTGAGATTCTGTAACTCTGTGTTTGAATCTTTATGGAACAATAAATATATAGATAATATACAGATATCTTTGTGTGAAAAGAATGGCATTGGAACCAGGGGAGAATACTATGAAAAATCAGGTGCAATGAGGGATATGGTTCAAAACCACATAGTCCAGATTCTCTCGCTTGTTGCTATGGAACCACCGGTTAATCTTGAGACTGATTCAATCAGGACTGAGAAACTTAAAGTCGTTCAGGCCATAGAAGATTTCACACCTGAGCTTTTAAGGAATAATGTTGTGTTTGGTCAGTATGGAAAAGGTTTTATAGATGGGGTTCAGGTACCGGGTTACAGGGAAGAGGAAAGGGTTTCACCTGTTTCTAACACCGAAACATTTGTAGCTTTAAAACTTCACATAAACAACTTCAGATGGGCAGGAACACCGTTTTATATAAGGACGGGCAAACGCCTGGGCATTGCTTCATCAGAAATTGTCGTACAGTTTAAATCATTGCCAAATATACTTTATTTTAAAGACAAGGATCATCTGCAGGAACCCAACCTGTTGGTAATACGCATTCAGCCAAATGTGGGAGTATTCTTCCAGTTTAATACGCGTGATTTTAATTCCTATAACAATATCGTATCCACCAAGATGGATGCAAGTCAGATAAACAGAAGTTCAGGAAATACGCCAGAGGCTTATGAAAGGCTGATATACGACATTTTACGCGGGGATGCCACTCTGTTTTCAAGGTGGGATGAAGTGGAAGCATCCTGGAAATTCGCTGATAAAATAATCGAATATGGAGGAAAAAAAGATTTCAACTTCCCCAATTATGATGCAGGAAGCATGGGCCCTGTCAAAGCATTTGAACTGCTTGCCAGGGACGGAAGAGAGTGGATAAATATATAGGGGGTGGAGTTTTGAAGATTTACGATATTTCTATGGAAATTTTTCATGAGATGCCTGTTTATAAAGGAAGGGATTTCAAACGCCCTATAATTGAGATTGACTCAGATTTTCAGACAGGCAGTGTTTACGAGTCAAGGCTAAATATGAATCTTCATACGGGAACTCATTTTGATTCACCGCTACACGTGGCAGAAAATGGAGAAAATCTGGACAATCTTGATTTAGACAGAGTTGTAAGGCACTGCAAATTATTTGACTTGACAAAGGTAAACAACAAAGTTACAGCCGAAGACCTGGCAGAAAAAGATATTAAAAAGGGAGATTTTATCCTCATTAAAACAAAAAATTCTCATCTGGACATTCTGGAAAAGGATTTTATCTATCTTGATGAGTCGGCAGCTTTATACCTGAAGGAAAAAGAAATTTCGGGGATCGGTATTGATTCGTTGGGAATAGAAAGGGATCAGCCGGGGCATCCAACCCATAAAACACTGTTAAATTCAGGCGTTTTAATCCTTGAAGGATTAAGACTGAAAGATGTGGCTGAAGGAGAGTATTTTCTCATTGCAGCACCACTTAAAATTAGAGGAGTTGAAGCAGCCCCGGTAAGAGCTTTGCTTATTGAGAAAAGTGATTTGGAAAATATTTAATATATGGACAATTTTGATTTAAAATTGAGAAAGGGGAGTTATGCCATGTATGATGTAGTTATTGTCGGCGGCGGACCGGCAGGTTTTACAGCTGCTATTTATACAGCAAGAGCAAAATTAAAAACCCTTATAATCGAGCGGGCATATTTCGGTGGCCAGATGGCAATTACCGATCAGATGGAGAATTACCCGGGTTTCGAAGCAGTAAGCGGGATGGAACTTGCAAACAAGATGTATGGTCAGGCAACCAAATTCGGCGCAGAGGTGGAGATGGCAGAAGTTGTTGAGCTGGATCTTTATGGTGATATCAAAAAGGTAATAACCAGAGAAAAAACTTACGAGGCAAAATCTGTAATACTTGCCATGGGTGCATCTCCAAGGAAATTAGGGCTTCCTAATGAGGAAAAACTTGTAGGAGCGGGAATCTCTTATTGTGCAACATGCGATGGTGCTTTCTTCAGGGATAAGGATGTGGCTGTTGTTGGCGGAGGCGATACAGCAGCAGAGGACGCTTTGTACCTTGCAAGGTTTTGCCGCAAAGTTTACCTTATACATCGCAGGGATGAGATGCGGGCTACCAAAATTCTTGCTGATTTAGTGGTAAACACACCTAAAATAACTCCTTTATGGAATTCAGAGGTTGAAGAAATAATTGGTGAAAACAGTCTTGAAGCTGTAAAAGTAAGGAACAATAAAACAAATGAAATTTCTAAACTGGATATAAGCGGTCTTTTTATAGCTATTGGATATATTCCAAATAATGAACTGGTTAAGGGGAAAATAGATTTGAATGAATGGGGATATATTAAGACAGACGAGAATATGAGAACAAATATTCCGGGAGTATTTGCAGCGGGGGATGTCAGAGAAAAAACCTTAAGACAGGTTGTAACTGCGGCTTCTGACGGGGCAATTGCGGCTCATTCGGCAGAACAGTATCTGACCGGGAGAGAATTGTAATTTAAATCACAGAATTATTTAGCATATTGATTTATAATATAAAAAGCTGTAAAATAAAGAGCTATAAAACCGATATAAGACTATTAGCTGTTTTTATACAGGCAGTTTACAGGCAGGAGGAGGGAAGGATATGAAGGTAACAAAGGATATGACAATTGGTGAGATAATCAGACAGAATCCTGACAATGCCATGACTTTAATGAGTTTTGGAATGGGCTGTATTGGTTGCCCTGCGTCTCAAATGGAGACTTTGGAAGAAGCCGCCATGGTTCATGGTATGGATTTGAATGAACTGTTGGATGCATTGAACAAGGAATAAGATTTCTTTGATTCTTTAAAAACAGAAGAGGCTTCCTCAAGCAATTTTGTTATCATGATGTTCGGATCTTCTTACTGTCCTCATCGCAGGAAGTTGTAAATGCTCAAGTTTGCTCCCGCGAGGTCGCCGGGCAATCACGCCATCCGGGCGTGTGCCGGCTAAAATCTGCATATGGCAGATTTTCCCTCACTCGGGCTGCACCTTTCGCATACAACTTCAGCTACTCCTGCAGAAGGCACAAGATCTGAACACCATGTCTTATCGCAAACTATTGAGGAAAGCCTCTTTTTGTTATCCACCGATATTAATGCCAAATCCCCTGCCAAATAGGATACCAGCAATAATTATTAGCCTGAAAGCTTCCCAGTAGGTAATTTCTCTCACATTAAAAATTCTTGGGATGGTAATATTCCACAGCCACATTAAAAGGGCACTTACCAGAAAAAGCGTACCTGCTACTATTAAGAGGTAACTGAAAAGAGTCATTTCTCTCACCTCGCCGGATAGAGTTTAATTAGGCAGAAGTATTTTTCCTTCAGTTTATTCGCCTATGATTTTGATCAGTACCCGCTTGTCCCTCATACCGTCATATTCGCCGTAGAAAATCTGCTCCCACGGACCAAAGTCAAGTTTTCCGTCAGTAACAGCAACAACCACTTCGCGCCCCATTATTTGTCTTTTCAAATGAGCGTCGGCATTGTCCTCATAACCGTTGTGAGCGTATTGGGAGTGGGGTTTTTCAGGTGCAAGTTTTTCAAGCCATCTTTCGAAATCTGCATGAAGACCTGATTCATCATCATTAATAAAAACGCTTGCTGTAATATGCATGGCGTTTACCAGAACAAGACCTTCTTTTATCCCGCTTTCACGAAGACATTGTTCAACCTCTGGAGTGATATTTACATACCCTCTTCTCTTCGGGTAACGAATAACAAGTTCCTTTCTGTACGATTTCATATATTCATCAGCCTTTCTTGAGAAGAATTGATAGTAAGTAAAACAGTTACCAATAATTATATATCAAAAAAAGCATATTACAAATAAACAATTCATACTATCGGGAAACATGGGAAATATTTTAAAAAACATCCATTATGGCAATAGATATATTTGAAATCACTTAATGGCCGATATCCTTATCCCCGTAGGCATTTTGACTTTTTTTCCTCAGTGGTGTATACTTAAATATAAAGAATTTTTTCTTTACATGTATATCATGTAATGGTCAAAGTTTCCATACATACATTTACTTATCCTACCCATGCATGAATGGATTAAGTGAATGAGATCTTTTTAGCTTTAAGAAGGAGCGATTTATAATGTTCAATGTAGGGGATAAAATAGTATACCCTATGCATGGTGCAGGAATCATTGAAGCAATTGAGGAAAAGGAGATTCTCGGGGAGAAAAAGCGTTATTATGTCATGAAGATGCCTTTAGGCGACATGAAAGTAATGATCCCGATCAACAACGTAGAGAATATCGGAATTCGTGATATAATAGGACAAAAAGAAGCAGATAAAGTATTTAAGTCTTTTGAAACCAAGTCAAATGAGCAAACTTCCAATTGGAACAAAAGATACAGAGAAAACATGGAGAAAATAAAAAGCGGAGATGTTTTTGAGGTAGCAGATGTTGTTAAGAGCCTGATGTTGCGCGAAAAAAGCAAAGGCCTGTCTACAGGTGAACGCAAGATGCTCAACAGTGCAAAACAAATTTTAATAAGTGAACTTGTTTTGGCTAAAGATATGAAACCAAGTGATGTTGAAGAAATAATTAATAATCGAATCTCAAATTGAGATTTCAAGGGGTAAAGGGCCATGCTTGAAAAAATTCTAAAATATGCGTTTGGGCTTACCGGAGCCCTGACAGGCATGACATTAATACGCTTCCTCTTTATCCAGCACAACAAAAAGGAATATCTTACCACTATTCAAGGAATCGGGATAATTGTCTTTGCTTCTCTGGTTCTGGGCGTATTGATGTTTATCTTCGGTGGCAGAATAATTCGTCTTACATCCTATTCCATTGAAAAAATCGAACAAGCTTTGCAAAATATAACCATGTATGAGCTGATTATTGGTGCCGGTGGTCTTATTGCCGGGCTTGTGGCAGCCAATCTTATTTCAATTCCCATTGTAAAAATCGAAGTAATAGGAGTACCCCTCGCTATAGTTATAAATATCCTGTTTGGTATATGCGGAATCTATTTTGCCTTGTTGAAAAGAAATGAGAATGTTTTTGAGGAAATAAAAAAGACAGACAAAAAAGATAAACCATATAAACTTTTGGATACCAGTGCCATTATTGATGGACGAATCCTTGATTTGAGCCGTACAGGTTTTCTTGAAGGAGAGCTTATCGTACCGGGTTTTGTTCTTGAGGAGCTAAGACATCTTGCCGATTCATCGGATGATCTTGTCAGAACCAAAGGCAGACGCGGTCTGGATGTGCTCAATTTGCTCAAAAATGACAAATTTCCCATAACCATTGATAAGACGCACAGGGATCCAAATACTGAAGTGGACGAGCAGTTGTTAAAAATGGCCAAAGAGATGGGAGCCAAGGTTATTACAAACGACTATAACCTGGGTAAAGTAGCTGCAATCCGTGGTATTGAGATATTAAACATAAATGATCTGGCCAATTCCATGAAGCCTATAGCTGTAACCGGTGAGGAAATGACCATACGGATTGTCAAGGAAGGCAAGGAAAACGGTCAGGGTGTTGGATATCTGGATGATGGAACAATGGTCGTTGTTGAGTCAGCCTGCAAATATAAAGGCCAGCTCATTGATGTAATAGTTACCAGTGTGCTCCAAACCTCTGCCGGCAGAATGATATTTGCCAAATTTAAAAATATTCATTTTTCACTCGCTGAATAGAATAGTCATAGTTTTATTATCATTGATCAAAAAAATTATCTGTAAAGGGGTAATATATGAAAAAGCAATCAGGCGCCGCAGGCGCCATTATTGTTGCTGCAGGAAAAGGCAGCAGAATGGGGTTGGGTTATAATAAATTATTGGCTGAAATATGCGGTAAACCCGTAATTGCATGGACAGTCGAGAACTTTGTTATGTCATCTCTTATAGATAAAATTATTCTTGTAGTAAATCCTGATGAAAAAGTTGTCTTCAAAAAAATTATAGAACCATATACTGCCGTAACAGACATAACTTTGGTGAAAGGCGGAAGTACAAGGCAGGATTCAGTTTATAATGGCCTGCAAGATCTGAGAGATTCTGTTGATGTTGTTCTGGTGCATGACGGAGCCAGACCTTTTGCCGATAAAGCTCTTATAGAGCGTAGTATTGTATGTGCCCAAAAATTCGGCGCTGCCTGTGCCGGGATGCCTGTAAAGGACACTATTAAAAGAGTGGATGAAGAAAATATAATAGTTGAAACGCCAGTGCGGGCCAGCCTTTGGAGTGCCCAGACCCCTCAGGCCTTTAAAACCGATATTCTTGTGAAAGCATATGAGGATGCTTATCAAAAGGGTCTGACAGGCACAGATGATGCAAGTCTTGTTGAGGCAGCAGGATATAATGTCAAGATGTTTGAAGGCAGCTACAATAACATAAAGCTCACTTCTCCCGAAGATCTAATTCTGGCTGAACAATTGATGAAAAAGTCAGGAAAAGTTGAATGACCGGACAGATTAATAAAGTATTCAAATAAAATGAAGAGAAATATTGCTAAAAAATTGATTTTAGGTATGTAAGTCTGGTATAATGTATTGAAATTAGTCTTGCAAATTAACTTTTCTTTGTGCAAGAAGCACAAATCAAATACATTTGATTTGTGAAATTTATCCAATAAGGGGGAATTGATATGAAAGACTACAGCTGTGACAAAATACGCAATGTATGTCTGTTGGGTCATGGCAATGCGGGTAAGACAACACTCGCCGAGGCTATGTTATATCTGACAGGAGGCACAGACCGATTAGGCAGTGTTGTCGATGGAAATACAGTACTTGATTATGATCCTGAAGAAATCAAACGTAAGTTTTCTATCGCAACTTCTCTTGCTCCGGTAGAATGGAAAAATGTCAAAGTCAATATTATTGACACTCCCGGTTATTTCGATTTTGTGGGCGAAATGTTGGAGGGGCTAAATGTGGCCGATGGAGCCGTCATACTTGTAGGGGGCAAAGACGGTCTTCAGGTTGGAACCGAAAAAGCCTGGGATGCAGTCAATGAAAGAAAAATTCCAAGAATGTTTTTTATAAGTAAGCTGGATGAAGAAAATTCAGACTTTTCAAAAGTCTTTGATCAGTTAAAGGATAAATTCGGAAACAGTGTTATTGCGCTTCAAGTTCCTATTATAGAAGGAAATCAGGTAAAGGGTATTGTAGATGTTCCCGAAATGAAAGCCGTGTTCTTCAATGGTAAAAATACTTCTGTGGGAGAAATCCCCGGGGATATGACAGATCAGGTTGAAGCATACAGGGAAGGTCTTCTCGAAGCAATCGCTGAAACTGACGAAGATCTTATGGAAAAATATTTTGCCGGTGAAGCCTTTACGAAAGAGGAAATGCTAAAAGGGATAAAGGCAGGCGTTATGAACGGAGACATTGCTCCTGTTCTTTGCGGTGCCTCTGTGCAGATTGCCGGCGTTCAGCTCTTATTGGATGCCATTGTAGAATATGTTCCTGCACATTGTGAGAAAAAGTCAGTCAAAGTTTTATCTGCTGATACCAAGGAGCCTGTTGAGATTGAAATCGGTGATGATAAGCCTCTTGTGGTACAGGTCTTTAAAACTATTGCTGACCCCTTTGTTGGTAAAATTTCATTCCTTAAGGTTATCTCCGGAACTCTCAAATCTGACAGTACTGTTTATAATGTAAATAAAGACAAGAACGAAAAAATCAGCAGTGTATTTTTCATGAAAGGAAAGCAGCAGATCAATGCTTCAAAACTGGTATGCGGAGATATTGGCGCTGTTTCAAAACTTTCAGTCACTGATACAAATGATACCCTGGCTACAAAGGATAACAAATTCCTGGTAGAACCCATTGCTTTCCCCGAGCCAATGCTTTGTATGGCTGTAATGCCTAAAGCAAAAGGCGACGAGGATAAGATCAGTTCAGGGCTGCAAAGGATTCTGGAAGAGGATCCCACTTTCAAAATGTATATGCATCCTGAGACCAAGCAGAATTTGATTTTTGGTGTAGGAGATCAGCATCTTGATGTAATCGTAAGTAAACTTCGCAGTAAGTTTAAGGTAGATGTTGAACTGATAAAGCCAAAAGTGCCTTATCGTGAGACCATTAAGAAGAGGGTAGAGGTTGAAGGAAAGCATAAGAAACAGAGCGGTGGCCATGGTCAGTTCGGTATTGTTAAAATCATTTTTGAACCCGGACCTGAAGAAGATTTGGTATTTGAAGAAAAAATCTTTGGTGGAGCCGTTCCCAAACAGTATTTCCCTGCAGTTGAAAAAGGTTTGAGGGAGAGTATGCAGAAAGGTGTTCTGGCAGGCTATCCTGTAGTTAACCTGAAAGCAACACTTATAGACGGTAAATACCATGAAGTTGACTCTTCTGAGATGGCCTTTAAAATAGCTGCAAGCCTTGCTTACAAAGAAGGAATGAAGCAGGCTAACCCTGTAATTCTTGAACCTATTTGTCGCGTGGAAGTTTATGTACCTGATGAGTATATGGGCGATATCATAGGTGATCTGAACAAGAGACGCGGACGTGTACTGGGTATGAATCCGCACAATGGTCTGCAGCAGGTTGTTGCTGAAGTACCTCAGGCTGAGATGTTCAGCTACCCGACAGATTTAAGGTCCATCACCCAGGGAAGAGGATATTATACCATGGAATTTGAGCGTTATGAAGAAGCTCCCCAGAATGTTGCCGAAAAGGTTATAGCAGAAGCACAGAGGGAAGCTGAAAACGAGTAATAAATATTAAAACTGCATAATATAAAATTAGACGGTTTTTATGTTTATCATAAGCATAAAAACCGTCTTTTAATTTTTATTCAGAAATGCAAAAAATGAAGCAAAAACTTTAGACGGGGCTGCTTGAATTTTTAAATGTAATAATTTATAATAGTCAGGGATAGTCAAATAGGAAGAGGTGATAGCTTGGCGAGATTGAGTGATATTATTGAAGAATTCCTTAAATCACTTATAAATAAAGAACAAGGAGCTGTGGAAATACAGAGAAATGAATTGGCAAATATGTTTAACTGTGTTCCATCACAGATAAACTATGTAATATCCACGCGTTTTACAACAGATAAGGGATACTATGTGGAAAGCCGCCGTGGCGGAGGCGGTTATATCAGTATAAAAAGAATAAATATTGAGTCTGCCGGGGATTACCTCATGCATATTATTTCTTCTGTTGGTGACAAAATTTCTCAGCATACTTGTGAAATATTTATTAAAAACTTCGTTGACTACGATATTATAGAGGAACGTGAAGCAAAACTCATGAAGGCTGCCACATCGGATAAAGTAATGACAGACGTGCCTTTGGATAAACGTGATAGTGCGAGAGCCACAATACTTAAAAATATGCTGATGAGTCTAACGATTGATTAGGAGGGAACAGCAATGACTTTTTGTCAGATTTGCAGGAAAAGGGAGGCTAAGGTGCATTATACCCGGATTATAAATGGACAGAAAACAGATTTGCATGTTTGCAATGAGTGCGCCGGAGCTTATGGAGTCAAAATAGATCTGAATTCCCTCATAACCGGGCTTTTGGGCATAGATGGCGATCAGATGGTAAAACAAAGGGCTGTCGTCAGATGTGACCGCTGTGGCATGACTGTCGAAGATTTTAACCGGACCGGCAAAATGGGCTGCGGCACGTGTTATGAGGTGTTTCAAGAATCTATGCAGGAGCTTTTGACACGAATACATGGAAATACACGGCATCGCGGGAAAATTCCCATTAAATTCGAGCTTAAGCAAAAGAACGATTTACGTATAGAAGAATTGAAAAAGCAACTGGAGGAGTGCATCAGGACCGAAAATTATGAAAGAGCTGCTCAGATCAGGGATGAAATTAAATTCTTGACCGGTGAAAGAGGAGGAAGATCCTATGAGTAAATGGTATGTTGATACAGGTCCTGATTCAGACGTGGTAATCTCAAGTCGTGTGAGACTTGCGAGAAATTTTAATAATTATCCGTTTCCTCACAGAAGTTTGCCCGAGCATCAGGAAAAGGTAATAAGAGAGACATGCGATGCATTGTTTTCCGACAACCCTAAACTAAAGGAGACCTTTTCACTGATCCGGCTTCATGAATTAACGCCTATTGAACGTCAGGTGCTGATGGAAAAACATCTTATAAGCAAGGAACTGGCAGAAAGCAATTTAAATGCAGGGGCACTCATCAGCAAGGACGAACAGGTCAGTATCATGCTTAATGAGGAGGATCATTTAAGAATCCAGTGTCTGGCAACAGGTATGCAACTTGAAAAGGCTTTTGATATATGCAACTATCTTGACAATGTCATAGCCGATAAAATAGATTATGCTTACAGTAATACAATAGGTTACCTTACCAGTTGTCCTACCAATGTGGGCACAGCTATCCGTGTATCGGTCATGCTGCATCTTCCTGCCCTGACAATGACAGGATATATAAAACCCATTCTTGAATCCTGCGGGAAGCTGGGGCTTGCTGTCAGAGGATTGTATGGAGAAAATACAGAAGCTTACGGCAATATGTTTCAACTTTCAAACCAGGTTACATTAGGTAAAAATGAAAATGACATTGTGATGAGTGTTAAAAATATAAGCTATCAGATTATCGAGCAGGAAAGACTTTTGAGGATTGAGTTATTAAACAAGAATAATGTTAAGTTGGTGGACCGGATTATGAGGTCGTACGGAATATTGAGGTATGCTCAGTCCCTGTCATCAGATGAAGCTCTTCAGAGACTGTCAGATATCCGGCTGGGGATCAATCTTGGACTTATAGAAGATCTGACTGAGAAAGACCTGAGCATAATGTTTCTGATGATACAGCCAGGAAATCTGCAGCAGTATGAAAAAAGAGAGCTTGGTCCGGAAGAGAGGGATATCGCAAGGGCCAATTATGTCAGAAAATATATGCAGAAAGGATTTAATCAGGATAAAGAAAAGATGGATTAAAGAGGTGAAGTTATGATTTACGGCAGATTTACCAAAAAGGCAGAGATTGCACTTATAAATGCGAAAGAATGCGCAGTCAGCTTTGGCCATCCTTATATTGGCACTGAACATATATTGTGGGGACTTGCAAAGGAAGGTACGGGAATTGCTGCAAGTGTACTGCATGCAAATGGTGTTGACGAAGAAAAAATAAGAAAGAAGATTCAGGAACTGATAGGTCAGGGGGACG
>JAAYMA010000105.1 GCA_012521615.1 Clostridiaceae bacterium | reverse complement strand
TAAAAAAACTCCAATATCAACAATTTTAAAGGGTATACAACGCAGCGGGTATGTGATATAGCTCGTTGTATCAAAAAGATGGGGATACCTTTAAGTTTAATTATCCTACAACAAATTGACATTATCTTGTTTTAACACTTTATTGAATTAGCGTACCGGTTATAATATAATATTCATGATTTTCTGCTGTAAAAAACATCCTGATTGGTTTTACAGTAGAATGCAAAGTATATCCTTGGGAGGAAACAAATGAGTGGAGAAAGAATACAAGTCATAATTGCCATGTGTATATATATGGCAGCTGTAGTGGGTATAGGCCTTTATTATGCAAAACGTGCCAGTGAAAGCAGTAAGAACTTTCTGATAGGCGGAAGGTCTCTGGGACCCTGGGTAACTGCCATGGCGGCCGAAGCTTCGGATATGAGCGGCTGGCTCCTAATGGGGCTTCCCGGAGTTGCTTATTTTTTGGGCTTAAGTGAAGCATTCTGGACTGCAATAGGGCTTTTGATAGGTACATATCTTAACTGGCTTTTTGTAGCAAAAAGATTGCGTGGTTATTCAGCTATCGCAAACGATTCTATAACCATCCCTGATTTTTTCAGCAACAGATATAAAGAAGATAAAAAAGTGATTATGTCCATATCGGCGCTTTTCATACTAATATTCTTTTCTGTCTATGCTGCAAGCTGTTTTGTTACGGTAGGTAAGTTATTCAGTACTTTGTTCAATGCAAATTATCATTTAATGATGATACTGGGGGCTCTTTTTGTAATATCATATACTTTTGTAGGCGGATTTTTGGCTGAAAGCGCTTCAGATTTTATGCAGGGTATAATAATGATTATTTCCCTTGTAGCAGTTATGGCAACAGGAATTGTTTCTGCCGGCGGCATCTCTGCTATAGTGGAAAATGCAAAATCCATACCCGGGTTTTTTGAGTTCTTTGGTATTTCCCAGCCGCAGATGGTTGATGGAGTTCAGCAGCTTTCCAGCAGTGGAGCACCTTTGTTTGGTGAAGCCAAAAAAGTCAGCTGGCTTACAATCATCTCAACCCTGTCCTGGGGACTGGGCTATTTTGGAATGCCCCATGTACTTCTTAAGTTTATGGCCATTCGTGACAAAGATGAAATTAAATTTTCCAGAAGGATAGCAACCATCTGGTGTGCGGTTTCACTGGCTGCCGCCGTTTCCATTGGCATTATAGGTAGGAATTTATATCCTGCAACTTTCTTGACCGATAGCGATGCAGAGAACATTTTTGTCCTGATGACAACCAAGTTCTTCCCTCCGCTATTAGCAGGTTTTGTTATGGCAGGTATCCTTGCTGCCACAATAAGTTCATCTGACTCATATCTGCTTATTTCGGCATCTGCATTCTCAAAAAATATTTATCACGGTATTATGAAAAAAGACGCTGATGACAAAACTGTGCTTCGCGTAACAAGAATCACTTTGCTGGTCATCTCTGCCATTGCAATGGTTATTGCCCTTGATGAAAACAGTGTGATCTTTAAAGTTGTTGCATTTGCCTGGGCAGGTTTTGGTGCAACTTTCGGACCATTAATGCTCTTTTCACTTTTCTGGAAAAGAACTACCAAGGAAGGTGCAATCGCAGGAATGGTGACGGGCGGGAGCATGGTATTTATTTGGAAGTACCTTATAAGCCCCCTGGGCGGTATATTTGATGTCTATGAACTTCTTCCTGCTTTTGTACTTTCCTGTATCGCAATCTTTGTTGTATCCTTATTAACAAAAGAGCCATCAGAAGAAGTTGTACAGGAATTTGAAAAGGCTAAGGCTCTGGTCAATAAATGACTTTTAAATTCTAAAAAAATGAGCTAATATTGGTTGTTTATATGCGAGTAATAGCATTAGTATAATAATTGATGGAAGCTTAGTGCTATTACTCGTATATACATTTTAGCCTAATTAATATAGCAATTCAGTTGCGAAAATTATCTATCATGTTATTATTGGAAACAATAAACATACCTTTATTTTAATACATGAAATAGATGTATTACGAAATATTATATATACTGAAAAATAGGTCAATTGAAAAAGTAAACTCCGGTTTGTAAAAGTAAATTCCACAGAGTCAGTCAGATCAGAAAACATCTGCGTTTCGAGGGATTTCAGATAGTTTACTTTACACTAATTAGTAACAAATATGT
>JAAYMA010000104.1 GCA_012521615.1 Clostridiaceae bacterium | reverse complement strand
GTAAGCGCTGTTTTTGTGCTGATATATACTTTGAGCCTGAAACTTTCTATGAAAAAATCCAGTGTATTTCCTGCTATCTTGTTAGTTCTGGCCTGCCTGGTAATTTTTTATTTCTACTGCATGGTGGAATTACAGGACGGCGATTTCCTGCATGACCTTGTGAGTGGTATCACCGATCGCATTTTACCTGCAACCGGACTGGAATAATAAATTTAGCTGAGACATACAGACAACTGGCTGATGGGGAGGATTAAATGATTTTGGACAAATACATAGAAACTGCACTTAAACTTGGTGCTGATCATGCAGTTAAATTTACTATTGATCAAATAGTTTTTGATTCAAGAACTCTTCTTAAGTGCATGTTTGGCTGTTCGGACTGGGGATATGGTCACACATGCCCTTCAAGGGAGGGATCCTTAAAGCCGTGGGAATATGAAAAAATTCTCAGGAATTATAAATGCGGGATAATAATCCATTCCACTAATAAAAAGATTTCTCAGGACGTGTCCTTTGAGATTGAACGCCAGGCTTTCCTGGACGGTTATTATTTTGCTTTTTCTATGAGTGATTGTGCTTGCTGTGAAAAATGTACAGGCTTTTCCGGGCATAAATGCGCCAATCCTAAAAAAGCACGGCCTGCTTTTCACAGTGTAGGAATAGATGTTTTTAAGACTGTCCGACAGTTTGGACTTCCTATTGATACATTAAAAGACAGAGATGAGACAGTTAATTGGTATTCAGCAGTATTTATAGATTAGAAAATACGTAAAATAATTAAGAATTTTAATAAAAAGTAAAGATAAGGTGCGATATTGATAATATAAAATGTTAAATTTTAAAAATAAAATTAAAAATAATTATTTAAAAACCTTGTCAATGAGCTAATTTTCGTGTATACTTTATTTTGCTGAACGACGTGCGAAAGTGGTGGAATTGGCAGACTCGCCAGATTCAGGTTCTGGTGTGCGTAAAGCACGTGCGGGTTCAAATCCCGCCTTTCGCACCAAACTCCCTGGAATATTCCAGGGAGTTTTTTTATTGCAAACTTCAATTTTCAATTTCTTCAGGTTTAACTTCTTTATTCTGCATGTCCTGTAAATTTTGCCTGCTTTCCAGATAAATACGTTTAATTGGTGCTGATATAGGAATATTAAGTTCATTGAATATCTGTAAAATATCAAGATATATTTTTTCGTTTACCTGAGTGTAAGTAAAAAATGATGTGGTTTTGGTAAAGTATTGAATCAAGATGCTGATATTTCCTTCTTCAAAGCCATTCATGTTTGCAACCTTAATGGCTTCATGATTCACATCTTCGTTATTATCAATCAGATCTTTAATTCTTGACAGCAGAATTCTTACTTTTTCAGCCGGCGTGTCTATGGGTATATAAAGGTTGTACCGGACTCTTCTTCGACCCATACGTGACCAGTTTGTGATAGGCTCGTTGCTCATGATTGAATTGGGGATAGAAGTAACAGCGTTTGTAAAAGTTCTTATTTTTGTACTTCTGAAACCAATTTCTTCAACAATACCTTCTGCACTGCTTGTTTCAATCCAGTCACCGACATTGTATGTTTTATCAACCATAACTGTTATACTTCCCAGGAAGTTTGCTGCAGCGTCCTTTGCTGCGAGTGATATTGCAAGACCGCCAATACCTAAACCGGCTACAATACCGCTTACATCATATCCAAACAATGCTATAACTGAGAATACTTCAAATATAATAATCAATGCTTTCAGAGTTTTACCAAGGAGATTGATGACGGCAGGACTTATTTTCTTTTCTGATTTGTTTGCAAGATGTTCTATAAAATTTACAAAAACATCAGAAGCCCTGTATATAAACCAGAAGATTACTACCAGGACAAACAGTCTCAGAGAAAAGTTAAGGAACTTTTGGACTATCAATACAGGAAGTAAAATCATCAGGCTGAGGTAAACTATTAACCCCAGTAGAAGAGTTTTTGCGGGCTTTTCAAGTGCTTCCACCAATAGTTCATCAAAACTCGTTTTTGTTTTCTTAGTAAGATAGAGAAAAAATCTCAGAATTACTTTAACAAACAAATGCCTTAGTAGAAGTCCGGCAAAAAATACACCCAGTGCCAGTATGAGACGTACAAGTAGTGTATTTAACGAGAAAAAGGAACTTAATTGAATGATAAAATCTTCAAAGCTCATATTAGCAAAATCCAATTCCATTTCCAACTCCCCTAAAAATCTTATTATTTACCTGTTAAAAAACATATTTAATTCATAATACCAAAGTGTAAAAAATTACTCAATCCTAAGGCATGTAGTTTACATGTATTTTGTCCCACTCAGTTTATGTTCCTGAAATACATAGATTTCAAAAATTTTAAAAAATGATGATTTATATATACAACACTATGTAATAATGATATCATAGAGGTATCAAAAATAAGGAAAATTTACATGAAAGGTCCTGGTTGGATAATAAATGCTCAAAGAAAATAAACAAAATATCATTAATGTAATAGAAGGTAAACCTTTATATAAAGTGGCAAAAATCGAAGATCTCAAGAATATGATCAATTATTGCCGTACACGCTATTCTGATAATATAGCTTTCCGTTTTAGAAAAACACCAGATTCAGAGATTGAATACAAGACATATAATCAGTTTGCCCGTGATATAAACAGCTTTGGAAGTGCTTTAATCAAGATGGGTTTTAAGGACAACCGTATTGCAATTATCGGTGAAAACCGCTATGAATGGATTGTTTCCTACCTGGCGGCTGTTAATGGTGCAGGTATTGCAATTCCGCTTGACCGGATGCTTCCTCCCAATGAAATAGAAGCTATGCTGGAAAGGGCAGATGCTGATGTAATAGTTTATTCAGATGATTTTCAATCTGTAATGGAAGATATCTCAAGAAGAAATAAAAAGCTCAAAGCATACATCTGCATGAATCAAAGTTCAGAAGAGCAGTTAAATAAAACAGGTTTTCATTCCTTTTATGAAATTTTGAAATATGGCGAAGACTTAATAAATAATGGCTTTAATGAGTATATAAATCTGAAAATAAATCCTTTGTCGATGCGGATATTACTTTTCACATCCGGTACATCCTCTCAATCCAAGGCTGTTATGTTATGCCACAAAAATATCTGCGCCGATATTATGGGGCTTGGCGGTATTGTATACTGTAAGCCCGGCGAATCAGTGCTATCTATCCTGCCGCTTCATCATACTTTTGAAAATACGGTTGGTTTGTTGTTTCCATTATATCTTGGCATGACAATATCCATATGTGACGGCTTAAAATATATAAACAAAAATTTGGATGAATACAAGCCGGATCTGCTGGTAGGAGTTCCGCTAATATATGATAAATTTAAAAATCGTATGATAAATGAATTAAAAAAGAGAAAATTGTACAGAAAAGTTAAGCTATTGATGAAGCTTTTCAATATCTTAAGTTATCTTGGTCTTGATTTTCGGAGAAAAATTTTCAGGCAATTGCTTGAACCCCTGGGTGGCAGACTGCGTGTTATAGTTACCGGAGGAGCCGCCATGGATCCTGACACCGCACAGTGGTTTGAAAATATCGGTGTAAAAGTTTATCAGGGATATGGCCTTACTGAGACATCACCAGTTGTTGCAGGCGGTAATGATCGAAGGCGTAAAAAGGGTACTTGCGGCGAGCCGCTTCCGGGTGTGAAAATTGGAATTGCAGTAAATGATAAAAAAGGACCCGGGGAAATTGTAGTAAAAGGCGATACGGTTATGCTCGGCTACTGGAATAATGAAGAAGCCACCCGTGAAGCTATACGGGATGGATGGTTCTACACAGGAGATTTAGGTTATATTGATAAAAAAGGTCTTCTTCATGTAACAGGCCGTGCAAAATCCATGATTGTATTAAAAAACGGTAAGAAAGTATTTCCGGAGGAACTGGAAAATTATATAAATCAACTTGGTTTTGTAAAGGAATCCCTGGTATGGGGAGAAATAACCAAGAAAGGTACGGTAGAAATCTGTACAAAAATAATATTAGATAAAGATAAAATAAGTTCAATGGTTAAATCTCCTGATGATGAAAAGGGAATAAGAAAACTTCTGGACCAGGCCATTAAAGACATAAACAAACTCGTGCCGGTCTATAAAGCCATCAGATACTATGTATTCGGATATGAAGAATTAATTAAAACGACATCAATGAAAATAAAGAGATATGTAGAAACGGCACAAATTCGGGAGATACTTAACAACATGGCAACAAATATCAAGGATTTGGCTGGGAAGAATATTGATAAGTTAAAAGAAATGATGGCAAAAGGTATTCAGGAATATTAAAAAGGGGCAGTTTAATGCCTCCTTTTTATTTTATTAAATGTCGATTGTATTAAAAATTTGTCAATATATTATGTATAACTGTGATTATATCTGCTTCAGATAGTTTTGTTCAAAAACATTAAAATTTATTTCAACTAATCTTGTATACAAAAAACATTTAGAGTATAATGTAATAGGCAAAAATAACCGTTTGTCACAAATTTACTGTGTAAATCTGGTATATATTTTTTTGTTAAAATATATATGCTTTTTTATGTTGTTTTTTTAGGTAAAGGGAATACTAAGAATTGTTAAATTGTGAAAGGAGCATTTTTAATGAGTCGTTTTTTAACCAGAATTATTGAGCGGGCAAAATCAGACAAAAAAACCATTGTTCTGCCTGAAAGTACTGATATCCGCACAATAAAAGCAACAGCAATGATATTGGAACAAGGTTTTGCCGATATTGTGCTTGTTGGAGATGAAAATAAAATTAATGAACTTAAAGGCGATCTCGACATCAGTGGCGCTAAAATTGTTAATCCTTTAACATCGGAAAAACTTGAAGATTATGCTAACACTCTTTATGAACTTAGAAAACATAAGGGAATGACCCCGGAACAGGCACGGGAAACCATAAAAAATCCGCTTTACTGGGCAGTCATGATGGTAAAGAAAGGTGAAGTGGATGGAATGGTGGCAGGAGCAATCAACTCCACAGCAGATACTTTACGTCCGGCACTCCAGATACTTAAAACCGCTCCTAATGTAAAACTTGTTTCAGCCTTTTTCGTGATGTGTGTACCGGATTGCGAATACGGTCACAATGGAACATTTGTTTATGCAGATAGCGGGCTTGTAGAGAATCCCAATGCTGAGCAACTTTCTGAAATTGCCGTCTGTGCAGCCGAATCTTTCAGAACTCTTGTGGAGGCTGAACCTAAGGTTGCAATGTTATCCTATTCAAGCTATGGCAGTGCAAAAAGCGAACTTGTTGACAAAGTTGTAGAGGCAACAAAGCTTGCAAAAGAGAAGGCTCCAGATGTTCTTATAGATGGTGAACTCCAGGTTGATGCCGCAATCATTCCGGAGATAGCTAAATCTAAAGCACCTTCAAGTCCGCTTAAGGGTGAGGCAAATGTGCTTGTTTTCCCGGATCTTAATGTTGGAAATATTGCTTACAAGCTGACCCAAAGGCTTGCCAAAGCTGAGGCATACGGTCCTATTACTCAAGGTATAGCCAAACCTGTAAATGATTTGTCCAGAGGATGCTCGGCAGAAGATATAGTTGGTGTTGTAGCAATTACTGCCGTACAAGCTCAAAAAATAAAAGCATAAAATATTTTAGGGGGATATACAAAATGATTATTTTGGTTGTGAATGCAGGAAGTTCTTCATTAAAATATCAGCTTTTTGATATGAGTAAAGAATTAGTTCTTGCAAAAGGTCTTTGTGACCGGATAGGGATTAATGGTTCTTTTGTAAAACATAACACTCATGACGGAAGATCAGTTGTCAAAGAAATAGAAATGAAAACTCATAAGGATGCCATAGCATCTCTTATGAGAGTACTTATCCATGAAGAATGGGGAGTAATAAAGGATTTAAGCGAAATATCCGCTGTTGGACACAGGGTTGTACATGGCGGCGAAAAATTCATAAAGTCTGTATTAATAGACGATGAAGTCATGAAAACTTTGGAAGAGTGTTCTGAACTTGCTCCGCTTCATAATCCGCCCAATATTACCGGTATAAAAGCATGTCAACAGGTACTTGAAGGCACTCCACAGGTAGCTGTATTTGATACAGCTTTTCACCAGACAATGCCTAAAAAAGCTTACATGTATGCTCTTCCTTATGAATATTATGAAAAATATAAAATCCGTAAATTCGGCTTCCACGGCACAAGTCATAAATATGTTTCAGAACGTGCAGCAGTTCTTTTGAACAAACCCCTGGAAGAATTAAAAATTGTAACATGTCATCTTGGTAATGGTTCAAGTATAGCTGCTGTTGATGGTGGTAAAGTTATAGATACCTCCATGGGTTTTACTCCTCTTGACGGACTGCCGATGGGAACCAGATGCGGTACTATAGACCCTGCGCTTGTAACTTACCTCATGCACAAAGAAGGATTAAGCTCAGAGGAAATGGATTATATCATGAACAAAAAATCAGGTGTTCTTGCTGTATCCGGAGTGAGCAGTGATTTCCGTGATCTGGACGATGCTGTTGAACAAGGAAATGAAAGGGCAAAACTGGCATTGGAACTTTTTGCATATCATGTCAGAAAGACAATTGGAAGTTATGCTTTTGCAATGGGCGGTCTTGATGCAGTTGTATTTACAGCAGGTATAGGCGAAAATAATGGCAACATCAGAAAAATGGCCTGTGAAGGCTTAGAGTTTTTCGGTATATCACTGGACGATGAAAAGAACAGTGTAAGAGGCCAGGAAATTGATGTAAGCACTGAAGATGCCAAGGTAAGAGTACTGGTTATACCCACAAATGAAGAGCTTGCTATTGCAAAGGAAACTTTGAAATTAATATCTTAAAAAAAATTCAGGTTTGAAAGAATACATTGGGGGTTTGCGCGAAGAATAAGTGCTGAAAAATATTTAATGTAAGTTTCTAATAAAACGTGAAAATGCTTGTTGACAAGGCAAAACCTCCAATATAGAATGGGTAGGTAAAGGGGTGACCCTTTACCTTTTTATACATATAAATAAGCATATGATTTGGAGGTAATTAATGAAGGTATGTAAATTTGGTGGAACCTCGATGGCTACCGCACAGCAGATTAAAAAGATATGTTCAATTATCACAAGTGATCCTGACAGGAAGGTAATTGTGGTTTCAGCTCCAGGAAAACGATTTGATGCAGATATAAAAGTTACCGATCTGCTTATAGATTGTGCGGCAAAATATCTTAACAATGAAGACTATGAACCTGTTCTTAGTGATATTGTTTCCAGATTTTCTGAGATAGCCGTCGAGTTGGAATTAAGCAATCAGATTGTTAAAGATATAGAGAACAATCTCAGGACCCGGATTTCTTTACCGTATGATTCAGCAGAAAAGTTTATGGACAGAATGAAAGCTGCCGGTGAAGACAATGCCGCAAGATTGCTTGCTTTTTATCTTAGCAGCATTGGTGTTAAAGCCCGATATGTGAATCCTAAGGATGCGGGTCTCTTTCTGAGTGATGAATACGGTAATGCCCGCGTACTTCCACAATCATATAAAAACCTCGCAAAACTCAATACCTATGAAGAGATAATTATTTTCCCGGGATTTTTTGGGTATTCTTTGTCCGGAGAAGTAGTCACATTTCCACGAGGCGGATCTGATATCACAGGTTCCATATTGGCTGCTGCACTCCAGGTGGACTTATATGAAAACTTTACTGATGTTGATTCAGTATTTGTAGCAAGTCCTAAGCTTATAAAAAATCCAAAACCAATTTCCATTCTTACATACCGCGAAATGCGGGAACTTTCCTATGCCGGTTTTTCGGTGCTTCATGAAGAAACATTGGAGCCTGTTTTCAAAAGAGGAATTCCTGTAAACATTAAAAATACCAATAACCCTTCTTCGCCCGGTACTTTAATAGTGCCAACCAGAGAAAATAACACCGGCCCTGTGGCTGGGATTGCCGGTGATACAGGCTTCTGCTCAATCAATATCAATAAATACATGATGAACCGGGAAATTGGATTTGGAAGAAAGGTTATGCAGGTGCTTGAAGAAGAGTTTGTTCCCTTTGAGCATATGCCATCAGGAATAGATGATATTTCAATTATTATAAGAAAGAAATATCTTGATGAAGATAAGAAAAGCAGAATAATGGAACGCATAGCCAAAGAACTTATGGTCGACAGTGTAAGTATAGAGTATGATCTTGGATTGGTAATGGTAGTTGGCGAGGGTATGAAAAACACACCCGGAATATTGTATAGAGTTACCAGTGCACTTGCCAGGAACAATATAAATATCAGGATGGTCAACCAGGGCTCTTCGGAAGTAAGTATAATGTTTGGAATTTCTGAAGATGATGTGAACAAAGCCATTGTGGCAATATATAATGAGTTTTTCGAATAATTAATCACTATTATTAAATTTATTAATGTATAATGGTTATAAGTAAGGGGGGCAGAGGAAACTGCTTCCCTTGATTGTAGTACGGTAGGAGTTGGTTATTATGATTTTGGTATTAAAGCCGGATGCATCCGAGCATTTAAAAAATGAGCTCATTAACGATATTGAGGAAATGGGCTTAGGAGTTCATGTGTCTGTAGGAGAAGGCACGACCATTATCGGTCTTATTGGAGATACCTCCAAAATAAACAGCTACTCTTTTTCTTCCTATGAAATTGTATCCAATGTGCTTCGTGTGACCGAACCCTTTAAAAGGGCAAACAGAATGTTCGAGCCCGATGACACGATTGTAGATGTCTGCGGAAGGAAAATAGGGCAGGGGTATTTTGTGGTTATTGCAGGCCCCTGTTCAGTAGAAAGTGAAGAACAGATAGTAGAAATTGCAAAGCAGGTAAAAAAAGCTGGTGCGACATTCTTAAGAGGAGGAGCATATAAACCGCGCACTTCTCCTTATAGCTTCCAGGGATTGGGCCTGGAGGGTCTTAACTATTTAAAAATAGCAAAACAGGAAACAGGGCTGCCCATAGTCTCTGAAATAATGTCCACTGATGTCCTGGATCGCTTTATGGAGGACGTGGACATAATCCAGGTCGGAGCCCGTAATATGCAAAATTTCGTGCTTTTAAGAGAGTTGGGCAGGACCAGAAAACCGATACTTTTAAAACGCGGACTGTCTGCCACAATTGAAGAATGGCTGATGTCAGCAGAATATATACTTAGTGAAGGAAATGACAATGTGATTCTGTGTGAACGGGGCATCAGGACTTTCGAGACATTTACCCGTAATACTCTTGATTTGAGTGCTGTTTTGGCTGTTAAAAAATTAAGCCATCTTCCAATTATAGTAGATCCGAGTCACGGAACCGGAAAGGCCTGGATGGTGGGTTCCATGGCCAAAGCTGCGCTGACATTGGGTGCTGATGGAGTTATTATTGAAGTTCACAACAATCCCAAATATGCATTAAGTGATGGCGAGCAGTCAATCACTCCTGATAAGTATGCTCAAATACTGCCCGTATTAAAAAAATATGCAGAACTTGAAAACAAGCAATTGGAGGTCTGATCCCATGGAAAAAATTATAGTATCTACTGTGGGTAAGACCTATCCTATTTATATAGAAACAAATCTTTTCAGTAAACTGCCCGGTATTTTCAAAGAAAATTACAGTGGCAAAAAAATTGCTCTGGTATCGGACAGTAATGTGTTTCCCCTTTACGGAGAAAAATTCAGGTCTGAATTAATCAAAGCCGGATTTGACGTTGTTCCTGCTGTTTTTGAAGCCGGGGAAAACCAAAAGAATTTTTCTACTTTGAATTATCTTTATTCAATACTTGCAGACAACTTTTTTACACGCAGTGATATAGTGGTAGCATTGGGCGGCGGTGTAACAGGTGACATTGCCGGCCTTGCTGCTGCCACTTTTCTCAGGGGAACGGGTTTTATTCAAATTCCCACCTCTCTTTTGGCCATGGTTGATTCAAGTATTGGCGGAAAGGTAGCAGTTGATCTTCCTCAGGGGAAGAATCTTGTAGGTGCCTTTTATCAGCCTGATGCCGTTTACACTGATCCGAGGCTGTTAAAAACTCTCACAGATATGCAATTTGCAGACGGTATGGCAGAACTTCTTAAACATGGGTTTATCAGAAGCAGCAAACTTTATAATTTACTTACTGACACTATTGCTGATTCTCAGGCTGAAAATCCCACAGATATTTTATATAAAACTGATTCGGCTTCTTTATCCTTAATAAGAAACAGGCTTGAACCCAAAATCGATTATATTATTAAAGAAAGTTGCATAATCAAACGTGATATTGTCGAGCAGGATGAAAAGGATAATGGTATCCGGCAGCTTTTGAATTTCGGTCATACAATAGGTCATGCCATTGAAAAAGTTCAAAATTATACGGGCTATACCCATGGCCAGGCCGTCTCAATCGGTATGTACCTGATTACCCTCTTAACAGAAGCAATGAATCTGACCAGATCGGGTGAGGCCGAGAAAATAAAATCTGCGCTTGAGATATATGGTTTGCCTTTCACAATGCATGACATAGATATTGGAGCATTGATTGATGCTATAAAAATTGATAAAAAAGCACGCTCAGATAAAATTACAATCTCCTATATAAAGGAAATTGGAAAAGGAGAGCTTCTCGAACTTGATATAAAAGACCTGGAGGAAAAAATCTATGGCCTTATCAAAAATAACACCTTCAACACTTAAAGGACATGTTACAGCCCAACCATCAAAGAGCATGGCACACCGTGCCCTTATAAGCGCTTTTTTGGCTGAGGGAAAAAGTGTGATTGACAATATAGTTCTGTCTGATGATATTACCGCTACAATAGAAGCTGTAAAGCATCTTGGTGCAGATATTACAGTAAATGAAAGTTCAAAATTTGAAGGAAGAAAGAGCATTACAGTTGTTTCTGACGGCATGATAAATTTAAAAAACGATGTTATTGACTGTAATGAATCAGGTTCAACCGCTCGATTTATAATTCCGATAACAAGACTTGAAAGTAAAAAAGTAACAATAACTGGTCGGGGCAGGCTTGTAGAGCGACCATTTTCAGTATATAAAGAACTCTTTTCAAAAATAGGGATTAAATATACAGATAATAACGGAAAAATGCCCATCAACCTTGAAGGTGTATTACAGCCTGGTATATTTGATATACCCGGAGACATAAGTTCACAATTTATCACAGGCTTACTCTTTACGCTCCCATTATTGAATAAAGATTCAAAAATTAATGTAGTATCTGAGTTGCAATCACAACCTTACATAATGATGACATTACAGGTTTTGAAGGAGTACGGTATCACCATTAATTATGATCCAGGCAGGATGATATTTGAGATACCCGGCAATCAGCGTTATAAAGCGGTGCCCTATTATGCTGTTGAGGGTGATTGGTCCCAGGCTGCTTTTTTTTGCGTCATGGGAGCATTATCGGACAGCATTACAGTTAAAGGACTTGATTCGAATTCACTTCAGGGTGACAAAGCAATTGTTGACATATTAAAAAATATGGGAGCAGATGTGAAAATATACAGTGATCAAGTTACCGTAAGCAAATCAAATTTATGTTGTACCGAAGTTGACGGGTCTCAGATTCCTGATCTGATTCCTGTTATAAGTGTAGCTGCTTCACTTGCAAAAGGAACTACAATTATAAAAAATGCAGAAAGGCTCAGAATAAAAGAATCAGACAGACTTAAAGCAACACGCAGTGTACTTAATGCTTTAGGAGCCAAAATTACTGAAAAACCCGATGGTCTTATCATAGAAAGTGTACCATGTTTAAAAGGCGGGAAAGTATCGGGTTGTAACGACCATAGAATAGTAATGGCTATAGCAGCGGCTTCATGTGTATGCGAAAGCACTGTTGAAATTTCAGGTTGCGAAGCAGTAAACAAGTCTTATCCCGAATTCTGGGATGATTTTGCCTCAGTTGGCGGAAGGGTGAAAATTTATGAGTAGTATTTTTGGAGAAAGACTTAAAATATCAATCTTTGGTGAATCCCATGGCCCCGCAATAGGAGTGGTGGTTGACGGACTTCCTTCCGGCATTAAGCTTGATTTTGACAAAATAGAGACTGAAATGGCAAGAAGGCGAGCCAAATCAAGAGCTTATTCCACAAAAAGACATGAGAAAGATGAAGTCGAGATATTAAGCGGACTTTATGAAGGCTTTACCACCGGTACACCTTTATGTGCAATTATCAGAAACCAGGATACACGCTCTGCTGATTACAGTGAAATGGAAAGGCTTTTAAGACCGGGGCATGCTGATTATTCGGGCTATGTCAGATACAAAGGTTTTAACGATATAAGAGGAAGCGGGCACTTTTCCGGACGCCTGACAGCACCTCTGGTTTTCGCCGGGGCAATAGCCGCACAAATACTTGAATTTCATCAAATCTATATAGGTTCACATATTGCCTCTATATACGACATGAAAGATGTATGCTTTGACAGAACAAATATAACAAAAGAGCAACTTTTTGCTTTAAAGGAAATGGAACTGCCTGTAATTGATCAGTCCTGCATTGAGGCTTATCTTGAAGTTATAGAAGATGCCAGAAAAAATCAGGATTCTGTGGGCGGGATTATTGAGACAGCAATAATCGGGCTTCCTGCCGGCATAGGTTCACCCCTGTTTGACAATGTTGAAGCAAAACTCTCACAGGCATTGTTTTCTGTACCTGCCGTAAAAGGAGTGGAATTTGGTGAGGGCTTCAATATTACCACCATGTATGGAAGCCAGGCAAATGACAGATTTTATACCGATGGCTCCAGAATTCTTACAAGAACAAACAATAATGGCGGTATTAATGGCGGGATAACAAACGGTATGCCGATAACATTAAGGGTTGCTATAAAGCCTACATCTTCCATTTCCCGGGAGCAGGAAACTGTTGATATAAAGTCTTATGAAAATACTACAATAAAAGTCCGGGGAAGACATGATGCCTGTATAGTACCAAGAGCTGTGCCGGTGATAGAAGCCGCGTGCGCTGTTGCTATTCTGGATCTGATTATTGGACAGTTCGGATTGGAAACATTAAGTGAAGGAGAGCTTTAAATGAACAGTAACAATCTTGAAGCAATCCGCAGACAGATTGATGAAGTGGATGAAAAACTGACTGAGCTCATAGAAAAAAGAATGAACCTTGTAAGGCAGGTTGCTGAATATAAGAAAAGTACCGGAACTGAAATTTTGGATACATCCCGGGAGGATAAAGTCATTCAGAATGTACTCGGAAAAGTCAAAAATCCTGAATATGCCGATAGTATAAAACATATTTTTCAAAACATAATGCACTGTTCAAAAGAGTATCAGAGAAAGAAAATAGAAGCATACAATAAACAAGCTCAACATAAAAAATATGGTTTAATAGGCGAGAAGCTGGGCCATAGCCTGTCACCAGAAATACACAATATGTTTTTCGGGATGATGGCCATTAGCTCTACCTATGATTTAATTGAAATACCTTTGAATAAATTGCCTGATGTTCTCAATTCGTTAAAGGCTGAAGGATATGCGGGTATAAATGTAACAATACCTTATAAAACAGAAATTATGAAGTATTTGGATGAAGTTTCATCAGAGGCTGCACAAATCGGAGCTGTAAATACAATAAAACTTTATCCCAAATTCAAAGGATACAATACCGATTATTCCGGTTTTGGCATGGCTCTTGACTATTATGGTGTGAAGGTAAAAGGAAAGAAGGCTGCGGTATTAGGAAGCGGCGGCTCTGCAAGGGCAGTAGTAACATACCTTGCTGATAATGGAGCCGATACAATTACAATTGTCTCCAGAAACGCCGATGGAGCAAAATTGAAGTACCCCGGTTATAAAGCTGTAAATATAGCCGAATTCAGCGCTGAAGGATATGACTTTGTAATTAACTGCACTCCGGTTGGGATGTATCCAAAAACAGACTGTTCGCCACTTAATAAAGAACAGCTTAAAGGTGCGGGTTTTGTGATGGATTTGATATACAACCCCAATACAACTAAACTTATGGAATATGCTGAAGAACTCGGTATTCCATGTGCCAACGGCTTTTATATGCTTATAGCCCAGGCAATATGCGCACAGGAAATCTGGCAGGAAAGAACCATTGATATTAAAATAATCAATGAAATATATAAGGGATTGAAAGATGAAGTCTAATATAGTACTCATTGGTCTCATGGGTTGCGGAAAAACCACAATTGGCAGGAAGCTTTCAAAACTATTGAATATGCCTTTTGTTGATGTGGACCAGTATATTGAACAGCATTATGGTTTAATAACAAAACTTTTTGAGAAAGGCGAAGATTATTTCAGGGATATAGAGTGTAAAGCAGTGGAAAGCTTATCCAAAAATGAAAACTCCATTATCTCAACAGGTGGAGGAGTTGTTCTTCGCAAGGAAAATATGACCTGGTTGAAGAAAAATGGACTGGTGTTTTATCTGGACAGACCAATCAGGGATATAATCAGCACTGTGAACCCGGAAACCCGGCCATTGCTTAAAAACGGTAAAGAAGTTCTGTACAAACTGAAAAAAGAACGTGAGCCTTTATACCTTCGTTATTGCGATTATCATATTAATGCTTCTGCAATGGAAAAGGCAATATCGGAAATTATATCAATATATAATCAATACCAGGAAAGAATTCCATAAAGCCTTTCCTCAATAAGTTTATCCCGACATTTTTGCAATTATAATTCATAGAGGAGAACACTATGCAATATATTTGACACAGAACACTTTTTTTGGTGACGGAATTTTGAAGAAAACCGATATTCTTTATCTGATTGCATTAATGTTAATTATATATATTTGTTTCAGCGTCTTAACACCCAGTTATGACCATGAAGCATTTCCAAGCAGCAATGAAACCTCAAAAGAAGGTTTGGTTTCCGGTATAAACCTGGAAAGTTCAGAGCAAAGAGATGATATTCAAAACGAAGATTCACTTGTACATACAGAAAAATTAAATTCTGTCAATGAAATACATCGGGATGATTTGTCAGTATTACAAGATGACTTCTTTTCTGAGATTAACCGCAGCATACCGACAAATGCTGAACCTTCCATCAATGCAAGATCCGCAGTAGTTATGGATTTTGAGACCGGAACTTTACTATACACCAAAAATGCATTTCGTAAAAGACCAATGGCTTCAACAACGAAAATAATGACTGCCATAATTGCTCTTGAATACTGTTCCCTTGATGAAGATGTATTGATAAGTAAAAGAGCAGCCAATATGGGCGGCTCTGTCATGGGGATTAAAGCCGGTACTACCTTGAAACTCAACGACCTTTTGCACGGCATGTTAATCTGTTCGGGCAATGATGCAGCAGTAGCCATTGCAGAGCATATAGGGGGGAGTATAGAAGGATTTTCTGAAATAATGAACAGAAAGGCTGTAGAGATAGGAGCCTTTTCAACAAATTTTTCAAACCCTCATGGACTTGATGCTGAGAATCATTACTCTACTGCCTACGATTTGGCAAAAATAACAAGGTATGCTCTTAATATACCCGAATTCGATGAAATCGTCAGAAAAAAGGAATTCTACTTTAACGGCAGGGTATTAAAGAACACTAATGAAATGTTGGATTTATATGAAGGTGCAGATGGAGTTAAAACTGGATATACAGGTCTTGCAGGGCGCTGCCTTATAACCAGTGCCACAAAAAAAGACATGCGTCTTATTTCAGTGGTTTTATTCTGCGATACTAAAAATTTACGAACATCCAGCAGTATGAAAATATTGGATTATTCCTTTGCAGAATATGATAGTATTAAACTTCTTGATAAAGGAACAATTATGGGCTCGATCAAAGTAAAACGTTCCCGGACTTCACAGGAGATTGATCTTTCTGTCTCCAGTGATTTGTCTGCAGTATTGAGGCACAATCAGAAGGATATGTTATTTACCAGAGTTTCAATTCCCGAAACAGTGACTGCACCTGTAAAGAAGGGAAGTATAATGGGTACTGTTTCGGTCTACCATGGTGACAGAATAATAGCAGAAACATCTTTGATTGCTATGAACAGTGCGGAAAAGAAAGAATTGAAAGATTATATCATGGAAGTCTTTATAGAATGGTCCAAAATTTTAGGTTAAATTTTACTGTTATGAATTATATAAAGATACTTCTTGCAATGTAAAGCTGTTTTATATGAAAAAGAATAAAAGTATATATCTGACCACAGATAAATACTTGAATACAAATTATCAATTCCGCAAAAAAATATTTTGATAATTTATTATGCAATATTTCATTTTTAAACTTGCAAAATCCTTATTCCTGGCATAGAATTATAAGGAGAATTTTATATTGCCATTATTTTGATTTATGGAGGATTTTGCATGCAGACATACAAGGATTTGGACAAAGAACAGCTTGAAAAAAGAAAAGAGGAATTATTGAAAATTTATGAGGATTATAAAAATAAAAATTTAAAGCTTGATATGTCGAGAGGAAAGCCATGTACAGAACAAGTCGATCTTTCCAACGGTTTATTTGAAAATACCGACAACCTTTTTACCAGGGACGGATTTGACTGCAGAAATTATGGACTTTTAGACGGAATTCAGGAAGCTAAGGAGCTTTTTGCTGAACTGTTTGATCTTTCAGCTGAACAAGTATTCGTAGGTGGCAATTCCAGCCTCAACTTAATGTATGATTTGATTGCAAAAGCATATATTTTCGGTCTGAACGGTTTTGAAAAACCCTGGGGCAAGCAGGAAAACATTAAGTTTCTTTGTCCAGCACCCGGATATGACCGCCATTTTGCAATAACTGAACAATTCGGAATAGAAATGATTACTATACCCATGAAGAATGATGGGCCAGATATGGATATGGTAGAAGATCTGGTTTCCAGGGATGAAAGCATAAAGGGTATGTGGTGCATTCCCATGTACAGTAATCCTACAGGATTGACTTATTCCGATACAGTGGTCAGAAGACTTGCTTCCATGAAAACCAAAGCTAAGGATTTCAGGATTATATGGGACAATGCATATGCTTTTCATCATCTGTATGATGAGCATGACAAACTACTTAATATCTTGGATGAAGCTGAAAAAGCAGGTAATCCTGACAGGGTTTACATGTTCAGTTCTACCTCCAAAATTACTTTCCCAGGCGGCGGAATCTCTATAATGGCGTCCAGCAGGGAAAATATTGCTCACATTAAAAAACAGATATCAATACAGACCATAGGCTATAACAAAATAAACATGCTGTTGCATGTGAGATTTCTAAAGAATCCGGAAAATATCAAAAATCTTATGAGAAAACATGCAGACATTATCCGGCCCAAATTTGATGCCGTTAACGAAATACTGAGTAAAAACCTGAATGGAAAGGGGATAGCTCGTTGGAACAATCCCCGTGGAGGTTACTTTATAAGCCTCAATGTCTTAAATGGATGTGCAAAAAGAACAGTTGCCCTTGCAAAAGAAGCCGGGGTTACTTTGACTCCTGCCGGTGCAACATACCCTTATGGCAATGATCCGGACGATTCAAACATTCGTATTGCACCTACCTATCCGCCTGTTTCCGAGCTCAGGACAGCAATGGAGATACTTTCGGTATGTATTGAGCTTGCGGCCATAGAAAAGATTCTTGGCTGAATCAGCAATTATGATATTCAGAAAACAAAATCACAAAATAATATGACACATAAAAACTTATTTAACATGAAACTTAATATCTAACCTGAATAAAGTCGTTTAATCGGGCAGCTGAATAAAATTATCCATTTCAGCTGCTCAATTTTTATTTCAGTAAAATTAAAATCTTTTAAATATTGAGAAAGTCAAAAATAATAGTCAAACCTTGAATTTTGGATAATATGAATAAATTGTTAATCAAATTAATAACAAAAATGAGTATGGATTTTTAGACAATTTAGTTATATAATAAATTTTGCGCTACTTTAATACATATAAGATATACTATCGTTATCACGTTATGATGACATGACATTATACAAATCGGAGGTTATTGTCAATTGTCCAGAAATGTATACGAAAGCCCTTTGAATTCACGTTATGCCAGCCAGGAAATGCTTGAACTTTTCTCACCTGATACTAAGTTCAGAACATGGAGAAAACTTTGGATTGCTTTGGCAGAGGCACAGAAGGAGTTAGGACTTAATATTACAGATGAGCAAATTGAAGAGCTGAAGAAATTTCAGAATGATATAAATTATGAATTGGCTGAAGAAATTGAAAAAGAAACACGTCATGATGTAATGTCACATGTTCGTGCTTATGGAAGTCAATGTCCAAAAGCAAAAGGTATTATCCATCTGGGTGCCACCTCATGTTTTGTAGGGGATAATACTGATGTCCTGATATATTTTCAGGCTTTAAAACTTGTTAAAAATAAAGTGCTTTCTGTAATATCCAAACTTTCACGTTTTGCTGAAAAATATAAGGACATGCCTACGCTCGGCTTTACACATTATCAGCCTGCACAGCTTGTTACTGTAGGCAAAAGAGCCTGCCTCTGGATTCAGGATCTTGTTCTCGATGTCGAAGAACTTGATTTCGTGCTTTCAACATTAAGGCTTTTAGGAAACAAGGGAACTACAGGTACTCAGGCTAGTTTTCTTGCGCTTTTTGACGGGGACCATGAGAAAGTCAGGAAACTGGAAAAACTTATAGCAGAAAAATTATCTTTTGAAAATATTATGCCTGTTTCAGGCCAGACCTACTCCAGAAAACAAGATACAAGGATATTGAATGTATTGAGCAGTATAGCTCAAAGTGCCTATAAATTCAGCAATGATATGCGTTTGCTGGCAAATCTGAAAGAAATAGAAGAACCTTTTGAGAAAAATCAGATAGGTTCATCTGCGATGGCATATAAACGCAACCCTATGAGGAGCGAAAGAATATCATCTCTTGCACGTTATGTTATTGTGAATGCCCTTAATCCTGCAATAACGGCTTCCACCCAATGGTTTGAAAGAACTCTTGATGATTCAGCCAACAGGAGAATAACTATACCCGAAGCCTTCCTTGCTGTTGATGCAATACTGAATATTTATAACAACATTGCTGACGGCATTGTTGTTTATCCTAAAATAATCAATAAACACGTCATGAGCGAACTTCCTTTTATGGCTACTGAAAATATACTTATGGAAGCTGTAAAACGTGGTGGTGACAGACAAGAACTTCACGAAAGAATACGTGTACATTCCATGGAAGCTGCCAGAATGGTTAAAGAAGAAGGGAAGGAAAATGATCTTCTTGAACGGATTGCAAATGATCCCAGCTTCAATTTGAATATGGAAGAGCTGACAAAGGTTCTTAACCCTCATAATTATATAGGCAGAAGTATACAGCAGGTCGAAGAATACCTCAATGAACACGTGAAGCCCCTGCTGGAAAAAAATAATGTTGAGGAAACTCACATTGAATTAAAAGCATAATTGAAGGGATTATTGTACAAATATAGCACATAAGTCCTATTGTTTTCGGGTATGTGTTAATGTAATATTGTCATGTCATCATCTTGTTATAATTTATGGTTTTAATGGAGGTCAGGTATGGTCACTATTAACAGGTATAGTAATATTCCGCTATATTGTCAGCTTAAAAATATTATTATAGAGAAAATTGATTCCGGTGAATTTAAAGCTGACTGCAAAATTCCTTCAGAACAGGATTTTTGCGAAAAATACAATATATCCCGGCCTACCGTCAGACAAGCAATAAATGAACTTACTTCAAGCGGAATATTATACAAATTAAAAGGCAAAGGTACATTTGTATCTTCAAAAAAGTCCTTTATAAATATCAAAGACTATACTGGTTTCACAGATTCCATCCTGGACAGTAAAAATCCTTCTGAAAAAAATATAATTTCTATTGAAACAATTATCGGACAGGAAAAAGACTTTCTCACTGAGGCCTTTAATTTAAAATCGAATGCAAGAAATGAATTCGTTGCTATAAATTATACAAACAGTGTTGATGATAATATAATTTCACTTAGTGTATCCTACATTCCTTTAGCATTGTTTCCGGATATAATAGACGATATCAATAATAAAAGGGATGTTTTGCGAGGAAAGTATCCTTTAGTACCTAACACCTCCAAAAGTGTATTGGATGTTATATCTACAGATCAGAAGGATGCCGCTTATTTGAACATACTGCCCGGCCAACCCCTTATATGTATCAACAATGTACTGTACTCAAAGAGTGGACAACCTGTAGAATACATTATTTCAAAATATCGTGCTGACAAAGTAAAACTTCAGTTTGAAAATCATAAATAAAATCATATAGTTGGTATCATAATATAAGTATATAAAATCTATAGATGTAAAAAAGATGTAAAAAGCCGGTTCTCAGTCAGAAAACCGGCTTAATTAATACTTTTATTGCATTTGCTGCATCATACCCTGGAACTTTTGTGTAGCCGTCTGAACATCGTTCATATTGGCGTTTTTCACATTGTACCAGCCCTTTTGCCGCATCATATCAAAAATTTGAAACTGAATTTGCTGCTTGTCATTTAATATTTTCATAAGTTCTGATCTTAAATTCTGACATGTAGACTCTGCCAGGTATATTCCATAAGCAGTAATCAATTGTTTTTCAGAACTTAAAGCATCATTGAGGATATCCTGTTCAGTAAAAATAGCGTTATGTTCCATAAATTTTACCTCCTTTATTGTTGCTGTTGAGAAGCAGGTCTGTTATGAGAGCTAAGATAATTAAAGAGCATATCGAAATGTTTTCTGTGAAGCTGAGCAGCTTTGTTACATATATCCTTCAATTGGGTGTCATTGCAGCTTTGGGCATACATGTCAAGTTTCTTATAATACAATGCTTCGTAGTTTAACATGTCTTCCAGAATAGTCAGGTTTTTGCTTGTAAGCATGGACTGTCCCTGTGTTTGTTGTCCCTGCATCTGCTGCTGTTGTTGTTGCTGTTGTTGCTGTTGATTGTTTTGCGGCTGTTGCATATTAGTCATATCATTAGCACCTCCATTTAAAAATAAAATAGTCAACAGTCATGATTATCTTTCTCAAAATTCATATCTTTTATAAGCTTCGAATTTAAATAACAATGTTTTGAAATAGATTAAATTTTTGATTCTTTGAAATTTTTTTGAATATATCGAATATACATTCAATATACTTATATTGACCAAATGGGGCATGCATTTTGTGCATGTACCGACTTATACCAAAGGGGGATTGGCCGTGGAGAATTTGTACGGTATATATAATGACATTGCTGAGAGGACTAAGGGCGATATATATATTGGAGTAGTAGGTCCGGTAAGAACAGGTAAATCAACTTTTATCAAAAAATTTATGGATACCCTTGTAGTGCCGAACATCAAAAATCCATACGACAGAGAAAGGGCTATTGATGAAACTCCTCAAAGTGCTTCAGGAAAGATGATTATGACAACCGAGCCAAAATTCATCCCCAACGAAGCAGTTACCATATCCTTGGATGATAATATCAATTTACGGGTCCGGCTGGTAGACTGTGTCGGGTTTATGGTAAAGAGCGCTATTGGCCATATGGATGGGGAAGTACCCAGGATGGTTAAAACCCCCTGGTCTGACACAGAGATTCCCTTTGAAGAAGCTGCCGGTATCGGGACACGTAAGGTTATAAATGATCATTCCACAATCGGTGTTATGATTACTACAGACGGCTCTTTTACACAGTTTCCGAGAAATGAATACCAGGAAGCAGAAGAAGCTGTTATAAAAGAGCTCAATGCCTCCGGTAAGCCTTATGTAATCCTGTTGAATTCCTCAAAGCCCGACGCTCCACAGACCAGAGAACTGGCTAAGGAATTAAGCGAAAGTTATGGAAAACCTGTCATACCAATTGATTGTCTTAATCTTGATATTCCAGCTATAAATAAAGTAATTAACGGGATTCTTATGGATTTCCCTGTACGTGAAATTCGCTTTAATCTTCCAGGTTGGATGTTATCTCTTGATAACGAGCACTGGTTGAGAAGAGAATTAATATGTGCCATAAAAGATACTTTTTCAGATAATTCAACAGTTCAAATGGCTTACGACGCCTGCGGAAGACTTAAGAATTATGATTTTCTGGATAAGGCTGAAATTGGTAAACTTAGCATGGGTTCCGGAGAATTAAATGTAAAGATTAAACCTGCCGACGGATTGTTCTACCGCATTATTAAGGAAGATACCGGACTTGATATTGACAATGAGCAAAGGCTTTTCACAGTTTTAAAAGAACTTTCGTTAATCCGTCAGGAATATATGAAAGTGGAAAATGCAATTGCTGATGTGAGGACCAAAGGTTATGGGGTTGTAACTCCCAGCCTTGATGAGCTGACACTGGAGCCGCCTGAAATTGTCCGCCAGGGATCCAGATTCGGCATCAAATTAAGAGCCAGTGCTCCTTCCATACATATGATCCGTGCGGATATCGAAACAGAAATTGCTCCGTTTGTCGGGTCGGAAAAGCAATCTGAAGAGCTGGTAAATTATTTGTTGAAAGAATTTGAAGGAAAACCTGAAAAGTTGTGGGAGTCAAATATATTCGGCAAATCCCTATATGAGCTTATAACTGAAGGATTGCAAAATAAGCTGTATAAGATGCCTGAAGATGCTCAGCTAAAGCTTCAGGAAACCTTGCAGAAAATCATTAACGAAGGCTCCGGCGGCTTAATCTGTATCATACTCTGATCAGAAATTCGCTGCATCGGATTTAATATGAACAATTGTCAGAAAACAGGGACATGGCTTCATAAACTTTGCCATGTCCCTTTTTCTTATCAATCTGAAATGGATTTTTGAAAGAAAAAAGTGGTATAATGATAATATTCACAATGAAAAATATTGAAAGGAGCCAAAGAATGAGAAAAGTATCAAGTGATCAGAAAAATAATATAGATCAGCTTACTTATAAGACCACTAATGTGTGGGACAGCGGTTTTGCCAAAAAAGATATTATGGATTTCAGTGAAAAGTATAAACTCTTTTTGGATAAAGCCAAAACAGAAAGGGAATTTGTAAAGGAAAGCGTTATTTTGGCCGAACAAAAGGGTTTCAAAAATATTGATGAGCTGGATGTGTCCAAACTTAATCCTGGAGATAAAGTTTACCGTGTAGTAAAAAACAAATTAATGTTATTGGCGGTTATAGGCAAAAAACCTGCAGAAGAGGGCGTCAGAATAGTCGGCGCTCATGTGGATGCCCCCAGATTCGATATTAAACCAAATCCATTATATGAATCTACTGACATGGTCTTTTTAAAGACTCATTATTATGGCGGTATTAAGAAATATCAATGGGTAGCAATTCCTCTTGCACTGCATGGTGTTATAGTCAAAGCCGACGGCACTGTTGTTGAAGTAAATGTCGGTGAAGATGAAAATGACCCGGTATTCACGATTACTGATCTTTTGCCTCATCTTGCGAAAGATCAGTATGAAAAGAAATTAAATGAAGCTTTTAAAGCTGAAGACATGAATGCACTTATAGGTTCAGAGCCCCTTGAAGACAAGGATATAAAGGAACGTTTCAAGAAAAATATCCTGGCATTATTAAATCAAAAATACGGCATTGTAGAAGAAGATTTAATCTCATCGGAACTTGAGCTTGTACCTGCATTTAAAGCACGTGATGTAGGGTTTGACCGGAGCATGGTGGGGGCTTACGGCCAGGATGACAGGGTTTGTGCATACCCTGCATTAATTGCAATAACAGAGATTACTGATCCTGAATACACTGCAGTTTGCTATCTGACTGATAAAGAAGAAATAGGAAGTGTGGGCAATACTGGTGCTGAGTCCATGGCTCTTGAAAATTTCATAGCTGATCTGTGCGCTATGACAACCAATGGCCAGTACAGTGACAGGCTTGTAAGAAATTCATTAAGTCGTTCAAAAATGCTCTCTGCAGACGTTAATGCAGCTTTTGACCCCAATTATGAAGGAACTCATGACAAGATGAATGCCGGTTATCTCGGTAAAGGTGTTGCCATTTTGAAATACAGTGGCTCCAGAGGTAAATCAGGCGCCAGCGATGCCAGTGCTGAATTCCTCAATGAAGTAAGAAGATTGCTTAATGAGAACAACATTCCCTGGCATATTACAGAGCTTGGGGCTGTAGATAAAGGTGGGGGAGGAACCATTGCCATGATGATTGCCAATCTTGGCGTGGATGTAATAGACGTGGGAGTTCCTTTGCTGTCCATGCATTCACCTTTTGAAATTGCCAGCAAAGCTGATATTTATGCAACCTACAAAGCATATCATGTATTTTTGAAATAAATCTTTTTCAAAGCATTAAGGTTATCTTGACCAATTACCTCGTAAAAGGACATGGCTCGATAAACTTCGCCATGTCCCGACCTGCGGGGTACGTCTTTGTAGCTGGGCTTACTGTTTCTATTTTTCTGACGACTGGCTGCTTTGATCCGGAGTAAATGAGGACAGAGGATTTTTGTTTACAGCCTGCCTTAGCTGGTCATTGTCGACATGGGTATAAATTTCTGTAGTTGCCACACTTTCGTGTCCCAAAATGGCCTGGAGAGACCTTATGTCGACATTGCCATGTTTATACATCAGTGTTGCTGCTGTATGACGGAGTTTATGGGGAGAATATTTGTCAGGGTCAAGTCCTGCAGCCTTAATGTATTTTTTTACCAGATACTGAACTGTTTTGGGGCTAATTCTATTTTTCCGCTCGCTTATAAATAATGCTTTTGGATCTCTAATTCCTTCAATTTTGGAACGTTCCTTCAGATATGCTTCTATGGTATCCTTACAAGCTTTATTTAAATAGATTGTACGTTCTTTATTGCCTTTGCCGACAACAGTAAGTACATCACCGCGTATATCATTAATATTTATGCTCACCAGTTCTGATAAGCGCAAACCGCAATTTAAGAACAGAGTAATAATTGCATAATCTCTTGCAACATTTTTCTTACCTTTTATGCTTTGTAGCAGACGGATACTTTCATCCAGTTTCAGATACCTCGGTAAACTTTTTACAGTTTTTGGAGAATCAAGTTCAGCAGCAGGATTATAATCTATAACTTTAAGTTTAGTATATAAGTATTTATAAAATGATTTTAAACAGGCAACTTTGCGGGCACGGGTAACGGCCGTATTATTGCGTTGGCGGCTCATAAAAGCCATAAAGCTGTACAGATCAGTCAAATCAATGGATTTAATATCATCTATAGTAATATCATTAACAGATAATTCATCAAATTTATTTTCATCAGCATTATATTTAATAATCTTTATGTAACGTAAAAAGGTCCGTAAATCATAATAGTATTCCTGAACAGTTTTTTCTGATTTGTTTTGAATAGTCAGCATATAGTTCAAAAATTCAACAACAATGTCAGGCATGTCATCAAAAGTGCGATTCATTATAAACCTCCAGAATATGAATTAACAATTCTATTAATAAATAAAAGCCAAGTAGTTAGTGTTTTATTTATAATTTAAGACTTTATAATTTATAAAGAATAATAAAATATCATTTAATAATATAAAACAAAAGTATAAAAACAAAAGTAAAAAAGCAAAAGTATTAAGCAAAAGTAGTAGAACAAAATATATAAACAAAATTATTCTAACAGGTTCTAATTAGCATTATACCAGTTATAAAAACAGTGCAGCTATAAACAGTACAAATAAACAAATAAATAATTGAAAACATGAATCGGACAATATGATCCAAATAAGTTATCGGTTTTTTACTTAAATATATTTGCATTAAATTCAGCTTGAATTTTGCCAGTTTCTAAATTTTGCTGTTTAGCTGATTAAATTATATCATAGATCCACTCCTTTTTGTACAAAATTTTTATTTTGTCTAATGTGACTTATTTTTTTCTTAAAATTTACTTTTATATATATATCTCATCCTCTTTAGGTCAATAAAATTATTTTCTCTTTGCAAAAGTTCAGAAGTTCATTATTGAAGTTTCATTATTAATGTTATAAGACCAAAATCTAAACTGCAGGTTTAATAAGTTATTTTATACTTAGAAAGGCTAAACAGTTTTGTTTAGCCTTTAGTTATAAATATGTCAGATAAATCTGAGTTATAAGAAATTTTATAAGCGTTAAGTAACCTGTTAAATCTCCATAATCTCCTCTATTTTTATGTTGACCACCTGGTCTACCTTCTCAATATATTCATCAGTTAATTTTTGAATATCTTTTTCTATTACTTTAAAGTCGTCTTCTGAAATTTCTTTTGCTTTTTCTTGTTTTTTATAGTTATCCATTGCATCCCTGCGAATTTGACGAATCGCTACTTTACTCTGCTCACCAATCTTTTTAACGTCCTTTGTAAGCTCTTTTCTTCTTTCCTCTGTTAAAGGCGGGAAAATCAAACGAATAACTTTTCCGTCACTGTTGGGGTTGATGCCTAAATCAGACGCCTGAATAGCTTTGACAACGTCATTGAATATATTGGCATCCCAAGGTTGAATTGTTATCTGACGTGCTTCAGGTACCTGAATATTGGCAAGCTGGTTTATCGGAGTAGGAGTTCCATAATACTCAACAGTGATTTTTTCCAATAATTGCGGATTTGCACGTCCGGCTCTTATGGCACTAAGTTCGCTCTTTAAAACGCTAATGGTTTTTTCCATTTTTGTTTTGTACTGATCATAATTCTTATTCATAAATCAGACCTCCCTCGCAACTAATGTACCAACTTTTTCGCCCTTTAAAACTTTAATTATATTATCTGGTGTCTTTATGTTGAAAACATGCAGCGGAATATTATTGTCCATGCAGAGTGATGTAGCAGTGCTGTCCATAACTTTTAACTGACGCTGCAGTACTTCCATAAAACTAATTTTATCATATCTTAAAGCACTTTTGTTGATTTTAGGATCACTGTCATATACGGCATCTACATTCTTAGCAAGTAATATAACTTCTGCTTCAATTTCAGCAGCTCTGAGAACAGCTGCAGTATCGGTTGAAAAATAAGGATTGCCTGTACCACAGGCAAAAATAACGACACGCTTTTTCTCCAGATGTCTGACAGCTCTTCTGCGTATATAAGGTTCAGCAATTCTCGGCATATCGATAGCCGTTTGTACTCTTGTTGGTACTCCCCTGTGTTCCAGCGCATCCTGCAATGCAAGTGAATTTATAACAGTTGCGAGCATTCCCATATGGTCTGCAGTAGTTCTGTCCATACCAGTACTGCTTCGTCCGCGCCAGAAATTGCCTCCGCCAACAACTATACCAATTTCAACGCCCATTTTCCAGGCGTCTTTAATTTTATCACTTATTTCACCTAAAATATCCTGATCTATTCCAAATCCTTTGTCGCCGGATAATGCCTCACCACTTACTTTCAGCATTATCCTCCTATATTCCAAACCCATAATGCCTCCGTTTATATATAAAAATGTTTCAAAAAAAGGGTATAATGATTGGTAATCAAAATACCCTTTCTTAATATAATATTTTACTTAATCTGTTTCATTACTTCTTCGGCGAAATTCTCTTCTTTTTTCTCAATGCCTTCGCCTCTTTCAAATCTTACAAATCGGCGAATATTGATGTTTTCACCAATTGTTGCGATCTTTTCTTTGGTAACCTGTTCAACGGTTTTGTCACCGTCTTTTATAAATGGCTGTTCAAGAAGACAAACTTCATTAAAGTATTTTTCAATTCTTCCTTCAACAATCTTTTCAGCTATATGTTCAGGTTTACCTTCGTTTATTGCCTGAGCTTTCAAAATCTCTTTCTCTTTTTCGATTTCTTCAGCCGGAATATCTTCGCGTCTTACATATTTAGGATTCATAGCAGCAATTTGCATTGCAATATCTCTTACGAAAGAACGGAATTCTTCATTTTTAGCCGCAAAGTCTGTTTCAATATTAACTTCTACAAGAACACCTATACGGCCGTCGCCATGAATATATGCATCTACAATACCTTCAGAAGCAATTCTTCCAGCTTTCTTTGCAGCTTTTGCAAGACCTTTCTCACGAAGGTATTCAATAGCTTTGTCCATATCACCATTTGTTTCTACGAGTGCTTTTTTGCAATCCATCATACCTGCACCAGTACGATCACGCAGCTCTTTTACCATGCTAGCACTTATGCTCATAACTACATCCTCCTATGTTTATATTTTATATACGTAAATTTATGCGTTTTCAGCTTCTTCCTGATCAGG
>JAAYMA010000103.1 GCA_012521615.1 Clostridiaceae bacterium | reverse complement strand
TTTAATGGGGAGACTTTGTGATGGAAAAAAATCGTGAACCTATCAATATTCTTATAAACAGGACCAAAGCCAGATTTTGTGAAAGAAACCTTCAAATATTTTTCCAGGAAAAAAGGGATCCGGTAACAGGTCAGCGGTTAGCGGTAAAAGAGCCGGTAACACTTTTCATAGATAATGCCGGCACCTTTAATGAATACCCGCTGGAATGCATAGAATGTGTAGAGGTCCAGTTGGGAAACCCTTCATGGAGTTTCTTATGCGACAATAGAATTAAAATAAGTATACCATTTAGAATATTTCTTTTAGTCAAGTTTTCAGACCAGGGATCTTATGAACTTATACTCCTGCCTGATGATATAGGAGTAAAAGTAACCACATTATACGATCTTTCAGAAAAACAAATTTCTCGAAGTCTTTATCAAACAATGCAGAGAGTAGGGAACACATTTGTCTACACAATTATAATTCCTGTTGACAGATTTACGGGCTTTGTTCCTGTTGGTCAGGATTTTACAGTTATTGCAAGATTGACTAATATGACATGGAATGCAGAAATTGGAGAAGTCTGTTTTTGTGGAACAGGCTCGCCGCCAGCTCCGGCAACAAGAGTAGACTTATCTATCTTCTATGATCTCCTGGTTCAAATAGCAGTTGAGCAGGAATTGACTGTTATGGGAGAAGTGGAATAATGGGAAGCTTTCGGATACTTGTTGCAAGTCCCGTAAGACAGAGTCCGGATATATTGAAAGAATATGCTTTATCTCTTATTAACCTGAAGACAGAAGGCTTTCAGGTTGATTTTTTATTTATAGATGACAATATATGTGATGAATCCCATACCATTCTAAAGAAGCTTACCGGTATTTTAGGCGGAAGTGTTTTAAATGGTGATGAAAGAAATAGAAAACAAGAAACATACATTCCTCATCAATGGGACAGTTATTCCATTTCAAGGGTAACAGAATACAGGAATATAATGCTCAATTATGCAAGAGATAAGGGATACGACGGGCTCTTCTTTGTCGATTCGGATTTAATGCTTCATCCAAAAACTTTACAGCATCTTGTTGGGCATAGCAAGGATATTGTATCAGAGATTTACTGGACCGACTGGTCGTATTCGGGGGTATATCGACCTCAGGTATGGCTTTATGACAACTATACCCAGTATGAGATAAACAGACAATCCCCACTTAATGCAGAACAGATCAGGAAAAGAACAGAGGAGTTCTATGACATGCTCAGAAAACCGGGCTTATATAAAGTCGGAGGATTGGGAGGATGTACTTTAATCGGCAGAAATGTGATTAACAGTAAGGTTTCTTTTTCACCAATATACAATCTGAGTTTTGCCGGAGAGGACAGACATTTTTGTGTCAGGGCAGCAGTTCTAGGTTTTGAAATGTATGTAGACACATTTTACCCTGCATATCATATTTACCGCAAAGCAGATTTGAAGGGTTGCGAGGAATATAAAAAGAAATGCGCTTATAAGGAGATTGAAGACATTAAAAATTCCTGGATATAAGATACTTTTTCATATCTTTCATATAATGTATAGGATATAGATCGGCAGGTGACTGAAAATGGATGATTTCAACATAAGTCCAACTTACAGCACAGGCTGGAGAAGGCTCAAAAGAGAAGATACTGAAAGTGAAATGAAAAGAGCTGTTGAATTGGGTAATTCTGTGGAAACTTCAGGCATGAGTAAGCAGATATACAGCAAAATTGCATCAGGCAGAAAAAAGCAGGGAGTTACACCGGAGTATGCACGACTCTTTGAAGAAAACCAAAAAGAGATAATGGATAGAATTATTCAGCTTCAGGATGAAATAACTTCGATAAAAGAATTATTAAACGATATCCAGGCAAGCACGGAAATTTTTAAAAAAATACCTCAAAAGAACATAGTGGGAAGTAAATTAACAAAGTTTTTTAAGTAGCAGTTATGTCTTTAAATACATAATATGAAGCAGGAAGCAATCATTAAAACAGGAGTTGTTTGTATGTCAGAAGAAGCCAAGAAAGATTTGCAATATATTGACATATTTGCAAAGCAGATATTGGGTAAGAAGGTTCTTGCCAATACACAAACCCTATGGCAGGAGGAATACTCAGCGGGAGTTCCAACGGGAAATAAAAGAACCTTTAGAATCTACATTATTAACGATGGAAGCACCCCTGACGAGCAACCTGTATTAGGGTCACCTGTAGTGTGCATTAAGCTTTGCAAGCGGATTATAGAACCGGACTATCCCAGGAATACTTTGATCTGTGGAAATAAGTCAAAAATTACTCACAGATATGAGCTTGTACTTCTGGTGGAATATGAAAACGGTAACTTCGACGTTATCACATTGCCGAGGAATCTGTCAAACAGACTGCAGTACGATCCTGCAATTACTAAAGCTTTTGTTGATTCCACAGTAATAGATACTGCAGGTACTCCGATTCTTCAGCGCCAGAATCAGGTGTCACCCAATGAATCGCTTATTATAGTTTCAGGGGGTGTCAATAATTATACAAGCTTTGAGTATACTGTTTCCATCCCGTTTTCAGATTTTGAACCGAAACTGAAGCATCGATATCTTGATGATCCCAGCCTCCAGTCCTATATACTGCTCAAATGCTTCCGCTATGACGCAGATATCCTGGACACCTTCCTGGTAAGTACTTCAGAAACAACATCAGTCTGGACAACAATAGTTGAACTGACTGTTACAGAAGATATTATTGACAAGCTGGGAATTGACCAGGATGTAATTGTGCAGGGAAAAGTTGAAGAATACCGCTGCGATTATTAAAAATGCATCGATAATAATCTTATAATTTAATGTCTTTGGGCAGAGAAAATCCTTCCAATGAAGGATTTTTTCTATTATTAATATACTTTAACAGTCCGCTGATTATATAATTTTTTTCTTCTAGCTCATGTCTCAGTTTTAAGACCAGTTTTTTCAGGTCTTCAAGTTCTTTATTGTCATGATTTTGAGAAGGGGTATTTTCAGTTTGGGACACAGATACCTCGTCAGCTGACATTTTTGGATGGCTGGATTTATTAGATTTTTCAGAGCATATTCCTTTTATAAGAGTGAGCAAACTCTCAAACAGTATTACTGCATCTTTTATGTTAATATTCTTCAGGATGTGCTCCCAGTCATAGTTTTCAGGTCTTGAAGGAGGCTGTAGGTTCAGCTCGTTTCCAACCCAAAAATCATGATGATATTCGGTCAGAATGATACCTTCTATGTTGCAAGTAACCGTGAGTATTTCTTCATTGTTATCCAGGCTGTATGTACTGAAAAGGATATTGTTCAGGTTATGTATAAAATATTTCTTGATTTTTTTATCAGAAACAAAGTTTTTCAGCTGCTTTTTATAAAGAAGATGCCTTTTTTGACATGGAAATGTTTTATATTCTGTTTTTATGTAATTTGTTTTATTGCAAAGATAATCAAAGATTACACCAATCCTGAAAAAGAGTGTCACTTCTATTGTATCAGGACCCTCTGAGATTTCCCAATCCGTATCAAACAAATAACAGGTTCTGATCTTTTTAACTTTTGTATCAGGATCCGAGATTTCAGTCAGACTTTTTTCAAACATCAATTCATTACTAAAGCAATAGGTTCCTGCTAAGATATTGGCTTCCACCTGAACCACCCCTATAAGAGTTTATTCAAGGTATCGGGAGAAATTAACCTTTCTTTTTGTTTCCTGCAGAAGCAACAAGTGGTACAATATTAGTAAATGGAATGTGCTTCCATTTTTATTACGGATGGAATGGTCAATTGCAGGAGGAATTATAGGGTATGCAAAATTCTATGATTGAACCCTGTAGGGCGGAAGAACTGATACATAGACCAAGTGAAGATACCACTAAAAATTCCAAAGTAATAGATATGCCCTCTTTTATGGGTCTTTGGCAAGGGTCAGTGTACCAATATATTTAATGTGCAGCGGTGCCCTGCTCCTTGATCCGGAAAAGGAACTGCCTCTTCGCAAGTTATATTTTAAAAATTTGCTCTCCGAAGCCTCATCCGTGGCTTTATGCAGAAACCTGCAGAGTTGGGCTTGGTATTGAATTTAAAGACAGAAATTCTGTTATAGGGATTGAAGACAGCGGAGCAGGTATTTGTTCCATCAGGTTGGCAGGTTTTCCTGCCATAGGTATCAGTGGAGGAAACATCATAGAAAGCGGAACAAAGGATTTGTGCAGTCATTATTGCGAATCCTTTGCAGAAATACTTAAAATAATTAAATAGATAAATTTCAAATATTTTGAGTCTAATTTTATGATATTGAATTTATTCCAGTAGTGTTTTATAATAAATGTAACGTTTCATTCATAGATTTGATAATGATACATAAAAAAGATCGACAGGAGATAATTAGAACATGGCTACAATGAAGGATGTGGCTAAAGCAGCGGGGGTATCTTTAGGAACAGTATCCAATGTACTTAATAATGTTCCTACTGTTACAGAAGAAAACAGGCAAAAGGTACTTAAAGCCATAAAAGAGTTAAAGTTTATCCCCAATACTGCGGCCAGAACTTTGAAGACAAAGACATCGAAGAGTATAGGTTTGGTGATACCGGATATTACAAACCCTTTCTATCCTGAACTTGCAAGGGGTGTGGAGGATGCAGCAAAAAAAGCTGGTCTGACCGTGTTTCTTTGCAACAATGACAGGAATATTCAAAAAGAACGTGAGTATATAAGGGTACTTATAGAAAAAAATGTAGATGGCATAATTCTTGTAAAACCCAATATACAGGCCGGAGAAATTGATGAAATCAGGGAGAAATGTGAAGTAGTTCTTGTGGATATAAATAATATCGATGACAAAGAGTATGATGTTGTCAATGTGGATGATTATCAGGGCACATTAAACGGTTTAAACATTCTTTATGAATATGGGCATAAGAGAATTGGATTTATCACCGGTTTATTGGAATCGCAAAGTAGCAGATACAGATATGAGGCCTATATTGACTTTCTAAAAGAAAAGGGTCTTGAATATGATGAAGCACTTGTCAAAAAAGGATCCTACGATTGGTACAGCGGATATAAGGCCGGATCAGAACTATTAAGGCTCCTGGATGCGCCTACGGCTATCTTTGCATCCAATGATCTTATGGCAATCGGGGTTTTGAAAGCCGCAAGAGAGAGAAGGCTAAATGTACCTTATGATTTATCAGTTATGGGGTGCGATGACATTGACATGGCTTCATTATGTTCCCCTCAGCTTACCACTGTCAGGCAGCCCAAATATGAAATTGGTACAGCAAGTGTGGAATTACTGTTAAACAGATTGAACAGCACTGATAAAAACAGGAGCAGAAAAGGCAAGCAGATAGAACTTAAAACAGAGGTAATTATGCGCGAAAGTGTGGGGTACGCAAAAACATAACACTTTATTTAAATTTTTTTATTGCTAAATGAAACGTTTCATTAAAAAATATAAAAGCAGGTGGAATTATGACAGGTAAAGAAAAAATTATATCAGTGAGCATATCGGTATCTAAAATGAGCCTTACTTTTTCAGGATTAGTTGGATTAATAGGATTTTTAGACACAAGACCACACTCCTTAAATGAAACGTTTCACAAATTATAAGATAATTATGTCTTAAGCACAATGGAGAAATTTCACCTTTTATAAAAGATGAAACAATAAAGTACCAAATATCAGAATATTTTTATATAATTCCCCTCTGCCCATTAACTAAAATAGTATTGGATAAAAAGGTTTACGGTCAGCCAATCTGGCATATATAACGTTGAGTCATCTGACAGAGACCGATTATAGAGGACAAAATTCAGGAGGGACTTTATAATGCAGCCTAAAGAAATATTATTCAAGGTTTTAAGACATGAAAAAACAGATATTGTGCCCTGGGTGCCGTTTGCCGGGGTTCATGCAGGCAAACTGAAAGGCTACAATGCCATAGAAGTATTAAATGACGAGGATAAACTTGTGGCATCTCTTTTGGAGGTAAATCGTTTATATAAACCCCATGGTCAGCCTGTTTTATTTGATTTGCAGGTAGAGGCAGAATGCCTGGGGTGTGAACTTGTCTGGGCAGAAAATGCTCCTCCTTCGGTAAAAACCCATCCATTGGCAGAAAGCATGGAAATTCCATGTGATTGCACAATTCCGACACCTGAAAGCGGACGTTTTCCAATGATTCTCAATGCCATGAGAAGAATGAAGAAAGAAGTCGGAGACACCACAGCTTTATACGGTCTGATATGCGGACCCTTTACCCTTGCTTCCCATCTTCGCGGGAATGATATATTTATGGATATGTATGATGACGAGGACTATGTCAAGGGCCTTTTGAACTATTGTACAAAAGTAGGCAAAAAAGTAGCTGAGTATTATATTGACGCAGGTATGGATGTTATTGCAATTGTTGATCCGTTGATATCCCAGATTTCTTCAGATCATTTTACACAATTTATGTCAGAGCCTTATACTGAACTCTTTGATTTCTTCAGAAGCAAAAATGTATTCAGTTCATTTTTTGTCTGCGGGGATGCAACCCGAAATATTGAGGTTATGTGTAAAACAAAGCCGGATTCTATTTCTATAGATGAAAACGTAGATCTGATAACGGCAAAAGCCATTACCGACAAATACAATATTGCCATCGGAGGTAATATCCCGCTTACAACAGTGATGCTCCATGGCACACAGCAGGATAATATGAAATATGTAGTGGATCTCCTGGACAGCATTGAGAACAAACAAAATCTGATTATAGCTCCCGGCTGTGACATGCCCTACGATGTACCTGTTGAAAATTCAGTGGGTGTTGCTCAGGCTGTACTTTATACTGATGATGTCCGTGAAATGCTGAAGAATTATAAAGCCGTGGAAGAGGATATAGAGGTTGAACTTCCTGATTACAATGCACTCAAAAAACCTCTGATAGAGGTATTTACTCTTGATTCTGCCACCTGTGCAGCATGTACATATATGATGAACGTTGCAAATATCGCCAAGAAAAAATACGGCGATGCCATTGATGTTGTGGAATATAAGTTTACAACCAAGGAAAATATTGCCCGGTGCAAGAAAATGGGTGTTCCGAACCTCCCGTCCATGTATATAAACGGTGAACTAAAATTCCGCTCAATCATTCCCAGCAAGGAAGAACTTGAGGCTGCAATAGAAGTCGCTCAAAGAGAGGTATCGGCATGATACCTCTTTACCTTATAACAGGCTTTCTGGGCGCCGGAAAGACCACATTTCTGAAAGAGTTAATAACATTATTTAGAAACAAACGGCTTGCTCTGATAATAAATGAGTTTGGTAAAGAGAGCATAGACGGGGTCTTCTTTAAAGATAAAGGCGCAGCCCTTTCCGAAATTTCCAATGGCTCGATTTTTTGTTCCTGCAAACTTGACCAGTTTGAGCAGGTTCTGAAGAACATAGCCCAAAAAAAACCTGATGTAATAATAATCGAAGCCTCCGGGCTTTCAAATCCTCAGAATGTGCACAGGATTTTGGGTCAGCCTGATTTCAGCACTCTGGATTACAAGGGAAGTATATGTCTTGTGGACGCTTTGAATTTTCACAAAGTGTTATATACTGCCCTGGCCTGCAAGCAGCAGCTGAGTGTAGCAGACATGATTATAATCAATAAAACCGATCTTGTAACTCAGGAAAGCTTAAACCAGACCAAAGCCCTTTTAGGGGAAATCCGACCCGGGATACCCGCTTATACCACAAGCTATGGTCGTATAGAAAAGGAATGGATACTTTATCTGAAAAGCGGAAAAGATAATAATGACAAACCCTTAAGGCAAGTTGCTGATATAACACTGCAGAAGTTTCTGCTTGATGTAACTTCTGTATGCAGCATGGAACTACTCCGGGAATTTATTTCATTGATTGCGAAGGATACATACAGAATAAAAGGTTTTGTCAATAAAGGCGGCCAAAACTGGTTTGTGGATTGTGTAGGAGAAAATATTAAAATTACACCTTATCATGGCACTGCGGATAAATTGAACAGACTTGTAGTTCTTTCCGGAAGCGGGCTTCCAACCCGGAAAAGTATCATCAGTGCAATAGAAAAACTTAACCTTTCTGAAGATGTACTTCTTAAGTAGCTGCAGGACAGTCCGATTCTCTGTCATACTCAGGTTTGTTGCCGCAAGGTTCTCTGCCGGTCTTCTTGCCGCCCTCGACTAAGGGAAGCATTAATCGGCAAGCGCCGCTCAATCGACATCCTGTCGATTGCCTCCAATCGAACCGCACATTTCGCCAACAGCTTTTCGTCTTCGCCTGCGGATTTCTCAAAGTCTGAAATGCCCGCAGTTTACAGATTCAAATAGTCGAGGGCGACAAGAAGATCTGAACATCATGGTATTTTATTGATTCTGTAAGAATATGTGGCCGGATGGCATGGCTAAATTTGAATATCATGTTTTAGAAACGGCTCTATGAAGGATCATCCACTTTTATTATATTGTCATCATAGGAGGGAACAACGGTCTTACCCGGAGGCACAATAAGAAATCTTTCATCATCCCAGTTTCCGTCAAGGAAGTCTTCAAGAAGTTTTTTATCGCCACGAATTTCGTCATAATTCCAGTTGAGAAATTTGGCGCTTTTTTTTGTCTCGTTTTTGGCATCCTGGTTATCGAATTCCGGCCAGTCAATAAAAGTACACCAGTTATATCCTCTAAGCCAGCTTTGTTCCATTTCCATCAGGTAATCGGCATTTTCTTCTCCATAGTGTTTGACATAAATTTGCCTGATGTTTTCATAGCGTCTTTTACCGGGCATGGGCGCATTTTCAAGCCAGCCTCTGGTAAACCAGTAGACGCCTTTGTGTGTGTCAAAATACTGTTTATATAATTCTTTCGAGCCGAGAAAAAGTGTGATGCAGTCATGAGCCCTTGGAATAACCAGTTTGTATTTTTTGGAGGAAAGTCCTGCAATACCGTTACTGCACAGCCCATAGGCTATAAGTATGGCATCAAAATCCTCATCATAATAAGGGCCGCATGTGTGCATATCTTCTCCGCTGTCTATCAGGTCAATAGACTTTTGAAGCTGCTGTCTCAATACATCCGGAGTATCATGAAGGCCCTGCCTGAGGGTTGTGATATCTATATAATTTTTTGATTTGGCTGCAATAAAGCTTAGTTCGCGGAATAAAACCTTACATGCAATAACTTTCAGTCTCATAAATGCTTCTAACCACCTTAAAGAAGAACCTTCTCAGAATAAATTAATTTTAACATATTAAGTTTGATTTTAATGGATAATTCAAAAAGTCCATAAAAAATTGCAAAGAACCATAAATTATTCATTGAAGCCATTGACGTTTTTTGGATAGAGTATAATTTAGATATAGTTTAATTCCCAGAAAACGTATGCAGGAGATTATTATGAACTGTAAAGTTGTCGTATCAGACGGACATAATACCTCAACTTTTTTTGTTGATAAAGGAACAAATCTTCAAAAGGCTATTTTAAAAAATGGTTTTCTAATCAGTTCACCTTGTGGCGGTCGTGGTACCTGCGGCAACTGCAAGGCGGTTGTATCCGGAGAAGTATCTGATATCACTGATACGGAAAAAAGAAAGCTTCTGAAGACAGAATTAAGTTCAGGTATAAGACTTACTTGCCAGGTAACTGTTCTTGGAGATACAGCCGTACATATTGAACAGGAAAAATCCGCGAATATTCAGATTGAAGGTTTGGAATATAATGTTGAATTAAGTCCTCTGGCCAGAAGGGTCAATATATCGCTTTCTGCTGCGAGTCTTGAAAACAGCAAAGATGATGCCCGAAGGATATTACAGAGTCTTGGGGAAGAAAAGCTGAAGTTTTTGCCGGAGGTTTACTCCAAAGTATCAAATGTTGTTAATGGAGAAAAACAGGATCTGGTAATTACTTGTACCGATGAAACCATAATAGATGTAAATGTCAATACTGTTGAAGCTTCTGATTATGGTTTTGCAGTTGATATAGGAACTACTACCATAGTAGGCTACCTTGTAGATTTATATACAGGAAAGATAGAAGAAACTATCTCTGAGATAAATGATCAGTCCTATTATGGCGCCGATGTCTTGTCAAGGATTTCTTATGGCAGGGAAAACCCTCACGGGAATGATATTTTGCATGCCAAACTCACAAGTCAGATAAGCCGCATGCTCAAAAAAATAATAGAAAAGAAGGGTATTTCCAGGGACGATGTCTGTTGTATTTCATTTGCAGGAAATACTATAATGATGCATTTTTTAATGGGACTTAATCCTTTCAGGATATCTGTTTCACCCTTTACACCGGTTACTACGGATTCTTTAATCTGCTTTGCAGAAGATTTAGGTATTGATTATCACCCCAAATGCCCGGTTTATTTACTTCCGTCTATTTCAGGCTATGTGGGAGCTGATATTACGGCAGGAATGCTTGCATGTTCACTGACTGACAAAGACAAAATTCAGCTTATGGTGGATATAGGAACCAACGGGGAGATGGTTCTGTCCAAAAATGGTGAGCTGCTGTGCTGTTCGGTGGCGGCCGGACCAGCCTTTGAGGGAGCCAAGATCAGGTGCGGTGTTGGTGGAATTGAAGGGGCAATTGACAAAATCAGCTTTGAAGATGGTAAGTTTAAAGTACATACCCTGTGGAACAAAAAGCCCATAGGGATATGCGGTTCAGGTCTTATAGATGCAATATCAGTACTTGTCGAAAATTATATAGTGGATGAAACCGGGAGATTTACCGAACCTGATGAGTGGAAGCCCGAAGCCCAATGTCTAAAAGACAGGCTTATAACTGTTAATGGTGAAAAAGCTTTCAACATTGTCGATGATATATACATCTGTCAGCAGGATGTACGGGAGGTTCAACTTGCGAAAGCTGCTATATATGCCGGAATTATAACCCTTCTCAAACATCAGAATGTAGATTACGATGAGGTGGATATCGTATGGCTGGCAGGAGGATTTGGGAATAAGCTCAACAAGGAAAGTGCGGTGAGTATCGGGATGCTGCCTAAAAAACTGCTGACAAAGATAAGATCTGCCGGTAATACCTCGGGAATCGGGGCTGTTATGTCCCTGCTGTCTAAGGAGTGTCGCCGCCGGTGTGATACAATTAAGAGCAGGGCGAAATACTTGGAACTATCAGCATTACCCGGGTTTAATGATACATTTATAGAAGCTATGGTGTTTGAAGAATAAAATTTTAATAAAAATCATAAAAAACTTCAATCCATAAAGGTCTTAATAATGTTAGGATAATTATAGAGGGATTCCCATATATGTTTTGAGTTATACATAAATTTTGAGTGATATTATGGTCATAAGAGAAAAAAATCAACAACTGGATGAGATTATCAGGTGTGCACAAACCTATAGTATGTCTACTGGTATTTTAGTTATGCTCATAAACAGCAAGGGGGAAGTTCTCTACAGTACCGACGAGGAAGGATGCAGTTTTTGCCGGAAATCCAGCTGTTTGATGGGAGACAGGTTAAACTGTAAACAGGCTCATATTTATGGAAGCTACCAGGCAGAAAGATTTGGAGGCAAATATGTTTTCTTCTGTAAATTAGGTTTAACGCATTGGGTCTCGCCCGTTCCCCTTGGCGAAAATGAGAAAGGTGCTTTGATTGCAGGGCCTGTACTTATGCTCGATCCTGATGATTTCCTTTTTGAAGATATACTGAGCAAGAATTTAACTCAAAATCAAATTGAAGAACTGAAATCTGAAATAGACAAGATAATGGTAGTCAGCCCTGAAAAAGTCGATCAGCTTTCGAATTTATTATTTATTACAGCGGCTTATATTGCCAACCAGGGAAAACAATACATGGCTGATGAAAGGCTGAAACTTGAGCAGCAGTCTGATATATCTTCATATATTCATTATATAAAAACAATGGGCGGAGATGAAAGCAGCTTAGATGATTATCCTATCGAAAAAGAGAGAGAATTACTGGCACTGATTTCTTCAGGTGATACTCAGGGAGCCAGAAGGGTTCTCAATGAAATTTTGGGTGCCATACTCCTCAAATCAGGGGTCCGTTTTGAAATAGTAAAAGCACGGGTTCTTGAGCTCATAGTTGTTCTGTCGCGTGCAGCCCTTGAAGGTGGAGCTGATATAAACCAGATTTTTGGTCTTAATTATAAATATCTTAATGAGATAAATAGCTTTGAAACAGTGGAGGACATGTCGGCATGGCTGTCCAAAATACTGGCAAGGTTCTCAGAATGTGTGTTTGATTTGAAGGATGTAAAAAATGCGGATGTTATTTACAAATCCCTTGATTACATAAGCAAGAATTATATGAGAAAAATTACCCTTGAAGAAGTAGCGGCAGCAGTTTATTTAAGTCCTTCATATTTCAGTAAAGTTTTTAAAGAGGCCACGGGTACCAACTTTGTCACATATCTCAATAAATACAGGATTTCTGTAGCCAAAAAGCTATTAATGGATAATTCCATTGATATAATCGATGTTTCAAATCTGGTCGGATACGAAGATCAGAGCTATTTTTCAAAGATTTTCAAGAAAATGACCGGTACAACTCCGGGCAAATTCCGTGAAACCAGAGGAAAAATCGAATGGATTAGAACGAATGGAGGATGATGACAATGCAAATTTTGCAGGAGATTTCGGCAAATCTTCAAAAGGGAAGCGCAAAGGCTGTGAAGGAGCTTGTGCAGAAGGCGCTGGATGAAGGCATTTCTGCAAAGACAATACTTGAAGAGGGACTTCTTGCCGGTATGAATGTTATAGGAGAGAAGTTCAAAAATAATGAAGTTTATGTCCCTGACGTACTTATAGCCGCAAGAGCCATGAATGCCGGTACAGAACTGTTAAAGCCTCATTTGGCGGACAGCGGTGTAAAAGCAGCAGGCAAGGTGGTTTTAGGAACTGTTAAGGGTGACTTGCACGATATAGGCAAGAACCTGGTTAGAATGATGATGGAAGGAAAAGGCCTTGAAGTTGTAGACTTAGGGGTGGATGTTCCTACCGAAAAATTTATTGAAAAGGCAATAGAGATTGATGCTGACATCATTGCGTGTTCTGTACTCCTGACCACAACCATGACAGAAATGAAAAATGTGGTGGACGCTGTTAATAATTCTGAACTTAAGGGTAAAGTCAAAATTATGGTGGGCGGTGCTCCAATAACTGATGCATTCTGCAAATCTATCGGAGCAGATTATTATGCTCCCGATGCCGCTTCAGCAGCAGATGTTGCAATAAATATATGCATGAATAAACAATAGTCATCCGTTATATGTTCTTACCCTATTAATCCCGGAAAAATCCCGGGATTATTTTTTGGTTGTCAAATCAGACTATTTCAGACATAAGGTATATAATAAAAGAATATAAAGGCATACCAGAAAACAACAAGGTAACACTTCAAACCAGAATAATTGAACTTGGGCAGCTCAATAAACGTCTAATTAGTAAAAGAAGGAAAGAAAAGAGAGGTAATCTCCATGAAAAAAAAGCTTTCAGGAAGAAAAAGCATTATTTTGGCCGGCATTCTGGTTCTGTCTTTCACAATACTATTCAGCTCGTGCAGCAGTCAGAAAAGTGTTGTGAAAGAGAACTCGGCAGGTTCCACTGCTGATTACGTCTCCAAGGTAAGTGTTTCGTACGATGAGGCAGCACCGGAAGCGGTTGCTCCTGCAGAAGCATCTGAAGCAAGAGGTTTTGGTAACGGGGGTGAAATGGGAGGAGACAGGGCGGATTCCAGTTCTGATCTAATGAAACAAAGAAAGATAATTATGGAAGGGGAAGTTTACCTTGAAACCAAAGAATTCGATAATACCATTAAAGCATTGGATGAGCTGGTTTTGGACTATGGCGGGTTTGTGGAATCCCGAAATGTAACTGGAAAAAGACCGAATTCCTGGTCTCTCAGAAGAGCAAACTATGTTATTCGTGTCCCGTCCGAGAGTTTTGAACAGGTTATGCAGGATTTGGGCGGAATTGGTATCGTTATTGAATCCAATTCAAAAGGAACGGATATCACCGACAGCTATGTAGATTTGGAGATACGCTTAAAAACGCTTAAAGTTCAGGAAGAGACCCTTTTGGATATCCTGGCCAAGTCAACACAGCTGGAAGATGTTATCAAGCTTGAAAGCAGGATTGCTGAAGTCCGGTACGAAATTGAAAGAATTGAAAATCAGCTTAGAAATTATGATCGCCTAATAGCATTCAGCCGTATTTCCATAAACATTCAGGAAGTGGATGATGCCACCGAGACTGTTCTTTCACCGGAAACCTTATCAGAAAGAATTTCAACAGCTTTTAAGCAATCTATAAAGACCTTCAGACTGAATTTCGAAAACTTCCTGGTCTGGATTGCGGGGGCCTGGATTTCAATCACATTCTTCATTGCCATTGTATTAATTGTTTTAGTTATATATAAAAGAAGGTTGAGCAGAAAAAAACAAAAAAAAGCTGTTGATCAGATTGAAAGCCGGGACAAAACAGAGGAAAAGCAAAGGGAAGAATAATTTGAAATTAAGACAACAAAAGCAAAAATTCAAGGATAGTACATAAAAGAATGAAAAAAGCATGCAAACCATATACTTTGCATGCTTTTTTTACGTTATTTGCTGTTTTTGCCTATCATTAATTGGGTATATATGTTTTGTGCCTATATGTTTGTTATAAAATTAAAAATGGGAGGAAGTCATGAAATGGCTTGAGAAAACATATAAACAGCTGCAGAAGTACAGCTTGGTTATTATATCCATAGTTATTTTGCATTTAGTACTTTTTTTATGTTCTAATTCATCATTTATAATTACTGTTAATGAATTGTTATCAAAAAAGAGCCTTGAGAAACAGACGGCCTATCTGTTTATTTTTCTGTGTTCCATGGGCTTAATACTGCTAATCTCTATTATATATGCTTTTTATCTTAACTTAAGACTTAACAAGGACAGGGCTACTCTGAGAAATGTTATTAAAACAGCCAATATTATAATAGTTTCTTTTCTTGAAGATGGAGTGATATTGGAATTTAATGAAATGGCTGAAAAAATTTTTGGCTATGAATCCGAAAATGTTATCAAAACACTCAGGATCTATGATTTTCTCAATACGAAAGACCAGTTAAAACTTGGAAAAATAATAGAAGACAGCAAGAATGCCGAGGCAATTAATAATTTTGAATTATGTATTCGCACCAGGAACGGCGATTTTAAACATATTTCGTTCAACCTAAATATCCGTGGCCAGAAAAACCTTACAAAAGTTTATGAGTTAATGGGTATAGATATCACTGATCGTGTCAATTCTGAAATCGAACTTTACGAAAAACATGAAGAGCTGACAGCAGTGTATGAAGAGTTGGCAGCTTCCGAAGAAGAACTCAGAGATCAATTGGATGAATTGATAAAACAGAAAATAATGCTCCAGGAGAAGGATGAAAGATATAATCTGGTCGTGGAGGCAAGCAATATTGGGATTTGGGAATGGGACAGAGTTTCAGGTTCAAGTTTCTATTCTGACAGGTGGTATGAGATTTTTGGCGTGAATAAAGCTGAGGCTATGGGTCAGGAACAGGATATTCAAGAAAAAATTATTCATCCGGATGATAAGGAGCGGGTGAATAAGGCTTTTAAAGATTATTATGAAGGAAAAACCTCTCACTATGAATGCGAGTATCGTATAATAACAGAAGCAGGAGAGGTAAGGTGGATTAATTCAGTAGCGAAAGCGCTGTGGGATGATAATGGAGACATAATTAAACTGGCTGGTGCAAATACTGATATAACAGCCGAAAAAGAGGCAGAGGAGAAAATAAATAAATTAGCTTATTTTGACACATTAACGGGACTTCCGAATGCTTCCTGGCTGATAGAAAAATTCGAAGACATACGGGGTGGAATAAAATCCAATATAGCATTAATTTACATAGATTTAGAGAATTTCAAGCTTATAAATGACTACTACGGGCATTTGACAGGGGACAAGGTTATGATTGAGGTAGCCAAACGGCTGAGGGAATACTGCAATGAGTATATGCTTATTTCAAGGCTCAGAGGAGATGAGTTTGCAATACTTGCCCCTGATATGAGCGATGAAGCTCTTGAAGTTTTCGCAGAAGAAATAATTAATTATCTCGAAGCAATAATAAAAATAGACAACAACAGTCTGAGCCTGTCGGTAAATATAGGTATTGCTGTCTATCCCCGTGACGGCGACAATATTGAGGTACTTATCAGAAATGCTGATACTGCTATGTACCGGGCTGTGGAGAAAAAGAGCAAGTATCTTATCTTTCAGCCGGGTATGAACGATGCGATTACAGAGCGCTTAACAATCAGAAACCAAATGAAAATGGCTCTTAGCAAAAATGAGTTTATGGTGTATTACCAGCCACAGTACAGAGCGTCCGACAAGAAAGTAGTGGGTTTTGAGGCTTTGTGCCGGTGGAATAATGAAACTCTGGGTATGATTCCTCCGTCCAAGTTTATTCCTATAGCCGAGGATTCAAAACTCATTATTCCATTGGGGGACTGGATTCTGGAAGAAGCAATCAAGTTTTTGAAGGGTTTACATGACAAAGGATTTAAACACTTGATAATGTCGGTGAATATATCAATTATACAGCTGCTCCAGAAGAATTTCCCTGATAAAGTTTTGGGGATGATTGAATCATACGATATTCAACCAAATTGTCTCGAACTTGAAATCACCGAATCCGGTATGATTGAATCTTATGAATTGGTGATGGAAAATATTATGGCATTAAAGAATAAAGGTGTAAGAATTGCCCTCGATGATTTCGGAACAGGTTATTCTTCCCTTAATTATTTAACGGAGCTGCCATTGGATACACTGAAAATAGACAAGACTTTTTTAGACAATATTGACCAGGAGAAAGAGAAAAGCCTTCTTACCGGGACCATTGTAGAGGTAGGAAGAAGGTTGGGGCTTTCGATTGTCGCTGAAGGCGTTGAAACTGAAAGTCAGTTTAAGTATCTGGCCAGGAAAAGATGCGAACGGATACAGGGTTATTTTTTCAGCCAACCCTTACCGGCTCATGAAGTTATGAAACTAATAGATTGACATGACTGTTAAGGATGTGATATATTTATTTAGCTATATAATTTAACTTTGACGGATATAAGATATAGAGAAACAGAAACAATAGCGTGTATGCCTTAATATGTAGAAACAGTCTTGGAAGGAGGCAGTTCTTAATGTCTGATGCAAAGAAAGAGAAAAGCACAAAGAGCAGCAGAATTCATGTAAGAAGAGCAAAACGTAAGGTATGTCAGTTTTGTGTAGATAAAGTAGAATTAATAGATTATAAAGATGTAACGAAGCTAAGAAAGTTTTTATCTGAAAAAGGCAAAATTCTTCCCAGAAGAATTTCCGGGTGTTGTGCAAAACATCAGCGTCAGCTGACAGTATCCATTAAAAGAGCCCGTCATATTGCCTTATTACCTTATACAACTGACTAATATATCAAACAGCCTATAGATTACATCTATAGGCTGTATTTGAATTATCCGCTATTACAGGGTTAATCGGGAAATTGGAACTTAAGCCGTCCCAATGCTATAATGATTTCGCACGATTTCGCATATGGTTGGGATGGATGACTATGAATTTTTATGGGATGGATATCACTAAGAATTTGAAATTGATTGAAAGCCTTAAAGGGCAGCTTCTCCTTTCGGTATCCGCTCTGTATTCTGAAATGTCTTCAGAAACTTGTGAAGATATAAGACCGGTAGCTATTGATACTTTGTCCGATATAATTATAATAAGCTATCTGTTATCAAGACGGTTGGGCATTGACTATCCTACTTTGGAAAAACAAATTTCGTCCAAAATCAGACTTGGATTATTAGAGGAACACGAAACCGAAAAATATTTCGGTGATTTGTCAGCATTGTCACGTTTTCGTTCGCATCAGGCAGGAAATGCATCTTAATATTTAAGGAAACCTGCAAATCATCTGGTGCGGGAGTTAGATTGGGGGTTCTAAAAATGAAAGTTATTCTGAAACAGGATTTTAAAAAATTAGGTAAAAAGAATGAAATAATAGAAGTAAATGACGGCTATGCAAGGAATTTTCTGATTCCGAAGGGTATTGCCGTAGAAGCTACAACTGCAGCCATCAACGAAGCAAAGACACAGCAAAAAGCTTTGGAACACCGTAAAGAAATGGAATTTGCCGAAGCCAAAGCTTTAGCAGAAAAAATTTCCGCTGTAACAGTGGTTGTCACTTCAAAGGCTGGTGCCAATGGGAAATTGTTCGGTTCAATCACCAGCAAAGATATTGTTGATAACTTAAAGAAGCAGCATAAGATTTCTATTGATAAAAAAATGCTGATAATGCCCGAACCTATAAAAACTCTTGGAACTACTGAAGTAGAGTTCAGACTATATGCAGGAGTAACTGGAAAATTAAAGGTTAAGGTTGAAGAGGGTCAGTAATTTTGTTTTTTTCCGGGGGTTAAGATGAGCGATATTACAAGAATTCCGCCGCATCATATTGAAGCCGAGCAATCAGTTCTGGGGTCATTGCTTATTGATCGCAATGCCCTTTCTGAGGTAAGCGGAAGATTAAAACCTGAAACATTCTATCTTGAAAAACACAGAGAGATTTACGAGGCTATTCTGACGTTATATGAGGAAAGTTTACCTGTTGATATTGTCACGGTTTCAGACGTGCTTTCAAAGAGAGGTTCTTTAGAAAAGGTCGGCGATCTGGACTATATTGCCCACCTTGCCAACAGTGTGCCCACAACCGCTAATATTTCTCACTATGTATCAATCATAGAAGATAAGTCCCTGCTTCGTAACCTTATTAAAGTTTCAGGCGAAATATCAGATATGGCTTATCAGGGCATCAATGAAGGCGCGGAAGTTCTTAACCAGGCCGAGAAGAAGATTTTTGATATTTCTCAGGGGCTGAACAGAACTGGTCTGGAGCATATTAATTCAGTGCTCGACCAGACTTTCACCAAGCTGGAAGAACTTTGCCAAAGTAAAGGAGATATTACAGGGGTTCCCAGCGGTTTTATAGACCTGGACAGAAAAACTTCCGGATTTCAGAATTCTGATCTTATCCTGGTAGCTGCCCGTCCTGCCATGGGTAAAACATCTTTCGTTCTTAATATTGCGGTTAATGCTGCGCTGAGAGAATATCCGGTAGCTATTTTCAGCCTGGAAATGTCCCGTGTACAATTAGTAAACAGGATGCTCTCCCTTGAAGCCATGGTAGAGCTGGAAAAGATGCGAACCGGTAAACTTGATGCAGAGGACTGGAAGAAGATAGGGTACTCCTTAGGTCCACTTTCAAAATGCCCTATTTTCATAGACGATAACGCAAGTATAAATACAATGGAAATGATGTCCAAGTTAAGAAAGTTAAAGCTTGAAAGAGGTCTCAGTCTGGTTATTATAGACTATCTGCAGCTGATGGAAGGGCGCAGGAAGACTGAAAGCAGGCAGCAGGAAATTTCCGAGATCTCCAGGTCTTTAAAGATAATGGCCAAGGAACTTGATGTTCCGGTGATTGCCTTGTCCCAGCTTAGCCGTGCTCCGGAGATGAGAAGCGATCACAGACCGGTTTTGAGTGACTTGAGAGAATCAGGCGCAATAGAACAGGATGCCGATATGGTCATATTTTTATACCGGGATGATTATTATAATGAAGATTCGGAGAAAAAGAATATAGTAGAAGTAATTATTGCAAAGCACAGAAATGGATCGACCGGAACGGTGGAGCTTGCATGGATACCACAGTATACAAAGTTCGGCAACCGGATGTTTGACGAGCGGGAGCCTATGTAACAGGTTACAGTACGATGCATGATTTTATCCGAATTGTAAGAAACGATATTCTTGAAAATAATCTTTTCGAAAAAGGCTCCGGCATTGTAATCGGGCTATCAGGCGGGGCAGATTCAGTGTGCCTTCTTAAAGTGCTCAAGGATCTGCAAACTGAGTTTGAATTAAAATTGACCGCAGTACACCTAAATCATAGCCTTCGGGGAGAAGAAGCAGACCAGGACCAGGCCTTTGTCGAAGAGTTATGTGCTGATTGGAATATAGAACTTGCAGTTTTTAAAAAAGATGTAAATGAAATAGCCCAAAAGAAGAAAATAACGGTAGAAGAGGCTGGACGCATAACACGGTATAGTCTGTTCAATCAGGTTTTAAAAGAGCGCAAGGCCCGATATATCGCAGTTGCACATCAAAAAGAAGATCAGGCAGAGACTATAATGCTGAATATTTTAAGGGGAACCGGTCTTGACGGTCTCTGCGGCATGAGCATAAAACAAGGGAATATAATTCGTCCCCTTTTAAATGTTTCGAGAAAACAAATTGAAGATTTCCTGAAAGGGGAGAATATACCATATCGTATTGACAGTACAAATCTTGATTCAGATTATACGAGAAACAGAGTGAGAAATAAATTATTTCCGATGATCCGCAACATGTTCGATGTTGATCCTGTTTCTCAGCTCGTAAAGCTTTCAGCCGTGGTACAACCTGAACGGGATTTTTTGGAATCAACGGCAGAGGAAGCTTTCAGCAAGGTGGCTGTAATTGATTCTTTTTATGTGAAAATTTCACTTGAAAAATTTAATTCTCTTTCTCCTGCAATAAAAAACAGGATAATTAGAATAGCATGGGAGAAAATAAATAAAGGCCGCAAAAATCTTGAATATATTCATGTTGAGCAAATATTAAATTTATGTCAAAATGGAACTACCGGCAAAAAGATTGTGCTTCCTAAAGGGATAGAAGCAAAGATATCTTATGGATGCCTTATTTTTTCGCTGAAAACCCCTCAGGAATTCAGCTCATTTTTATATCCAATCCGGATCGGTGAAGTAACTAAGGCAGCAGAAGCAGGGGGCATTTTAGAAACAGAAATTATGCCGGCTCAGGGGGCCTTTAAAAAATACGGATATCCCTGGAATATTAATGAAAGGGCTTATATTCAACTATTTGATTATGATAAACTTAATGGTAAACTTATTTTAAGAAGCCGGGCAGAAGGCGATGTAATAAGACCGGTTGGATTGGGAGGGGAGAAAAAACTAAAAAAATTTTTCATAGATGAAAAGATACCCAGAGAAAACAGGGATAAGATTCCTTTAGTGGCGCTGGGTAATAAAATAGCATGGATTATTGGAATGAGAACATCTGAAGAATTTAAAGCAAAAAAAGACACTAAAAATGTTATAGTTTTTTCATGGAGATTTATAGAAAATGGGGGAGATTGCTATGTCAGAGCCAAAAATTAGAGTGCTGGTGAGCCGGGAAGAAATACAGGCAAAAACCGAGGAACTGGCAAAAAGGATTACTGAAGATTATAAGGGTAAGGATTTGCTTTTGGTAGGAGTTTTAAAAGGCGGATTTATGTTTTTGTCCGATTTGGCAAGAGCTATTGATTTGCCTTTAAGCTTAGATTTTATATCAGTATCCAGCTATGGAAATTCCACAGTCTCTTCAGGCGTGGTCAGAATCCTGAAAGATATAGACTACGACATTACCGGAAAACATGTTCTTATAGTAGAGGATTTAATAGATACGGGTCTTACACTTACATATCTTAAAGACCTGTTTAAAGCCAAACACTGTGCAAGTGTGAAAGTTTGTACAATTTTAGACAAGCCTTCAAGAAGAAAAGTTGATTTGGAGGTAGATTACCAGGGCATAATAATCCCTGACGAATTTGTTATAGGATATGGGCTTGATTACCAGGAGAAATATCGTAATTTGCCTGATGTATGTGTCATTGAAGGCTTAGAATGATAAGCGTATTTAGGTTGTTTTTTAATGGTAATTATGTTACGATAAAATAATAATTTAGTTGGCCTTAAATACTATTTTTTATATAGATTTGGCCTTTACAGGAGAGTGGATTTATTTGAAGAGATTTAGGGGCTTCAGCTTTTATATCATAATTTTCATAATTATGGCCCTCGTTTTAATGATGTATAATGGCATCAGCAGTTCCAACAGCATGAAATATTCACAATTTAGGGATCAGCTGGATGCTGGTAACGTCAAAAGTGTTCTAATTAAAACTTTTGAAGCTGAAGTTATATTGAAAGAACCCTCGGGAGATTTTCTGTCCGATTACCGATACAGTGTGGCTTATCTGTCTTATGATGATTTTGTAAGACTGTTAAATGAAGCCCGCGACCAGGGTAAAATAAATGACTATGAATTTGAACCGGTCCAGACACCGCCATGGTGGCTTGAAATGCTGCCAATGTTTGCTATGGTTATTCTGTTTATTTTCTTCTGGATATTCTTCATCCAGCAATCCCAGGGTGGTGGCGGCAACCGTGTAATGTCCTTTGGAAAAAGCAGGGCCAGAATTGCAAATGATGACAATAAGTTAAAAGTGCGCTTCAGTGATGTGGCTGGTGCCGACGAAGAGAAAGCAGAGCTCGAAGAAATCGTTGAGTTCTTGAAAGAACCCAAGAAATATGTTGAGCTTGGTGCCCGCATACCTAAAGGTGTGCTGCTTGTGGGTCCTCCCGGCACAGGCAAAACTCTTTTGGCAAAGGCAGTAGCTGGAGAGGCTGGAACACCCTTTTTCTCAATAAGTGGTTCTGATTTCGTTGAAATGTTTGTTGGTGTAGGTGCTTCCCGTGTTAGGGATTTGTTTGACCAGGCCAAGAAAAATGCTCCATGTATAGTGTTCATAGATGAAATAGATGCTGTCGGTCGTCACAGGGGTGCGGGGCTCGGCGGCGGACATGACGAGCGTGAGCAGACACTTAACCAGCTCCTTGTTGAGATGGATGGCTTTGGTGTCAATGAAGGAGTTATAGTACTTGCCGCAACAAACCGTCCCGATATTCTTGATCCTGCGCTTATGAGACCGGGCAGGTTTGACAGGCAGATTGTGGTAAGTTATCCCGATATTAAAGGAAGAGAGGCAATATTGAGGGTTCATGCCAAAAACAAGCCATTGGATGATGATGTGGATCTTAAAGATATTGCCAAGACTACTCCCGGATTCACCGGTGCCGACCTTGAGAACTTACTGAATGAAGCTGCTCTCCTTGCAGCCAGGAAGAATAAGAAAAAAATATCAATGGCAGAAATTAAAGAAGCCAACTATAAGGTTGTAATGGGACCTGAAAAGAAAAGCAGAGTTATCAGTGATAAGGAAAGGAAGCTTACAGCTTACCATGAAGCAGGTCATGCCATTACTGTCCGTGTTATTTCTTCTACTCTGACGGTTGACCGTGTGACAATTATACCCTCAGGAAGGGCGGGAGGATTTACTTCATTCAAGCCTGATGAGGATCGTCAGTATGTTACAAAGTCCCAGCTTCTTGAACAGATTGTTGTCAGCCTTGGCGGACGTGCTGCCGAAGAGATTATCTTTGGTGAGATAAGTACAGGTGCTGCAAATGATCTTAAACAGGCCAATAGTGTGGCCAGAAACATGATTACCAAATATGGTATGAGCAGCGAGCTTTCAAATCTGGTATTCGGTGATGAAAGTGATGAGGTATTCTTAGGAAAAAGTTATGTTCATGCGCGCAATTTCAGTGAAGCTATTCAGGCGAAAATAGACGCTGAAGTTAAGAAAATAATAGATGATGCATACCAGAAAGCCAAGGACATTCTTACAGAGTACAGGCAGAGGCTCGACGACGTTGCCAATGCACTGCTTGATAAAGAGCGCCTTGAAGCTGATGAGTTTGAAGAAATATTCAAGAATGGCTACAATCCATCTTCCCTGGCAATTGAGGAATAATGAAGGTTTAAGGGACAGGGCAGAGGTAATAAAATAAATATAACAATGCTTAAATAAGTATATAAGATCCGTAGTATAAGCTGGCAGATGATCACAATTTGATTGTCTGCCAGTTGTTTTTGGAAGTAAGCCGGGTTTTGACTATAAAAGTTGAAAAATAAGTACGAATTAGTATCATAACATGGTAAAATATAAAAATAAAAATAGTAATTTAATGGGTTTTAAAGAGAGAAAATGAAAGATATTAAGGTAATGAAATCCTTAAAGCCGCAATTTAATAAAAACCTTATTTATACAAGGCTGGGCTACCGAAGGAATACCACCAGACTGAATCAATATGAGCAGACTAACATAGATTATCTTATTGATCTGACTGAAAATACTTTAAATATTGTGGCGGCTTATCGTATTATTAATATATTAAGAATTGATCCTCCTTATATAGTACTGGAAGACCAAACCTGCCTGAAAGGGAAAAAGCTGTCGAAGCTTTTAACTGGATGTGATCAGGCTCTTATCATGTTTGCAACAGGGGGACAGAAAATAATAGACCTTATTGTAAATCTGCAAAAAGAAAACAGGTTAAGTGATGCAGTTGTAGTTGATGCCGCTGCATCAGAAATAACCGATTCTGCCCTTGATATAGTCATGGCTCATGTGGCACACAACATAAGACCCCTCGGACAAATACTGACCGATATGCGTTTCAGTCCGGGATATGGAGATTTTGACCTTTCACAGCAGGCTGAGCTTTTCCGTATTCTTGACGCAGAAAAGTTTGGTGTATCGCTAAATGAAGCATTTATGCTCACTCCAGAAAAATCAGTTTTTGCTGTTGCCGGTATTGGCAGAATGAAAACAGGAGGTATAAATGACTAAAAAGGATTTTAAGAAACTGTTCGATAAAAAAATAGTTTTGTTGGACGGAGGTATGGGAACCCTGCTTCAAAAGTATGGTATGCCCAGCGGAGTCTGTCCTGAAAAATGGGCTGCGGCCAATCCTGAATTGTTAAAGAAGGCTCATGAAAATTATGTTAAAGCAGGATCTGATATTATATACACATTCACTTTTGGGGCAAATCCGATAAAACTTGCTGATTTCAGGCTGTCCGATGAAACTTATGAAATAAACAAAAAGCTTGCAAGTATTGCCCGGGAAACATCCAAGGAAGTACTGGTTGCAGGCGATATCTCATCATGCGGAAGTCTTCTTGTGCCTTTTGGGGATATTGAATTTGAGACAGCAGTAAACTCTTTCAAGGAGCAGGTTAAAGGACTTTTGGCAGGAGGCGTCGACCTTTTTGTTATAGAGACAATGATGGATATTCAGGAAGCAAGAGCTGCGCTGATAGCTGTTAAAGAACTGTGTGATCTTCCGGTTATAGTCACCATGACTTTTGAGGGAGAGCGTACATTGATGGGGAGTGACCCTGTTACAGTCCTTGTCACACTTCAATCTTTAGGAGCAGATGCCGTTGGCTGCAACTGCTCAACAGGGCCTGCCGAGATGGTGGATATTATTAAGAAGATGAAACCTTATGCAAAGGTTCCTTTGATCGCAAAGCCAAATGCAGGTAAGCCAAGACTTGAAAGCGGGCAGACTGTCTTTGACATGGATGCCGGATATTTTTCATCCTACAGCCGGGCACTTGTTGAAGCAGGTGTGAATGGCCTGGGAGGTTGTTGCGGCACAACTCCTGAACATATACGAAAGATAAATGAAATAAGGGACAATTTAAAGCCTGTGTCGGTCGAGAGAAAACCTTACAGTGTTGTGTGTTCCAACCGGAGATATATTGAAATCCACCCGTCTTTGCCTTTCACTGTTATAGGGGAAAGACTTAACCCGACAGGCAAAAAAGCCTTAAAAGAAGCTATCCTTAATCAGGATATGGAGTATATTGCTGATATAGCAAGGGAACAGACAGAAGCCGGTGCAGTAATGCTGGATGTAAATGCCGGAGTTCCCGGCGTAAATGAGAAAGACGTTCTGCCGGCTATGGTTCAAGCTGTTACTAATGCCGTATCTGCACCGATTCTGCTGGATTCGTCGGATCCGGAGGCTTTAGAGGCTGCTTTGCGGATATATCCCGGAAGGGCGATTATAAATTCAATTTCGGGTGAGAAAGAAAAGCTGGAAAAACTTCTGCCGCTGGCACAAAAATACGGTGCCATGTTTATCCTTCTGCCTGTAAATGACGAGGGAGTGCCGGAAAGTGCTCAAGAGCGCATCAATATTATCAAGGATGTATATCGTGAAGCCAGAAAATTCGGTTTTAAAAAAGAAGATATTCTGGTTGACGGACTTGTAATGACAGTTGCTTCTGACAAAAATGCAGCAATTGAAACGCTAAAGGTAATATCCTGGTGCAATAAAAGATACAAGGTAAATACAACCATTGGTCTGTCAAATGTATCTTTCGGTCTTCCGGCCAGGGAATTTATAAACATGTCCTTTCTTTTAATGGCCATATCCAATGGTCTTTCAACCGCAATAATGAATCCCAACAATGAAAATATAATTCAGTTTGTCAGGGCAGGTGATGTACTTACAGCAAGGGATAAAAATGCTATAAACTATATAAAGCATTATTCGGGAAAAACTAAGGCAGGAAATGAAAAACCGGCATTTAAAAAAAATGAAAAGAATTTGTATGATGCAATTATTGATGGAGATAAAGAAGCTGTCCCTGAGTTAATCCGACAGGAGCTTATCTCCGGAACACTGCCTGAAGATATAATAGATAACACTCTTGTTCCCGCAATCCAAAAGGTTGGGGATCTCTATGAAAGAAAGGTATACTTCCTGCCCCAGCTCATACGGGGTGCTGAGGCATTGGAAAGAGCTATGGCTATACTTGAGCCTGAAATTGCGAAGGATGAGAAAAACATACCTGAAAAGGCAGGAAAGGTGGTTATTGCTACCGTCAAGGGCGATGTTCATGATATAGGCAAAAATATTGTTGCCATGCTTTTAAAAAACCACGGATTTAATGTTATAGACCTTGGAAAAGATGTTGATTCAAAGCTTATAATAGATACTGCAAGAGAAAACAATGCAGATATTATTGCTCTTTCGGCTCTGATGACAACTACTATGAGTCAGATGCCGCGTGTTATGGAGATGGTGAAAAAAGAAGGGCTTCCCTGTAAGATACTTGTAGGCGGAGCCGTTCTTGATAAAAATTATGCTGACAGTTTTGGAGCTTTTTATGCCAGTGATGCTTATTCAGGCGTAAAGCTCGCACAAAAATTAATTAAAAATAAAAATTCGGAGGCTTGACATGGAAGGTTTTTTGAGATTGGGTTTCTTTTCTATGGCTGAAAAGGTTACAAAAGCTCTGGGAGGTTCGCTGCCCTATATTATTACCGGAGCGGTTATCGTGGGAATTTGGGTGTATTTCCTGTTTCTTGTACCACGTAAATCCAAGAGATACGACAATTTTTTGGATTATTTGAGCGATGTTTTGAATTTCAGAGTTATGATTGGCAGTGCTTTGGCTAAAATACTCTATATAGCTTTTGCATTGACTTTGATAATAATCGGTCTTGTAGCCATGGTCGCCGCTAATTTTTTGGTAGGTTTAATTGGGACCATCATCCTTCAAATAGTGCTAAGAGCATTATTTGAAGTTGTTATGGTGTTTTTCTCAATTCAGGAAAATGTGGTTTTTCTGCGTGAGAAGAAGGAAGAAGATAGTAAAGACCTGTATTATGGATATGAAGAAGAGGAAATGTAGGGCTCAATAAAATTCTGAAAGGAGTTTTATGGCCTGATGTCAAGGCTTGGACTTCTTAGGCTGCTTCTTGGTGTTTTCATAATTTTATTTGCTTTAATAGGGTTAATTATAGGATTAAATGTGCCCTTTGCAATAATGCTGATTTATGCTCTTACCTGTTATTTTATTGTTAATCTGAAAGGGCACTCTAAAGCTTTTTTTATTCTTTTCACTTTTGCAGCTGCATTTTGTATCAGACTGGCGTGTATTTTACTGATTGATACTCCGCCAGAATCTGATTTCAAAATTATGTATGACGCTGCAATAAGCTTCTCAAAAGGTGATTACAGTTTCAATAATTTAATCTATTTCAGACATTGGGCGTATCAGACCGGTTTTGTAATTTATCAGGGCATTATTGTAAAATTATTCGGTGTTCAAAATGCCTTGTTAGCCATCAAAATAGTAAATGTACTTTTTAGTTCAGGATCATGTGTGCTCATCTATCTCATTTTAGCAAGACTTGTGAAAGAAAAAACAGCAAGGTTCTGCGCCTTTTTAAGTGCAGGGCTGATATTCCCGGCAACATTTGTCACAGTTCTTTCTAATCAGCATGTATCGGCTTTTTTCATGCTGATGGGGTTATTTTTTGCAGGCAGTACATCCATGAAAGGCTGGATGCGCAGTATATCGGCCGGTTTGGCGTTTGGAATCAGCAATATATTAAGACCCGAAGGCATAATCGTGATAACCTCACTCTTTCTGGTTTCCTTAATAATAATTTTTAAGAAAAAAAGAGAAGGAAAACATATATTTCTGCAAACTGTCCTGCTCATAGCTGTCTACCTGGCTGTGAACAACTTGGCGTCTATAGCAATCAAACAAACAGGTGTGAATCCAGAGGGACTTAAAAACAACAATGTTTTGTGGAAGTTTGTAACAGGCCTCAATCATGAAAGTAAGGGAGCCTATTCTAAAAAAGATGCAGATTTAATTTATGATGGAATGCCATTGACAGACCAGGAAAGAAGGGAAATTCAGATTAAACTGATAAAGGAAAGATTGGGTGCTGGTCCTAAAAAATTAATTTCACTTTTTATTAACAAACAGTACAACCTTTGGGCGGGAAATCCGGCCATATGGTCATTTAAATATTTTGCAGATTCAAACAAGTCAGTTGTAATACTGGGCAATGATTTGTCTTTCAGCGAGATATCACAGTATGTACATGAATATCACAAGCTGCAGCTGTTTGCTCTTGTTTTACTGAGTATATCCGGTGCAATATCGTATAAAAAAACAGATATTGATTTTATGTTGTATTACTTAATGCTGCTGTGTATTACCGGAGTATATTTTTTAATCGAAGTACAGGCCCGGTATATTTATCTTCCGGAAATTTTGCTGGCAATCACTTCGGCAAAAGGAATTGAAGCAATAGAAAGCAGTATAGGAAAAATCAAGGTGTAATTTTCCTTTTATTTTTATTGGTCTGTTATAGAATATATATAGGATACGGTTTTAAACTGGCTAAGTTTGTATTTAAATTTTTGAAGGGTGTGATGATTTTCTTTTTTGTCGGAGGTGCAGACCAGGCTCAGAAGCCAATAGGAGTCTATAATAATGTTATTTGTCCTTCATGCGGAATGCTGACCCGTTATGAAATATCAAAGACATATTCATATTTCCATTTATTTTTTATCCCGACATTCAGATGGAATGTAAGATACCTTGTCACTACCGGGTGCTGCGGTAATTTATATGAACTGGATCCGGAGATAGGACGCAAATTTGAAAGAAAACAGAATCCTGAAATCAGAAATGAGCATTTAAGACCTCTAAGTCAATACGTCTCTTTTAAATCCTGCTCAGGCTGCCGTGCAAAAGTGGATACAGGATACAGTTTTTGTCCTTATTGCGGCCAGAAGCTGTAAATCATATTACCAGCCTAAAATTTGTACAAAAATATAGCAATCTAATTGTTGCTATAGATAAGCCCGCTTCTTAGCGGGCTTCTGTCAGAACTTATTTTACAATGTTCTGAGGATTTCCGTTAATCCATGCTTTCAGATTATCAAATACAATTTTAGCGCGCAGACTCATGGACTCTTTTGTGGCAAATGCTATGTGCGGTGTGACAATTGTATTTTTTGCATGAAGTAATGGCTCGTCCGGATCAAGGGGGGGGTTCCTTGTCAAACACATCTATAGCAGCACCGGCTATCACATCATTGTTCAACGCATCAGCCAGATCTTTAGCAACAACTACAGGCCCACGGGCAAGATTGATCAATATGGCTGTAGGTTTCATCTTTCTTAAGGCATCACTGTCAATCATACCCCGGGTGGATTCGTTTAAAGGACAGTGAAGTATCACTATATCAGATTCAGAAAGCAGTTCATCACGAGACACCTGTTTGATATAATCAGGACAATCATCCTTGATGGTGCGACTGTTTGCCAGAATTTTGCAGCCGAAGGCGTGGTAAAGTTCGGCCGAGCGCCTTCCGATTCTGCCCAAACCTATTATACCAACTGTTTTGCCCTTCAGTTCATGGCCAACAAGTCCCTCTTTTGTCATTCCATTTCTGCAGCGTTGTTCTACTTGCGGGATATTTCGAAGTAATCCCAATATCAGTCCAACTCCAAGTTCTGCAACAGAATCATTGGAATAGCCTGAGGCATTGCTGACTACTATATTTCTTTTGCGTACCGCATCCATTGCCACATGATCAACTCCTGTAAAAGCAACATTTATAAACTTCAATTTGGGACATGCGTTGATGACATCTGCAGGCAAAGGCATATTGGCAAGCATAATTACGTCCGCATCTTTTGCCCGGTCTATCAGTGTTGGGATATCGGTACTTTTCTCATAGATTTTGAAAGTATATCCCATCTTTTCAAAAGGCGCTTTGAGCTCGTCTAATTCCGCCTGTGGAATGCTCAGTGATTCTAAAATTACAATATTCATTTACATCTCTCCGTCCTGTTATGATTTATAATCTACTTTGGCAATTCCGGATTCTAATTCTTATTATAACTATAACATATACATTTAAGTTTAAATGAAACAAGTATTTATGGCGGGAGGAAACAAAATGAGTCAATTTCTACAGCAAGAAATCCTGGATGTTCCATCTTATGCTTCTTAGGGGTGGAATTTACTTTTTCGAATGAGGTTTAAATAGTGCTTGCAAAAAAAATTTACTTAGTACTGGACAAACTAAAAAGCTTATGTTAAAATAGATTTCGCTGCATGACTAAGTCATGCGGGTGTAGTTCAATGGTAGAACATCAGCTTCCCAAGCTGAGAGCGAGGGTTCGATTCCCTTCACCCGCTCCAGGTGAAAAAATCTACGCCCCTATAGCTCAGTAGGCAGAGCGCATCCATGGTAAGGATGAGGTCATCAGTTCGATTCTGATTGGGGGCTCCAATGTGAAAGTCTCTCAAATGCTTAGTTTTAAGGTGTTTGAGAGATTTTTTTAGGTTCTACGTCAAATGTTGGGGTTGAACTAAGTAAAATGAAATAGCCCGTGGATTACTGGCAGATGATCAATTTAGGTTATCTGCCAGTTTTTATGTACATATTTAAGCCATAACATGCAATA
>JAAYMA010000102.1 GCA_012521615.1 Clostridiaceae bacterium | reverse complement strand
TAAAGATGAGCTTAATACCTTCTTGTACCGTAAAACTGCACGAAGACCTATGATTATCCCGATTATTATTGAAATTGATCCCAAAGCTGCATACAGTGAGACACATTAAACATTCAGCTGATTTGAAGGCAGACTGCAAATGTACAGAACCCCGGAATAAAACTAAAGGTGTTGTCATGCTTAAGACAACACCTTAATTTTTCCTAATATCTGTAGTGTCTTTTTCTTGAGTGTTTAGGACGTGTATAGCGGTAACGCCTGTTTCTCCGGTTTCTGTGGTTTATAGCCTTCAAAATATAACTGAGTATTATTATTAAAACAAGTAAAATACCGGCTGCTTTTAGACCAAATATGAACCTTTCATTGCTTACTATCTCCTTGTATTTATCGCGGATAATTGCGAAGGTGGTTTTTTCAATTGATTTTTTAGCAACAAGTTCAACTTCCCCAATGATTTCCCCGTCGTACCTGTATTCCTTGACTCCAACGACCTGCCCTGCTTCAATTGGCGCCTTGAAAGGCTCATCGTCGGGTTTATTAAATTTTATTTCTGATTCAAGTTTTTCATTAAGTATTTCATCATTGGCGGGCAAAATCCACTCAAATCCGTTATTCGTGATAATTTCAAGCTTTTTGCCGTCCACGGCATCTTCTACTTCCACTCTGTCCACATATTCGCCCTTTTTAGCAAGCTCGCGGATGGAATAATTTTTATAACCATACTCCAAAAGTTGCTGGGATTCGCGGAAAAGTATATCGTAACTTTTTGTGCCCAAAACAACAGCAACAAGTTCAAGGCCATCAGGATTAACAGCCGATGAAACAAGGCACATTCCGGCATTATCAGTATAACCCGTCTTGATTCCGGTTATCTGAGAATAGTAAGAAGAACGGGAATTTAAAAGCTGGTTGGTATATGTCAGGTGCCCTGTTTGCCACTGCTCTTTTTTTCTGAGATTTGTATCGGGAAGTTCAAATTCCTTACGCCCGACTACCTCCCGGAAGGTTTCATTCTTCATGGCCTCCCTGGCAAGATTGGCCAGATCTCTTGCAGTGGAGTAATGGTTTTCATCCTCAGTTCCATTGGCGTTGGTGAAATTTGTATTATTTAGTCCAAGTTCCTTTGCCTTTTCGTTCATAAGCTGCGTAAAACCCTGGAGAGTGCCATCTTCAGCAATATTTTCCGCAATAATATTACTTGCTTCATTGGCCGAAGTTATCATCATGAGATCAAGGAGATGCTTGAATTTCAATGTCTCTCCGATTCTTATACCAGCCGTAACATAGTCATATGGAATACTGTTTATAGCATACTCTGATGCAGTCATTTCCTTATCAAGATCTGCTCTTTCCAGAGCTATTAGCGCAGTCATTATTTTTGTTGTGCTGGCCGGCGAACGACGTTGATCTGCATTTTTCTCAGCAAGAACCTGACCGGTTTCCATTTCTACAAGAATATAAGCTTCTGCAGATAAGTCCGGGTATGCTTCAGCAAAAGCTTCAACTGATATTGAAAAAATTGAGAAAAAAATCAAAACAAACAATAAGTACCTTTTCAACAAAAAAATCACTCCTGAAATGCCACAATCATTGTTGTCATTTATATCATTATAATTGAACAGGAATCTTAACTCAAGCATTTGAACAAACGCTATTTTTTTCCAGTAATATGCATGGTTCATGTTGTAATTACAAGACAAAATGTGACATAATGGAAATAGATGCAGAAAGAAGGAGGTTTGATATGGAAATCCGTATAGGACAGAAAACGTATAAATTGCCCTGGGAATATTTTATTGCGCCTCTGCTTATCCTGCTAATCATAATACTGCTGATTATTACAAACCATTCGAGAATAAAAGAAACATGGATAGATTTTACTGAGAAGCCCGGGAGTTTTAATGAAGGCGAAATTTCGAAAGTAGATTATGTTGAAAATTATGGTATAGAGCATATAAACGAAGAGAATAGTGCTGAACAAGGACATTCAAAAGGCGTGAATGAAATTGACGGCAAGATAAACATTAATGAAGCCGGACTTCAGGAACTGGTCTCTCTTCCTTATATAGGCGAGGTTAAAGCAAAAGCAATAATAGAATATCGTGAATCAAAAGGCCGATTTTCAGATATAGAAGAGTTGCTTAATGTAAAAGGTATCGGTAGGAAGACTCTGGAAAGAATCAGGCCTCATATAGCTGTTGACTGATTTATAAATGTCTTTCATATCGGACCATTAATTAACATTTGACTTTAGCATAGAATATATTGTAAAATGACATGATATGAAATGATTGAGTAGGTCGAATGGTCGCGGGAGCAGTGCTGAAAAGCCGCTCACGAGGAAAGTCCGGGCTCCGCAGGGCAAGGGTGCCGGGTAACACCCGGTGAAGGCGACTTCAAGGAAAGTGCAACAGAAATAAACCGCCTGTATTGATACGATACAGGTAAGGGTGGAAAGGTGAGGTAAGAGCTCACCGGCCGATCGGCGACGTGAGGCGCTATGTAAACCCCACCCGGAGCAACACCGTGACAAGGAACATAAGGGCGGCCCGCCCGTTCCTTAGAGGTGGCTGGAGCCTTGTAGCAATACAGGGCGTAGATAGATGACCATTCAAGACAGAACCCGGCTTACAGACCTGCTCAATAACGGCTTAGCAAAGCTCAGTTAATTACTGAGCTTTTTTTATTTTAAAATCTCTTTCTTATTCTTCTGGAGCACTTCTTCATACCACTGATACTGATTTTTATGGAATTAAGTATCGAAACCCGTTATATATTATCTCATTATTATGGACATACTTAGAAAAAGATACCTGAGAAAACAAGTGTCTGGAGGTTTTTTATGGCTGAGAAGATTATGGAACGCACAGAAGGGCGTGTAAGCTACCATGATTCAGTGGAGGAAATGCTCAAAAGAATAAGGGATGATGGCCTGTCCAGTGTTTTTTCAAGATGGGATTCACAGGAAAAATTACGCTGCAAATTTTGCCTTGAGGGATTGAGCTGTCAGCTTTGCTCTCAGGGTCCATGCAGAATAAGTGAACGTGTTGGCGCCGTCAAGGGAGTCTGTGGAATTGGCCCTGATGCAATGGCAATGCGTAACCTGCTCATGAGAAATATTATGGGTGCGGCTACCTATGCACACCATGCGTTTGAGGCATTCAGGACACTTAAGGCTACGGGAGAGGGTAAGACTCCTTTTAAAATAGTGGATTATAATAAGCTGAAATGGATGTGTGAAAAAACAGGAATTGACACTAATCAGTCGGAAGACCAGATGGCGATACAACTGGCTGAGCTTCTTTATGATGAACTGAAAAAGGGACCGGACGAGGAAAGTATAATGGTGGAGGCCTTTGCGCCCAGGAAAAGAAAACCCGTGTGGAAAGAACTGCATATTTATCCGGCAGGAGTCCAGCATGAAATAGAAAACAGTATTGCAAGCTGTCTGACCAATGTGGATGGAGATTATGTCTCTCTTGCAAGAAAAGCTCTCCGCCTGGGGCTTGCCACAATATATTCTGCCCAGATAGGTCTGGAGATGACCCAGGATATACTGTTTGGCACACCCATGCCCCATGAGGTCGAAGTGGACCTGGGGATTATGGATCCGGATTATGTCAATATAGCGTTCAATGGTCATCAGCCCTGGATAGGAGTTGCAACATTGCAGAAAGCAAGACAGGAGAAATATCAGGAAATGGCCAGAAAAGCAGGTGCCAGGGGATTGAGAATTGTAGGGTCTATTGAAACAGGGCAGGAGTTGTTGCAAAGATTCCCTGTAGATGATGTTTTTGTAGGACTTATGGGGAACTGGCTTGCAATTGAACCATTCCTTGCAACAGGAACAGTGGATGCTCTGGTTATGGAGGAAAACTGTTCACCGCCTGCTATTGACCAATATGCTGAAAGGTACCAGGTGGCTCTTATCAGTGTAAGCACAATTATTGGTGTTCCAGGCCTGAACCATGAATTTCCTTACTACCCTGCAAAGGCTGATGAAATGGCAGAACAGTGTATAAAAATAGCCATTGAAAATTTTAAAAAAAGACATGGAAAAATTAAACCGATGGTTCCAAAATACAAGACAAAAGCAATAGCTGGATTTTCAACTGAAGCGGTTCTGAATGCTGTAGGAAATGATATGGATGCGCTGGTCAATGTAATAGCAGAAGGAAAAATAAAAGGCATTGTTGCCCTTGCGAATTGTGCAACATTAAGAAACGGACCCCATGACTGGAATACCGTAACTATCGCAAAAGAGCTGATAAAAAGGGATATATTGGTGGTAGCAGGGGGCTGTGGTAATCACGGATTGGAAGTAGCAGGTTTATGTAATCTTGATGCTATCGAATTTGCAGGTGAAGGCCTTAAAGATGTATGCAGAACATTGGGTATTCCTCCGGTGCTCAGCTTTGGAACCTGTACAGATACTGGCAGAATATCAATGCTTGTTACTGCACTTGCCGACCATCTTGATGTGGATATTCCGGATTTGCCCATAGCCATTACAGCACCTGAATGGATGGAACAAAAAGCAACCATTGATGGCATTTTTGGTGTAGCTTATGGCGCATATACCCATCTTTCGCCCACACCTTTCATAACTGGTGCACCAAATTTAGTAAAACTCATGACTGAGGATGTTGAAAGTATGACCGGAGGAAAAGTGGCTCTGGGAGATGATCCTGTACAAGCTGCAAAAGATATTGAAGCACATATAATAAAGAAGAGGGATAAAATGGGGCTGTAAAAAGTATAGTAATTTAAATAAGATATGGCGGGCAACCCGCCGTATCAATCAAGAATTTTTACTCTGACCCATAATTTCAAGACTTCGGTTAGCACCAATTTTTCAACATGCAGCATAAATTCTTTATCATTCAGTTTCAGTATTCTGTTGTCTATAATTATCGTAATAATTTCAGCATCAAGTTTCTGAACTTCATTACCCAGTAATGACATGTATTTTTCTTTAATGACACTTTCTATTTCAATCTTATCTATTTCATCAACCGCATCCTGATCGGTTAAAAGTATTATTTCTATATTTTTCAGGACCAGGTTACATGAATTAATGGCTTTTTCCAAATTTCTCAGTTTTGCATCTTTATCATTAATGGTATTTTTGAGTACTGCGATTTTTTCGTACAAAGTGTCCATTCTATAACTTACAAGTGTGCATACCACTGAGGCCCCCAATAACCCACCCGATATGGCTCCGGCTATAAAACTCAATGCAAATTTTATAATACCTTTTTTCAACTTTGCCATAACTGGCTGCACCTATGCAGAAATTTTATGAAATAATAGCCCGTATTTGATCCGAAAATGGCGGTAAGCACCATGATTGCCTGTTTTATAATGGAGCGGAATTCTCCCTCAAAAAGACCTTTTTCAATTGCTGCAAAAGAAGAAAATGTATCACCAAGAGCAACTGCCATAGCCCATATTTTTATGGAACCCGCCAAATCCAGCATTGTTTTCAAAGGGGGTTGATCCGTCAATATGGCACCAATACCGGCGAAAACACTGGCTCCTATAACAACACCAAATGCAATAAGAAAATTATTGATTAAACTGGCTACGAATTCAGGCATATAAATACCACCATGACATTTAAACGGTTTTTTTAAAAGGTTATGAACTGTATGGTTAATTTATGCATTAAGAAAATACGCAGTCCTAATTATCCTTGCTTTCGCGTGTTCTTTAAGTCAACAGCCGCTACAAGTCAAATTGAGTATTTACAACTTACATGTATTGATACAGCAAGGGGGATCAGACATCATGGCAGCGAATTGTTTTTGACAGCACTTTTTGAAACTTTCCAAAACTGGAGCTGTCTTGAAATATTCTGTTTGGACTGATATTCTTAATAGCAGTAATAGAAAATGAAGAGGTGTTAAATATTATGCTGCAGTACTTTATGCCCACCCGTGT
>JAAYMA010000016.1 GCA_012521615.1 Clostridiaceae bacterium | reverse complement strand
TCAGGACAGGACTGAAGCAATCCGCCATGCAATGGAGATTGCTCAAAAAGGGGACATTATTGTATTAGCCGGAAAAGGACATGAAACTTACCAAATATTTAAAGACAAGACCATCCACTATGATGAGCGTGAGATTGTTGAAGGAATACTGGAGGGACTAATTTGAAGATTCTGAGTTCGAAGACAATTCAAAAGATGGTTGACGGCAGGTTAAGAGGTCCCGGGAATATCGAGGTTTCCTCAGTTTCAATAGATACCAGAACTCTGGAAAAAGGGGCTTTATTCATCGCCATTTCAGGGCAAAGATTTGACGGCCATGATTTTGTGGAGGAGGCCATTAAAAAAGGTGCGGCTCTGGTTATGGTTCAGGAAGATAGAAAAATTCCTGACGGGATCCCCGCCGTCTTTGTTCACGATACCGTAAAGGCGCTGGGAAAACTGGCGAAAAACTACAGGGATCTTTTCAATATTCCTGTTATCGCAGTAACCGGAAGTGTTGGTAAGACAAGCACCAAGGATATGATAGCCTCTGTGCTTTCTGCACGTTATAAAGTTCATAAGACTAAAGGCAATTTTAATAATGAAATAGGACTTCCTTTGTCGGTTCTTGGACTTGATGAAACACATGAAGCGGCGGTTTTTGAACTGGGAATGCGGGGGTTTGGAGAAATCAGTGAGCTGTCCAGAATTACAAGCCCTGATATAGCAGTTATCACAAATATTGGCATATCCCATATCGAGAGACTGGGTAACCGTCAGAATATCCTTAAAGCAAAGCTTGAAATCCTCGACGGGCTAAAAAAAGACGGAACGGTCATTTTAAATGGAGACGATGAACTTTTATCAGGTTTGAGGGGACTTTTAAGCTATAGAACCATATTTTACGGAATTAATGAAGGTCAGGATATCTGGGCTTTTGATTTAAGTTCCAAGGGAGAAGAGGGTGTAAATTTTCAGGTACAGACTTTGAAAAATGATATGGATCTTTTCATTCCTGCTCCGGGCATTCATAATGTCCATAACGCCCTGTCTGCCATAGCAGTGGCACAGACGCTTAATATGACCGACCAGGAAATTAAAGAAGGGCTTTTGAAATTTTCTTCTTCACGGTTGAGAATGAATATTGAAGAGAAAGATGGTATAAAGTTTATTAATGATTCATATAATGCTGCTCCTTCTTCGGTTCGTGCAGCTTTAAGTGTACTTTGTGATATAGGCAGAGGTAAGAGAAAATGGGCCGTTCTGGGTGATATGCTTGAGCTTGGTGAGTGGACTGAAGAAGCGCACAAAGAAATAGGTAGACTTGTCTCTGCCATGAGCATAGACTATCTTGTAGGAATAGGCTCTTTTGCCAGGTGGTACATTAAAGGAGCAGAGGAAAATGAGGATAATACAACTTGTACTGCACTCTTCGGTTCAATCAGTGAAGCCAAACCCTATATTAAAACACTGATGCAAAAGGGTGATGTGCTCCTGTTCAAAGGATCACGCAGCATGAAACTGGATGTATTGGTGCAGGAGCTGCTTTAGGAAGGAATGAAAACATAATGGATATATTCGAAAAGGCAATCCCACTCCAAATTGCCGTATATATAATAAGTCTGCTTATTGCAGTTTTGGCAGGCAAATTTTTAATACCTTTGTTAAGAAGGCTCAAATTCGGCCAGGTTATAAGAGATGAAGGACCGCAAAGTCACAAGACCAAGACAGGTACTCCTACAATGGGAGGAGTAATATTTCTGTTGCCTGTTTTGATATTGGGCATTATTTTCAGTTTTAAAGATGCAAGAATGCTGGTACTTGTCCTGACTACACTGGGGTATGCGTTTATAGGTTTTTCAGATGACTATCTGAAGATAATAAAAAAACATAATGAAGGACTTACCCCAAAGCAAAAAATGATAAGCCTTTTAATAGTATCCGGAGTGTTTACCTGGTATGCGACGACTTTTGTTAATGAGGCCAATACTGTAATTCTCCCTTTTCTGGGATTCGACAGGCCTATAAATCTTCCTGTTATATTGTCAATTCCATTCAATATATTTATATTGGCGGCCTTTACAAATGCAGTGAATTTAACTGATGGTCTTGACGGACTTGCCGGCTCGGTTACCATCATTGTGCTGCTTTTTTATTCAATTATTTGTGCAAGAAACAGCGATTGGAATTATATAAGAGTTTTCAGCGCAGTCCTTGCAGGGGGAATTTTAGGTTTCCTGGTATACAATCTGCATCCTGCCAAAGTTTTTATGGGAGACACCGGTTCTCTTGCACTGGGAGGAGCAATTGCCGCAATTTCCATACTTACTGGAACCACTTTCGTATTGGCAATAACAGGAATAATTTATGTTCTTGAAACATTATCTGTAGTAATACAGGTTATTTATTTCAAACGGACAGGAAAACGTGTTTTTCTTATGGCACCACTCCATCACCATTTCGAGTATAAGGGCTGGAGTGAAACTAAGGTGGTTGCAGTATTTACTTTTGTGACTGTATTAGCTGCATTACTCGCACTCCTGGTATTGAGGTGATTAACAATGGCAAAAAAAAGGGAGTATGATTTTTGGCTTCTTTTTACGGTACTGCTGCTTTTGGCCCTGGGAACCATCATGGTTTTCAGTGCCAGTTCATATAATGCCCTGAACTATATGGGTAATAAATACCATTACCTTATAAGGCAATTACTTTGGGTAACAATTGGAATTATCAGCATGATGATTTTTTCAAGGCTTGACTACAGAAGAATTGCTTTAAGTTCTCCCATATTGTTGATAGTAAGCACAATTCTTCTGATACTGGTCCGGATACCCGGAATCGGAAGCAACGTAAAAGGAGCATGGAGATGGTTTAATTTAGGACCTATGTCCTTTCAGCCCTCCGAGTTCACAAAAATAGCCATGATATTGTTTTTATCCTTCAGTCTGTCCAAAAACAGTTATAAATTAGACAGATTTTTTTCTGGTCTTCTGCCATACCTGTTTGTAGTAGGAATAACTGATGCACTTTTATATCTTGAACCTCATATGAGTGCAATAATTCTGATTACTCTTGTGTCAATTATCATCCTTTTTTGTGCAGGTGCCAGAATTCTTCATTTTGCAATACTTTCAGTTCCTGCTTTAATAGGCGGATGGTTCCTTATTATAAGTGATGAGTATCGTGTTCAGCGTATACTGTCATTTATGGATCCGTTCAAATATCCGCAGGACAGTGGCTATCAGGTAATTAATTCCCTCTATGCCATTGCATCAGGATCAGTCTTTGGAAGGGGACTGGGTAAGAGCCTTCAAAAGTATTTGTACCTTCCTGAACCTCACAATGACTTTATATTTTCTATCTTGGCAGAAGAATTGGGGTTTATAGGAGCCTTGACTGTAATTGTACTGTTCATGGTATTTATCTGGAGAGGATTAAGAATTTCCATGAATGCACCCGATATGATGGGAAGTCTGATTGCAGTCGGTATTACATCATTGGTAGCCCTGGAGGTAATTATCAATATAGCTGTTGTTACTTCCACCATTCCTGCTACCGGTATGCCACTGCCTTTCTTTAGCTATGGAGGTACATCAATGGTGTTTCTGCTGACCTCCATAGGGATTTTGTTGAATATATCAAGAGGCGCTACAACAAATGTGGCAAGAATGCCGGTAGCTCGCAGCCGAACTTATGTCAGGCGAGAATTTTCATAAGTGAAAGCAGGTGTTTTTAAACAATGAAATATATTATTTCAGGCGGCGGAACAGGTGGACATATATACCCCGGTTTAGCAATTGCAAAGGAAATAAAGGCTAAGGAGCCGGATGCCGAAATACTTTTTGTTGGAACCAGGCACGGTCTTGAAAGTAAACTGGTTCCAAGGGAAGGTTATGATATAAAGTTTATAGATGTAAGGGGATTCAAACGCAAATTATCGTTTGATACTTTTAAAACTATGTTTAAGTTGTTTAAAAGCTTCGGCAGAATAATGAAAATAATTAATGAATTCAAACCTGATGCTGTTATAGGAACCGGGGGATATGTCTGTGGCCCGGTTGTTTTTTCTGCTGCCCTTAAAAAAATTCCCACCATAATTCATGAACAAAATGCTTTTCCCGGTGTGACAAACAAAATTTTGGCCAGGTATGTGGACGCAGTTGCCATAAGTTTTGAAGAATCGAGAAAAAGATTTAAAGCAAAAGCTAAAATTACTCTGACCGGAAATCCAATAAGAAAAGAAGTTTTTGAACTGGACAGGAAAACTGCAAGAAGCAGACTGAGTATTCCTGATAATGTGCCGCTGGTAGTAATTTTTGGTGGAAGTCTGGGTGCAGAAAGAATTAATGAATGTGTGGCCGATATGATAAACAGTCATTGTAATGACATGCCATATCATCTGATTTTATCCACCGGCATGAAGCATTATGATGAAGTGATGAACAAAATTAAGGTTAAGCTTCCGCCCACCATCAGAATTGAGCCGTATATTTACAATATGGTCGAGGTTCTTGCAAGCTCGGATGTAGTTGTATGCCGGGGCGGAGCAATTACTGTAAGTGAAATTTCAGCATTGGGTCTTCCTTCCATAATCATACCGTCTCCCTATGTGGCAGAGAATCACCAGGAATACAATGCCCGTGCCCTGGAACAAAGGGGAGCGGCAGTAGTTATCCTTGAAGATCAATTAAATCCTGACATTCTTTATGGGCAGATTAATAAACTTATTTCTGACAAGGATCTGCGCCACAAGATGCACATTAATGCAAAGAAATTAGGCATAAAGGATTCAGCGGCCCGGATCTATTCTTTGCTGAAGGAAATAATGAGGAGCAAGTCCTTGTAACATAGCTGACAAGCCGCTTGTAACATGATTTTACCGGAAGCATATTATAAAGTGTGTTCAATATTTGCTTCCGGGGGTGTTTTGCGTGAGCAATCTCATAATTGCCGGAGGTTCAAGACTTAGCGGCATTATAGAAATTCCAGGGGCTAAAAATGCAGTGTTACCCGTTCTTGCCGCCACACTCTTGAACAAAGGTACCAGCATTCTTGAGAATTGCCCGGAATTGGACGATGTCTTGACTATGCTTGAAATACTTACTGCTTTAGGTTGTAAGTACAAATGGGAAGGAAACCGGATTGAAATTGATGCAAGTAATTTGACAAGTTCAGAGATTCCGGAGTTATTAGCCAAACGAATGAGGTCTTCGATAATTATTTTGGGTGCTGTTCTTGCCAGGTGCGGTGAAGTGTTGGTGAGTTATCCCGGAGGCTGTGAAATCGGGATGCGGCCAATTGATATGCATATAAAGGCTTTGGAGCAAATGGGAGCCGTGGTGGACGGCATCAATCAGGGAATGCTTAAAGTGACTGCTTCAAAACTTCAGGGCTGTGAAATTCTGCTTGATTACCCCAGTGTTGGTGCAACCGAGAATATTATGCTGGCTGCAACATTTGCAGAAGGAGAGACTATTATCCGGAATGCTGCAAAAGAACCTGAAATAGAGGATTTGCAGGAATTTATGAAGAAAATGGGTGTAAAGGTCTCCGGTGCAGGCACAGGCGTTATTAAGATCAAGGGGATGAAAGACATAAAATGCGAGGTTGTACACAGAATTATACCTGACAGAATAGTTGCGGGAACTTATCTTGCAGCAGCTGCAGCTACAGGCGGAAACCTGGTTATAACAGGTGTTGAGTACGACCATATAGGATCAATTATATATTGTCTTAAGCGGATTGGATGTATTGTGAAAAATTATCAGGGCGGAGTTGTTACTTTAGAGACTCCCGGGAAATTAAAGGCCCTTGATCTTATAAGAACTTCCCCTTATCCGGGATTTCCCACAGATATGCAACCTCAGATAGTGTCTCTTTTAAGCAAATGCTCAGGTACAAGTGTGGTAGTTGAGACAGTATTTGAAAACAGGTTCAGGTATACAGAACAGCTTCTGAAACTTGGTGCAGACATAAGTGTTCAGGGAAGAGCAGCAATTATACGCGGTGTGGATAAACTTAAAGGTGCAGAAGTTGAAGCAAGGGATTTAAGAGGAGGAGCAGCACTGATAATTGCCGGATTATCGGCCGAGGGTGAAACAAAAATCTCAGGTGTCAATTATATAGACAGAGGTTATGAACGTATTGAGGAAGCTTTACAAAAAGTAGGAGCAAATATCAGAAGAGTTGAAGGTTAAAAGCAGTCTGATATAATTAAATTAACTTGATAAGCAGTTTGGATAGCGGTGCTGGAGATGAAATCTAAAAGCAGGCGGATAAAAAAAAGATGGGTATTTCTTTTTACTTTAATACTGTTGATGGCAGTTTCATTGGTGATATTATACACACCGATGTTCAATATATCCTTTATTAAAGTAAAAGGAAATACTAAATATTCACAGGACGAAATAATTCAGGCCTCAGGCATATTAATGGGTGAAAACGGTTTTAAAAAACTCAGACTGAACGTTGAATCCATATTTGAACTGAGGCTTACAGACAACGAAAAGAACATTGAAAGGCTTCCGTATATAAAAAACAGCAGGGTAAGTCTGATATTTCCGGACGGGGTTTTAATAGAGGTTCAGGAAAGAAAACCTGAAGCATATATTAAGTATCTGGACAATTTTCTTATTGTAGACAAAGAAGCTTTTGTTCTTGAGGTGACAGACAGGTGTCCTGAAGGTGATCTCAAGGAAATACGGGGGATTGAATTTTTAAAATATTCAATAGGTAACCAGCTTGAAGATACAGATACTGACCTGGTCCGAATAGCTGTTGAGATTTTGGAAGCTGTAAATGAATCTGATAAAAACTCACAATTGAAATTGTCTGAAGTTTTGGATTGGGTTGATATGGTCGATAAAAACAATGCCATTTTATCGCTGGATAACAGGGTGATGGTCCGTTTCAACCCAATGGACAAGCTTCAGTATACAATAGATTTTACCAAGGAAATATTTTTTAAGAAATTGAATTCAAAGGAGACCGGAAGAATTGTATTTGCAGAAGGACAAAATCCGAGTTTTATTCCAGAATAAATACCTTTAAAGAGGAGGAGCTTTATGGTACCATTATTGGGACTTATAGTGGGGCTGATTATAGGAATATTTATTCCTTATCACATACCCCGTGAATATTCCAATTATGCAGCAGTTGCTATTTTAGCGGCGCTGGACTCTGTATTGGGAGGGTTATCGGCCTCTCTTGACGGAAAATTTAATATTAAGATATTTCTTACTGGATTTTTTGGTAACTCAATTCTGGCTGCGTTTTTGGCGTATGTTGGGGATAAACTGGGTATACAGATCCATCTGGCAGCTATATTTGCTTTCGGTAACCGCATCTTTGTCAATTTCGGCAATATCAGACGTAAGGCTCTTAAAATTAAAGATTACAACTGAGAATATATAAAGACCACTATATATACTGCCAGGTTTAGATATTTTCTTGTTTTATCCTCAAGATATTGGGGTATTATTACTGTTTTCCCAAAGAAAATATTGCTTTTATATATGATTGTAATATAATTATAATTGATAGTATTTTTTCTATAATGTGGTGTTCTACACGTACTGAAGATAACTTGGTAAGGAGGATACTAAAGTGTTGGAGTTCGATATTGATATGGAAAATTTTGCCCGGATAAAGGTTGTCGGTGTTGGCGGTGGCGGTAACAACGCAGTAAACAGAATGATCACAGCAGGTCTCCGTGGTGTGGATTTTATTGCGGTAAATACTGATAAACAAGCATTATTCCTTTCACAGGCTAATACAAAAATACAGATTGGTGATAAACTGACAAGAGGTCTTGGTGCAGGAGCCAATCCAGAAATAGGCGAGAAGGCTGCAAACGAAAGCCGGGATGAAATCGCCATGGCTATTAAAGATGCCGATATGGTATTTATAACTGCAGGCATGGGCGGTGGTACAGGTACAGGTGCCGCACCTGTCATTGCACAAATAGCCAAGGAAATGGGAATCTTAACTGTTGGTGTGGTTACAAAGCCTTTCCTTTTTGAAGGCAGAAAGCGTATGCAGCACGCTGAAAAAGGTATTGCAAACTTAAAAGAAGTGGTTGATACCTTAGTTACAATTCCAAATGACAGGCTCTTACAGATTGGTGATAAAAAGATGCCGCTTCTTAAGGCTTTCGAGCTTGCTGATGATGTATTGCGTCAGGGCGTTCAGGGTATATCCGATCTGATAGCGGTTCCCGGACTGATAAATCTTGATTTCGCCGATGTCAAGACCATCATGCTTGATACAGGACTTGCCCATATGGGTATTGGTCGTGGAAGCGGTGAGAATAAGGCCGAGGAAGCTGCTCAGCAGGCTATCTCAAGCCCGCTGCTGGAAACTACAATTGATGGTGCAAAAGGCGTGCTTCTGAATATTACCGGCGGATCCGACCTCGGATTGATGGAAGTAAATACGGCCGCAGAACTTATTCAGAATGCGGCAGATCCGGATGCGACCATTATATTTGGTGCTGTTATAGACGAAAACTTAAACGACGAACTTGTCATTACTGTTATTGCCACAGGATTTGAGAAAGGTGCCGAACCCAAACGTCCTCCTCATCTGCTATCAATGGAAGATAAGAAAGCTCAGGATACAGTTAAGAAGCCTTTCTTCTTTGAAGATGACGACATGGATGGGCCAGAAATACCGACATTCCTTAAACGAAAAGGGTTTAGATAAATACATAACTTGTTGACACATATAACATGAGATTGTAAAATATTAAGGCATGTAAGATTACATGCCTTATATTCGTTTTAATATATTATGCTGGTGTAGCACAGTCGGTAGTGCAGCTGATTCGTAATCAGCAGGTCGTGCGTTCGAGTCGCATCACCAGCTCCAGGAAATATCAAGGACTAACAACTTTCAGCCCTTGATATTTTTTGCTTTAACAAAGAAATTCGGAATAAATAAACCGTCTAATCCTCATGATTAGACGGTTTGTCCTAAACTACTTCCAGATTATATTTTCTTACTATATTTTTTATTTTTTCTATGGATTCTTTTTCAGGAGGCAAAGTATCTTCCAGCTCGTATTTCAAATTTAGCTCTTTCCATTTATATTCGCCCATTTTATGAAAAGGCAAAATCTCAACACGGCTGATGACTTTATATTTGGAGAGGTATTTGGCCATTTCTTCTATATCGTCATAATCTTCGGTAATACCAGGAACAACTACATGCCTTATCCAAGCTTCTTTTCCTGTATGTTCAAGGTAATCCAGGAGTTTTAACGCGTCTTCGTTGCCTTTTCCGGTCAGATTCCTGCATTTATAAGTGTCAATGGATTTGATGTCCAGCATTATAAGGTCAGCTTCGTCAACAGCATGCTTGCAGGAATTTAAAGGAATTGCCCCTGATGTATCAACAGCCGTGTGAATTCTGTGTTTTTTACACAGTCTTAAGATTTCGGCAGCAAAATCTGCCTGCAGAAGAGGTTCGCCACCTGAAAGGGTTACGCCGCCGCTTTTGATAAAGTTTTTGTATTTCAGTATATCTTCAACAACATTTGAAGTAGTATATTTTTTTCCACAGTTAACCTTCCATGTGTCAGGGTTGTGGCAAAATTTACATCTCAGCGGACATCCCTGGAAAAAAATCACATATCTTATGCCCGGACCGTCAAGGGTTCCACAAGTTTCAATTGAATGTATATAACCTTCCATTTTGCCACTCTCCTTTCTGATACATGTAATTTAATTAGAATCTCTCGTGGAATGTTCTGTTTATTACATCCAACTGCTGTTCTCTTGTAAGCTTAATGAAGTTAACAGCATATCCCGATACTCTGATAGTAAGCTGAGGATATTTTTCGGGGTGATCCATGGCGTCCAGAAGCACTTCCTTGTTCAATACATTCACGTTTATATGGTGACCGCCTTCGTTGAAATATCCATCCAGCAGTCCGGCAAGGTTTTCTGTCTGTTCTTTTTCTGTTTTGCCCAAAGCATGTGGGACAATGGAAAATGTATAGGATATTCCGTCTTCACTGCAGTCATAAGGCAGTTTTGCAACTGAAGCCATGGAAGCAATGCATCCCTTGGTGTCTCTCTTGTGCATCGGGTTTGCGCCGGGTGCAAAGGGTTCACCTTTCTTTCTTCCGTCAGGGGTGTCTCCGGTTTTCTTTCCGTATACAACATTGGAGGTTATGGTCAGTATGGACATGGTAGGTTTGCTGTTTCTGTATGTTTTATGCTTGCTTAATTTGGACATAAAGTTTCTTACAAGTTCTGTTGCTATTTCGTCTACTCTCGGATCGTTATTACCGAATTTGGGGAAATCGCCTTCTGCTTCGTAGTTTACAATAAGTCCATCTTCGTTTCTTACAGGTTTGACTTTCGCATATTTTATTGCTGACAGTGAATCTGCCACTACCGAAAGACCTGCAATTCCACAGGCCATTGTCCTTAATATTTCCTCATCATGCAAAGCCATTTCAATTCTTTCATAGCAGTATTTATCATGCATATAGTGAATAATATTCAGTGTATTGATATATAATTTTGCAAGCCAGTCCAGAGTTTTATCAAATCTTTCCATTACCTCATCATAATCAAGGTAATCGGAAGTAATTGGTGCCAACATAGGCCCGACCTGTTCGCCGGATATTTCATCCTTTCCGCCATTTATTGCATACAGAAGGGCTTTGGCAAGGTTTGCCCTTGCTCCGAAGAACTGCATCTGTTTTCCAATTCTCATGGCCGATACACAGCAGGCAATTCCATAGTCATCTCCGAATTTTTCCCTCATAAGTTCATCATTCTCATATTGAATTGAGGAAGTTTCCACAGAAAGTCTTGCACAGAATTTCTTGAAATTCTCAGGAAGTCTGGGAGACCATAATACTGTCATATTAGGTTCAGGTGCCGGTCCGAGATTGGTGAGCGTATGCAGAAATCTAAAGGACATCTTTGTAACCATGTGTCTGCCGTCAAGACCTATTCCTGCAAGGGCTTCTGTAATCCAGGTCGGGTCCCCTGAAAACAGTGCATCATATGCTGGTGTCCTTAAAAATCTCACTATTCTGAGCTTCATAACAAAGTGATCTACAAATTCCTGAATTTGTTCTTCTGTATATCTGCCGGAATCCAAATCCTTTTCTGCATAAATATCAAGGAAAGTAGAAACTCTGCCAAGGCTCATTGCTGCTCCGTTTTGTTCCTTTACTGCAGCAAGGTAGGCAAAATACAGCCATTGTATAGCTTCCTTTGTGTCAGTAGCAGGTCTTCCTATATCAAAGCCATAGCTTGCTGCCATTTCTTTCAATTCTTCAAGAGCCTTTATCTGTTCACTGAGCTCTTCCCGCTGTCTTATAACAGCTGAATCCATAATATCGAAAACATAATTTTCTTTAGCTTCTTTCTTTTTCTCAATCAGGAAATCAACACCGTAAAGAGGAACTCTTCTGTAATCCCCAATTATTCTTCCTCTTCCATAGGCATCGGGAAGTCCGGTGATTATTCCTGTATGTCTTGCCTTTCTCATTTCTGTGGTATATGCATCAAATACACCATCGTTGTGAGTTTTTCTGTACTTAAATACATTCTCTACTTCGGGATCCATCTCCCTGTCATATGCTTTTAATGCACTTCTTACCATTCTGATACCGCCAAAAGGCATTATTGCCCTTTTTAACGGTTCATCGGTCTGAAGTCCTACTATTTCTTCAAGCTCCTTATCGATATAACCGGGTTTATGGGAAGTGATAGTGGAAATGGTGCGGGTGTCTATGTCCAGAACGCCGCCATTTTTCCGCTCTTCTTCCATCAGATTTTTGACTTTGTTCCATAACTGAACTGTTTTCTCAGTCGGAGAAGTCAGAAAACTTTCATCACCGTCATAAGGAGTATAATTTTTTTGTATGAAATCTCGTACATCGATTTCTGTGTTCCATTTACCATTTATAAATTTATCTCTCATTTTTACCCCCTGATATTTTATAAATAACATTGTAATGATTTTAAATTGGAAGAATTTAAAATCTGAATCCATATATTTGTGCACTGTATAATGTATATTGTATACATTACAAATTAATTATATTCCATATGTGAAAGATGCGCAAGACCTTTGGTATAAGTTAATTTTTTAACAGAATCGAAAGACAAAAGACAGCGATTTTATATAGTATTTTGCAGAGGCTTAATGCATTTTCTGAAGACATCTGACTGATACATTAATATTGTGAAAATGTTCCTGCTATAATATCCAATGTTGAACATATTTCAAAAATTGTATATCTTTTAAAACAGTAATTGAAAATTTTTATAAATACCTTAAAGTTATTTGTGAGTTTGACTGAGTATTTTAATATTTATATAGTGTATAATTAATACACAAGTTTTATAGCGCAATAGTAATAAAGCCCACCCCAGGTGAGCTTAGTATTACTATTTGGATTTTAATCAACGATGAAAGATTTGATTTCATTGATGAAATCATCAGCACTGTCACTATGGACTTCTACCTTGATAGGCTTGGAAAGGTCGAGGCTGAAAATACCCATGATGGATTTTGCATCCACAATGTATCTTCCAGATGTAAGATCAACATCGAAATCATACTTATTGACAATATTTACAAAATCCTTCACATCGTTGATAGATTTGAGTAAAATATTAAATGTTTTCACAGTTATATTGCACCGCCTTTCGGATTGTTAGTAAACATCAGTATTACTAATAGTCTATTACCATAATAATCCGTAGTCAATAAGCAAAGTGCAAAGAGTTTAACTGTAATTATTGTGACTTTTGGGAAGTGAGGCTAATGGAGAATACAAAAAAAGTTGCGTTTATTACACTGGGTTGTAAAGTAAATACGGCTGAAACTGAAGGAATGAAAAAGCTTTTCAGGGATGCAGGTTATGAAATTGTAAGCGAAAACGAATATGCTGACGTTTATATAGTTAATACTTGTACAGTGACCAATACGGGCGACAGAAAATCCAGACAAATGCTGCGGAAGGCTCATAAACTAAACCCCAATGCAGTTATTGCAGCAGTTGGCTGTTTTGCTCAGGTTTCACCTGATGAAGCCGCAAAAATCGAGGGTGTAAATCTGGTGGTCGGAAATAATTTAAAGCACAACATTGTTGAGCTTGTAGAAAAGAATAAGGTTTCAGCAAAACAGCAAAAATATGTTCATGAAAGACGAGCACTTTGTGAATTTGAAGAACTTCCGATTGAAACCTATGAAGATCATACCAGAGCATTTATAAAAGTGCAGGATGGCTGCGACCAGTTTTGTTCCTACTGCATAATTCCATATGCCAGAGGACCTGTAAGAAGCAGAAAAATGGACGACGTTCTGAGGGAAGCAAAAAATTTGGTAGCAAGGGGATTTGGGGAGGTAGTATTAACCGGCATACACCTGACATCTTACGGAAAGAAAGAAGGTGTGGGTCTGGCTCAGCTTATAGAAGAGCTGCATAATGTTGAAGGAATCGAAAGAATTCGCCTGGGTTCACTTGAGCCCATGTTTCTGACCTCTGATTTTATAGACCATATTAAAAATCTGCCCAAATTATGTCCTCATTTTCATATATCCCTACAGAGCGGTTGTGACAGTACTTTAAAAAGGATGAACCGGAGATATACAACTCAGGATTACAGAAATATTGTCAATATGCTTAAAGAAAAGGTTGAGGATGTAACAATTACCACCGACGTTATGGTGGGCTTTCCCGGCGAGACAGATGAGGAGTTTCAACAGTCATATGAATTCTGTAAGGAAATGGGCTTTTTAAGAATGCATGTATTTAAATATTCGCCCAGAAAAGGTACTCCTGCAGCCAGATATCCACATCAGGTAGATGGTAAAATAAAGGAGGAAAGAAGCAGAGTTATGATAAATCTGGCCGAAGCAATGCAAAAGGATGTCATGACAAAGTTCATAGGACGCGAGATGCCGGTTTTGCTGGAGCAGCCGGTTGCTGAGGGCTGTAATGACCTGGAAGGTCACACACCTAACTATATCCCTGTAATTGTCGAGTTTGACAGTGAGAATGTGGGAGAAATAATAAATGTCAGATTGGATAATATTGAAAACGGAAGAGTGAGGGCAGTGGCATTATAGTTATGTGTAATTGGAAATCAAAGTTTATGTTATAACTTGATTTATAATGTTGTATGTATTAATATAGTGATAATTGATTTTGGAAATCTGAAGGCATTGGGATTGGTATAAATCCTGATATGTCAGGTAGAGAGGCGGGTGAAGACGTGATGAATTCCGGAACTATGAAGTTTGATTTTAATAACGAAAATACTAATCAAACCCGTGAAGTTATTCTGAAGGTTTATGAAGCACTTACTGAAAAAGGTTATAATCCAATAAGTCAGTTGGTAGGGTATATCATGTCAGGGGACCCAACCTATATCACCAGCCATAAAAATGCCAGAAGTCTCATAAGAAGACTTGAACGTGATGAGATTATTGAAGAACTTGTAAGGTATTATATAAAATAACTTTTATACTCATATTGTCAAAATATTAATTAAATTTTTACTTAAGAAGCCCGGAATACTCGGGCTTTATTGCTGCTATAAATTTTGCTGAGAAATGCAGAAAAAATACATTTGAATAATTATATACCGGTTTTATTAGCTCTCTCTTTTTTATTAAATTTAAAAATTAAAATAAATTTTTATCAGTGAGGGGAAACATATTGGAATATATTGAGTTAGGCAGTACAGGATTAAAAGTTTCAAGATTGTGCTTTGGAGGTCTGGTCATAGGCCCGCTTCAAAAAAACTTAAGTGTCGAGGAAGGCGGAGAAGTTATTGCAGAGGCTCTGAAACAAGGTGTAAACTTCATTGATACAGCTGATTTATATGACACATATAAACACATACGAAGAGCCATTGATATAACAGGGATACGACCGGTAATTGCATCAAAATCATACGCCTATGACAAGGAAGGAGCAAAAAAAACTGTAGACAGGGCTCTTACTGAGCTTAAACTTGATAAAATAGACATGTGGCTTATGCATGAACAGGAAAGCGAAAATACTATCAGAGGCCACTGGGAAGCTTTCGAATACTATCTTGATCTGAAAGAACAGGGGATTATTGGTGCCGTCGGTATTTCCACTCATCACATTGCTGCAGTAAGAGCAGCCGCTAAAATTTTAGAAATAGATGTAATCCATCCTATTACAAACAAAGCAGGTCTTGGTATATGCGACGGAACAATGGACGAGATGCTCGATGCCATAAAAGATGCCAGCCGTGCAGGCAAAGGTATTTATGGAATGAAGCCGTTTGGCGGAGGAAACTTACTTCATTCTTTCAGGGAATGCCTCGAGTTTGTTACATCCATTCCATTTATTCACTCCATTGCAATAGGAATGCAAAGTATTGAAGAAGTGCGGATGAATGTGGAGCTTTTTAATGATCTTGAAAACGGTCTTAACAAAGTGACAGGTTATAATCCTCAAAACAGAAAATCGCTGCATGTTGATTTCTGGTGTGAAAAGTGCGGAGCCTGTGTCCAGAGGTGTAAGCAGGGGGCTATTTCACTGGACGAAGAAATAGAAATTAACACTGAAAAATGTGTGCTTTGCGGGTATTGTTCAAGTGTTTGCCCTGCTTTTGCTCTGAAAATCTATTGAAAAAGCTAAAGCTTTTGTTTTTTCATTTCCCCGGCCCGAAGGACTTAAAACTCAATGCGACACAGAAAAAATATCACAGATAAATTTCAGGCATTTTCGGGTCGTTTATAACATATTATGGATATTGACAACAGCAGCAGATGTACCTATAATTAAGTTAAAATTTAATATTGTAAAAATCTTCAGGGCAGGGTGAAATTCCCGACCGGCGGTGATGTGGCTTTTGCCATTAGCCCGCGAGCTTTTTAGCTGATCCGGTGAGATTCCGGAGCCGACAGTATAGTCTGGATGGGAGAAGATAGTGCTTTTTTTGTGTCCATTTCCCTGAAGAATTTTATGCTTCGGGGATTTTTTATTCTATAAAATCTCCGAAAACAAGAAATCATATTTTGGAGGGAGTATTTTATGGAAAACACAAAGACCAGGTATATTGCAAAGGTTGCAATTCTTTCTGCCTTAGCGACAGTCATAATGTTTATCGAAACACCAATCCCTTTTATGCCGCCATTTCTGAAGCTTGATTTAAGTGAACTTATTGTTATGCTTGGAGCTTTTGCACTGGGGCCCCTGGCAGGTGTTCTAATCGAACTTGTCAAAAATCTGGTACATGTAGCATTTACAATAACCGGCGGTATTGGTGAACTGGCAAACTTTATAGTCGGTTGTGCCTACGTTGTTCCCGCTGCTATAATTTATAGTAGAAACAAGAATATAAAAACAGCAATAATCGGGTTGATTGCAGGTTCAATCAGTATGGTGGTTGTCGCTGCCTTTATGAACTACTTGGTTCTTATTCCGCTATATGTTAAGATTTTTGCAGAACAGTTCGGCACTACTTTCGATAAATCACTGCAAAGCATTGTACAGACAAGCGCTCAGAAAAACAGTGGTATTATTGATTTGAAAACACTCATTTTGTTTGGAGTAATCCCTTTCAATGCTATAAAGGTGGTTATAATTTCACTCTTAACTTTTATTACATATAAAAAGGTATCTCCAATACTTAAAGTATAGAGCGAGGTTTTTATGTCAAGAATACTTAACGGTAAACAGCTTCTTTACTTTTTAAAACACTTAATGTATTCTATAATATGGTTATAAATTTAACGAGCGAAGGAAAGGAGTTTACCATATGAAACAATATCTTGAGATTGAAAATGTGATTGCCAGAGAAATTATTGACTCCCGCGGAAATCCGACGGTTGAGGTTGAAGTATTTGTAGAAGGCGGTTTTGTAGGTCGTGCAGCTGTTCCTTCAGGGGCATCCACAGGTGCTTTCGAAGCTGTTGAACTGCGTGATGGAGATAAGTCCCGTTACCTCGGCAAGGGTGTTCTTAAAGCTGTTGAAAATGTAAATGAAATTATTGCTCCTGAAATCATCGGTATGAATGTTCTTGACCAGGTTCTCATAGACAAAACCATGATAGAACTCGACGGAACTCCTAACAAAGGCAAATTAGGTGCAAACGCTATCCTTGGAGTTTCATTGGCAGTAGCCAAGGCTGCAGCAGAAGCGCTTGGTCTTTCACTTTACCAGTATATTGGCGGAACTAATGCCAAGACACTTCCTGTTCCAATGATGAACATCATCAACGGCGGTCAGCATGCAGATAACTCAGTTACAATTCAGGAATTCATGGTCATGCCTGTTGGCGCTGAAAGTTTCTCTCAGGCTTTACAGTGGTGTGCTGAAGTGTTCCACAACCTGAAGAGTGTTCTAAAGAGCAAAGGATACTCTACAGCAGTAGGAGACGAAGGTGGATTCGCACCTAACCTGAAATCTGACGAAGAAGCTATTCAGGTGATTATCGAAGCTATTGAAAAAGCTGGCTTTAAACCCGGAGATCAATTCAGAATAGCCATTGACGCTGCTGCAACCGAAATGTATGAGGAAGCAAAGGCAAAAGGTAAGGAAGGCATGTACTACTGGTGGAAGATAGATAAATGGATGACCAAGGAAGAAATGGTGGCTTACTGGGAAGAAATGTGCAGCAAGTACCCCATTATCTCCATTGAAGACGGTGTTGCAGAGGAAGACTGGGAGGCATGGAAGCTCCTTACAGAAAAACTCGGAGATAAAGTTCAGCTTGTTGGCGACGACCTCTTTGTTACCAACACTGAGCGTCTGAAGAAGGGTATCGATATGGGAGTTGCAAACTCAATTCTCATCAAGGTTAACCAGATTGGTACTCTTACAGAGACACTTGAAGCCATTGAAATGGCCAACCGTGCAGGATATACAGCAGTAACATCCCACAGATCAGGTGAAACAGAAGATGCTACCATTGCTGATATAGCAGTTGCAACAAATTCCGGACAGATTAAGACAGGTGCTCCTTCAAGAACAGACCGTGTTGCTAAGTACAACCAGCTTCTGAGAATCGAAGAAGAGCTTGGTGACGTTGCTAAATACCCTGGACTTGATGCGTGGTTCAACTTGAAAAACAAGTAATCAGACTAAAAGAATATAGTTTAAAAAGTTATGCGTCAATTGTTGGGGTGGAACAAGTAAAATAAAATTGAAATTTATTTCTGGCAGATAATCATTAAGATTGTCTGCCAGTTTCATTTTAATGAGCAATGTTAAGCTACAGCATGGAGGATCCGGTTTTGAAATCTTTCAACGTTTCTGAATTCAAACGCAAATTTTTCTTCGGCACCCCGACATTAATTATAGAACCTTTTTATGCAAAAGGTGCCGGGATTATTCTATGCAAAAATATATATGGGGGAATACTATTGAAAAAAAAAGGTTTGTATAGTAAATTACTGGTAAGCCACATATTTTTGAATAGGGGGTAACAGCTGATGTTTCCAAAAAATTTTTACTGGGGTGCTGCTGCAGCATCATATCAGATTGAAGGTGCCTGGAAAGAGGATGGCAAAGGGTTGTCGGTCTGGGATGTGGTTTCCAATGAAACTGATTTTGTTTATGAAGGTCAAACCGGAAACATTGCATGCGACCATTACAACAGGTATGAAAAAGACGTACAAATAATGAGGGAGATCGGCCTTAAAGCATACAGGCTTTCATTATCCTGGCCGAGAATATTTCCGGAGGGTACGGGAAGGATTAATCAAAAAGGTCTTGATTTCTATGACCGATTAATAGAGAGTCTGCTTGAAAATAACATTGAGCCTTTTGTTACCCTTTTTCACTGGGATTATCCCTGGGAACTGTTTCTTAAAGGAGGATGGCTAAATCCTGACAGCCCTAAATGGTTTGAAGAATATGCAAATCTTGTAGCTGAGCGTTTCGTGGATAGAATTAAATACTGGATAACCATCAATGAGCCTCAGTGCTTTATCATACTGGGTCATCAGGACGGCAGTCACGCTCCTGCGCTTAAGCTGCCTATGAGAGCCGTGCTTCAGGCAATGCATAACTCGCTTCTGGCCCATGGTCTTGCAGCAAGAGCCATTAAGGATGTGGACAGTAAGGCAAAAGTGGGGTATGCTCCTGTTGGAACCACGTTCTATCCAAAAAACGGGACAAGCAAAGAAATCGAATTTGCAAAAAAACTTATGTTTGAAAAAAATGATGATTCTCTATGGACTGATGCATGGTGGATGGATCCTGTCTTCTTTGGAAAGTATCCGGAAGACGGTGTTAAGAAATATGAAAAATATATGCCGGAAATAAGTGAAGATGACATGCAAATTATCTCATACCCCCTGGACTTTTTTGGCTGCAATATTTATCATGGCATCCCTGTTGAAGAAATAGACGGTGAAATAGTGGTAGGAAAGGCTCCTGTCGGTTCACCCAAGACAGATATGAATTGGCCAGTGACTCCTGAAGCTCTGTATTGGGGACCGAAATTCTTTTATGAAAGATATAAAAAACCGATTATCGTTACAGAGAACGGTGTTGCCCTTAAAGACTGGGTGATGGAAGATGGAAAAGTTCATGATCCGGGAAGGATAGATTTTCTGTCAAGATATATAAAGCAGCTTGGTAGGGCTGTCAGTGAAGGGGTTAAGGTAGAAGGCTACTTCGTATGGTCCATTATGGATAATCTGGAATGGGCTCAAGGATATGAAAAGAGATTTGGCCTGGTTTATATCGATTATGAAAGCCAGGAACGTATTATAAAGGATTCCGGGCATTGGTACAAGAAAGTAATAGCTACCAATGGAAAGGACTTGTCTTATTAAATAAAATCATTTTGATAACTGGTTATAATGGTTGAGGGCTTCATTTAGTTCAAGCAGCGCGCTTGTCTTGTCTTCAGCCATTATTGCCCCTTTTAATCTTGACAGCGCAGTGTTAATGAAATTTATTTCATCTCTTTCCGAACTGAATTGTACCCTGACTAAAATTCTTCTCCACGTATTTTCAAGGTCATCTGATTTTTCTTTTACTTTATCCCACTGCCCGTTATTAACATTCTCAATAATATCATGGACCAGTTCCGAAAAATCATATTCGTCGCCGATGGGTTTTTTTAGCCAGGATCCACTTTGCATAACAAGAATAAATATTATTATAGTCAATACAGGCAATAAAAATTTAATGATCTTCTTGATATCTAATCCCCTCCAAACCAGAATAAATCCAGAGTTAAGACGACTGGTCGTCATACTTGTCTATATAAAATTTCCCAGACGAATCAATTGTGGCTAAAAATACCTCGGAAATTTTTTTAATTCCTCTTTTGCTAAGTTGTTCCATGAGCCATGTCTTGTCCTGTTTTATAAGCGAAAGGCTTTCCTCGACAACTCTGCCGTCATAGATTACTACTGCACTCAGGCTCTGATCAGCGACCTGTATGTTCATATCCTTTGGTGTTAATGGCTGATATTCCGGTTTTTTCATAACAGACAGCCTGCCATTGGGTTCAATTATTGCATAACGTACTTCGTTAATATCAAAGATTCCTTCGTTTCTCAGCAAGGACAGAATATCAGAAACTCTGTATTTCTCCTGTTTGAGTGCCTTTTCCATTATTTTGCCGTCCTTTATGATAATAGCAGGCTCTCCCTCCAGGTACTTGGCAGCGTTTCGTGATTTGAGAGTAATAATCTCCATAAGATAGCCCAGCACTGCCCATACCAGAAGTCCCACCCAATGTGGCCATGCCCGGCTGGATAAATCAGTTGTAACGGTGGCGGCTATAGAGCCTATAGTTATGCCTAACACATAATCGAAAAAATTGAGCTGACTTATTTGTTCCTTGCCAATTACCCTTGTGAAAATTAATAATGAAAAAAATCCGATGATCGCCCTTATTGCTACAACAAGGCCTTCATTCAAACTATTCACTTCCCTAACCTGAATTCGATTATATTTTTCTACTATTTGAAAACTTTATACAGAATGTTTTGCATAAAATTTTCAGGTATTAAAGCGGATGTTGACAATAATTTAAGCCGAAGCTGAAATGTTGGATAAAAGTATTAAAGAAAAAAGCTAAGGCAGTATAAATCCTTAGCTAAGTTTATTATATATTAGGGAATATGAATTACGGATGGTCTTTACGATATTAATAAAACTTTTTCCGGCTCATTTCTTCCTGCACTATCCGGAGTGCCTCACCAAAACGCTGATAGTGAACGACTTCACGTTCTCTTAAAAATCTCAGCGGATCGATTACATCCGGATCATCGGTAAGGCGGAGAAGATAATCATATGTAGCCCTGGCTTTTTCTTCGGCTGCAAGGTTCTCGTTTAAATTGGCTATGGGGTCCTGCATTGATTCTATATATGCTGCTGTGAAGGGTACACCATTGGAGTCTGAAGGATAGACAGCTTTACCATGTACCGCGTAGAGTGAATCTACATGAAGTTTTTTTAATTCCTCAGGTGTTACACCGTCCATCAACTGATGAACCATTGTGCCTATCATCTCCAAATGCGCCAGTTCTTCAGTACCAATATCGTTGAGAACTGCTTTTGCTTCTTTTGTTGGCATGGAAAATCTTTGACTTAGATATCTTAAAGATGCGGCAAGTTCGCCGTTAGGTCCCCCGTACTGTGTGAGGATATTCATTGCCATTCTTGGATCAGGTCTTTTAATTCTGATTGGGTATTCAGTCCTTTTCTCATAAAACCACATATTCATGCCTCCTTATTCCATGGCCACGGATCGTTGACCCACTGCCAGCAGTTTGGGTCAGGCAGTGAACGAATTGTTAAGGGCCCATATTTTGACTGATATTGTTGTCTCAATTTTTCTGAATGCTCCAATGCCATTTTATAGTCCCGCAGTGCATTTCTGTCTGACGGATGTGTATTAAGGTAAAGTCCTAAATCAATGAGAACGAAGTCATAAGCCATAATCTGCTCTAATAGGGTATTGCGTTCATCCATATCCAAACACCTCCATACTTCAGTTATAGGATATTAATTGGCGGTTGCATTATCTTACAAGCTCTGGGAAAACAGTTCCTTTTTTAAGAGCTTCCTGAGGTGAATGTATTTTGCCATAAAGCTGGTATGGTATATATGCCCTGGCAAGTTGAGGTCTTATTGGCATAACCGGTATGACAATTGCTTCACCTTTACAGTTGTTTTCTGTGTAAATTGTGACCAAATTAAGATTATCCATAGGCGATCCTCCATGCTTGTTTCTTTTACATATTATGTACAAGCATGGAGTTATGTGATTTACTGATTTTTTGTGAAAAGATAAAAATGAAATACGAAAATTTGTAAACCAAATTGAAATATTTTTTATTGTGTTTGCTAATTTTTATGGATATAGTTTATATTAAGGGTAAAATTGATTTTATTTGTGACAATTTTTGTGACAATTAAAGACTTAATACTTTTTTAAGTAAAAAATTTGCGTAAAATAATAAAATTTTTATAACTTAAAGCAAATAAATTGAATTGTGCCATCTTCTTGAGTATAGTAACATAAATTTGAATAGGTATCTGACATCTTTGTTTTGACCTCCTTTAGAACTCGAATAAGTTAATTTTTAGAATTGAGTATATATTTCTATGGAGGTTTAGAATGAAAAAACAAAAATATTATCTTAATTCCCAAGGCGAATTTGTTATTGAGGATTATAACCGATGCAAACCTTTTGCAAGTTTTTTGCCCGCTATAGCCGGTCTTCACGGAAAACCTTTGTGGACTTATTATGTAAACAGAGGACAGCTAATTTCAACCTTCGGTATAAACAATAAGGATTATTCAATTTTGGAATTTCAACCGGCGAACAAGGCATACAGGCAGACAGCTCTTCAGGGTTTCAGAACATTTTTTAAGATAAAAGATCTGGAAAGTCAAAAAGTGATATATCATGAACCTTTTCAGGATAATCTAAGTGACAGGGATGAAGATATAACCCAAAAAATGATTATAACATCTTACGATGTAAGAATAGAAGAAGTTAACGAAAAACTTGGTATTAAAACAGAAGTAATGTACTGTACTCTTCCCGGTGAAAATATTGCAAGTCTTATAAGAAGCTTAAAGGTAACCAATATCTCAGGCAAAAAATATGAGATTGAGATTATTGACGGACTTCCTGCCATAATCCCCTATTATCTCACAAATATAGACATGAAAGAAATGAGTAACTTAAGGCAGGCATGGATGGGTGTTGATAATTATAGAACCATACCGTTCTACAGAATTAAGGTTCTTCCTTATGATACTCCGGAAACTTTATTCCTGGAAGGCGGAAATTTCTACATAAATGTAAGCTTCGAAAATGGAGAAACATATTACGCACCTATTATTGTGGACCCTTATGAAGTATTTGGTGAAAAATATGATTTTGCTTATCCGGAAAAATTCATAGAAAAAGAATTTGAATTCCCGGAAGAACAGGTAACAGTAGGAACAACACCCTGTGGTTTCGGATACAGAAGCCTTGTTCTCGAGAATAGGGATTCCCATGTTTCTTATACTCTTATAGGCAGTGCAGGTAATTTTGATATGGTCAAAGAATTTGCCGTATCTAAAATAAGCGAAACTTATATTATCGATAAAATTGAAGAAAATCGCAATCTGATCGAGAGCCTCAAAAATCCTGTGTTTACTGTAAGCAATTCCAAAAAGTTTGATTTGTATGCAGGACAGAGTTTTCTCGATAATTTCCTGAGAGGCGGGTATCCTGTACAGGTTGGAGAGGGCAAACATACCTTCTATGTTTATTCAAGAAAACATGGAGATCTGGAAAGAGAGTACAATTTCTTCCAGGTCGATTCAACATATTATTCGCAGGGGAATGCGAATTTCCGTGATGTAAACCAGAACAGAAGAAACGACATTGTATTCTTCCCCGAAATTAATGATACCGATATAAAGACTTTCTTCAATCTCATACAGTTGGACGGATTTAATCCTCTCGTCCTTAAAGGATCAAGATTCTATATTGAAGACAGCCAAAGATTGGATCTGCTTCTGGACGAATATGTGAAGCCCGATCATAGAACGGAAATTAAGGATTATCTGGGTAAAGCCTTTACTCCCGGTAGTTTCCTGGAATTCATGGAATACAAAAAAGTTGAACTCTTGAAAGGCAGTTATGCCGAACTTTTGGATAAAGTCCTTGCTATAAGCTCCAAGGAGGATCTGGCTGATTTTCAGGAAGGATACTGGGTAGATCACTGGATATATAACAATGATTTGCTGGAACAGTATTTCTCAATATACCCTGACAGAATTGAAGATCTGCTTGTAAAAGATTGCAGCTATACCTATTACGATAACTATGAAGTGGTTATGCCAAGGGAGAAGAAATATGTACTTACCCCTAATGGAGTACGACAGCTTGGTTCAGTGATAAGAATAAGAGAGAAAGAAGAACTTATAAAAAGCAGGGAAACCCATCCCAACATGGTGCGTACAGAAAACGGTAAGGGAGATATTTACCATTGTACACTCCTTTCCAAAATCGTAATGCTTCTTGTAAACAAAATCGCTTCTTTGGATCCTGAGGGCATTGGTGTCGAGATGGAAGCCAACAAACCAGGCTGGTGTGATGCATTAAACGGATTGCCTGCCATATTGGGTTCATCAATTAATGAAACTGCGGCTATTAAAAGACTTGCATTAATTGTCAAGGATGCTGTTGAAAAAGCAGGTTTAAGTGGATCTATAAAAGTTTACGAGGAAGGATACAGATTCTTCAGTACCATAAACAATCTGTTATCAGATATAACTGATGATTTTGAGTATTGGAAAAAGAGTTATGAGATTAAAGAAAAATATCGCCAGGAAGTTATATTTGGCATAAGCGGCAATGAAGCCGAGATTGATATCAAAGAAATAGTTACATTCCTGGACAAATTGGTGAATAAAGTTGATAAAGCTATTGAAAAGGCATTAAACAAGGACGAGGGAGTTTATTATACATACTTTATCAATGAAGTTACAGAGTATGAAATTCTAAAAGATGAAAACGGGCAGGAGTTAAGGGATGCAAATGGCTATCCGTATGTAAAAGCACTTAAATTCAGGCAGAGACCCATTCCTTATTTCCTTGAAGGACCTGTCCATGTGCTCAGAATGGAGAAAGACGCTGATAAAGCCAAAAAGCTGTTCGGTGCAATAAAAAAGACTGGTCTGTATGATAAAAAACTGGACATGTACAAAGTCAATGACAATATTATGGATGAAACAAAGGAAATAGGGAGGCAGAATATATTCCCGAGAGGCTGGCTCGAAAATGAAGCAGTGTTCCTGCATATGGAATACAAATATTTCCTTGAAATTTTAAGATCCGGCCTTTATGATGAGTTTTTCTCTGAATGTTTTATGAAAACGATACCGTTTTTGGATCCTGAAGTTTATGGCAGAAGTATTCTGGAAAACTCATCCTTTATAGCAAGTACAGTGCATCCTGACAAAAGAGTCCATGGCAGGGGATTTGTCTCCAGACTGTCAGGAGCATCGGCAGAATTCCTGACCATGTGGATTTATATGACAGTTGGCAGAAAACCCTTCTTCATAAATGATGAAGGCCAACTTTGTCTTGAGCTTAAACCTGTTATTCCGAATTGGCTTTTCACAGAGGAAGAAACCCGTGCAACACTTTATGAAAATATGGAGTCCAGGGAAATTGTTTTTGAAAAGGATACTTTTGCTTTCATGTTTTTAGGAAATGTGCTTACAGTTTATCACAATCCAAACAGAAAGGATACTTACGGTAAAGATGCTGCCAAGATAGAAAGGATTGTAATACACAAAGACGGTCAGTTAATAAATATAGAAGGCGGAGTTATTGCTTTGCCTTATTCCAGGGAAATAAGAGAAGGCAAAATAGACCGGCTGGATATTTACCTTGCATAATACTTAAGGGAAAAGGAGAGTATTAAGATGAAAAAACACATCATTTCCTATGACAGAAACGGGTTTATCATTAATGGCAGAAGGGAATTTCTGATTGGTGGAGAATTCCACTATTTCAGAGTTCCTGCAGCTCTCTGGGAAGACCGGCTGAAGAAAATGAAAAGTATGGGTGCAAACCTTATTTCAGTATATGTTCCGTGGAGTATGCATGAACCTGTAGAAAACCAGGTCAGATGGGACGGAGATTACGATCTTGACAGGTTTCTCACGCTATGTGAAAAGTATGGGTTTTATGTTCTCATAAAACCTGGTCCTTATGTTTGTGCTGAACTGGATTTTGGCGGTCATCCCGATTGGCTGATAGGGAAAATAGCCAGGAAAGAATTCAGGCTCCGTATGCTGGATGAAGGCTACCTTAAGCTGTGCAGACGCTGGTATGAGATGGTTAACGAAAAGATACAGAAGCATCTTGTAACAAATGGCGGGAATATAATAGCCATTCAGATTGAGAATGAATATGATCACCTGATAGAATATGGGGATGAAACAATCACTCTCCAGGATGCCATAGATTATTTCCTGTTCTTGCGGGATACAATGGACGAACTTGGAATTGATATTCCTAAGTTCGCCAATGAAGCAACTTTCCTTCGCAGTGAAGGCATAATTGATACCCGTACATATTATCCCTGTATTCCGGGACTGTGGATGAATGAATACGACCTTTATGAAGGGAAAATTATTGAATCAAGAAAGACCCAGTCACAGTATCCGGTCATGATACTGGAACTTCAGGCAGGATGGTTCGCCCAGATTGGTGCTCCCATTTACGAGCCTGATCTCAGTGTAGTAGAAGGTGTATCCAAAAGTGTGCTGATACACGGTGCTTCAGTTATGAATTATTACATGATGGTGGGAGGCACCACATTCCCCTACATCGGGGCAAGAGGAGATATATTCTTTTTAGGCGGGCTTGGTAATATAACGAGCTATGATTTTGGCGGTTCCCCCATACGTGAATGGGGCGAGCTTCACAAAGAAAAATATTATTGGATAAAAGGCTTTATGCGGTTTGCAAAAGAGTTTTCTGATATTATGCTCAACGGCGATGACAAATCCTATGTCAAAGTATTATCTGCCGGAGACAATATCGCAGTTTTGAAGCAAGATGGTGCAATGATAGACAGTGACCTTAGCCAGTCTGATGAAAACTGTGATTTTTATGAGCAGGGAAATGAAAATGGACGGTTCTTTAAGATAAGGAATCTTGAAAAAGATGATAAGAATTTTGTTTTACACATTCCGGAAGAGTTAGCAGGTAAAGAATATACCTTCAGTACAAAAGTACTGGCAGGGGAAACAAGATTAATTCCCGTTAACTTTTCCATACCCGGCACCGATGCGTTTATCAGATATGCAACCAGTGAAGTGCTTTTCTCCCGGAAATACGAAAAGGGTATTGTTTTCGCGCTTTATGGCAAAAAAGGTGTAGCCGGACAGCTTGTCATAAATTGCAAGGCTCAGGACATAAAAGTAATTAAAGGAAATGTGGAAGTGTTGGACTTTGGCGATGAAAGCATGCTCAAATATTGCCACGATGATGTCAATATAATTAAGATCAACGATATATATATGTTTATAATAGAGAACAGTCTTGTGGGAAGAGTTGAAGAGCTTGATTCTGGATTATTGTTCCATTCAACATACTATATCGAATCAATTGCTGAAGAAGACAGTAAGATCAAACTCAGCACGGAAATCAAAGAGAACAGTGAAAACAGATTTAGATTTTTCCCTATGACTGAAACATTCAAGCCGGATTGTCTAGCTGTAAACGGCGGTATTGTGGCTCTGAACTATTGTGATAAAACCGGTATGTATGAAGGAGGTTTCCGGGTCGGATCATATCTTGACAGACCTGAATTTAAATGGACTTCTGATTGGAAGTATATTGCTGATACAGCGGAAGTTTCAGACAATTATAATCATTCAGGCTGGGAAAGACTTCTCAAACCTATATCCCTTGAGGAAGCCGGATACATAGAACACGGGTACTACTGGTACAGGACAGAATTTGATCTTAAAAAGGATCCGGGCATGGTATTCATGGATTATCAACATAATGATACTGACCGGATGTTTATCTATATAAATAATAAACTTGTGTATAAAAGCCATAACAGAAAGATAAAGCAAATGGATATAACATCGGCTTTGAAAAAGGGTAAAAATATAATGGCTATCCTTTATGCCAATGAGTTTCATAACAAATCCCATCCTCACGAGGGAGATATAGTGAAATTCAGTGGAATAATGAATCCTATTGAGTTATATGGTACATATAGCGACGATAAGAAGTTCAAACTGTCTTTAAAAGAATTCTATGTAAAACAGGGGCTTGAAGGAATCAATAAAGGCTATCATAAGCTGGAATTTGATGATTCTGACTGGCATGAATGTCCGGCAGTTCAAAAATATGTACCCGCACCAGAGATGGGGCATATAGTCTGGTTCAGAAGGAAATTCAAATATGATATTGGAGAGGGATTTAGCGCTCCGATTCGTTTAAGGATAGAAGAGGCAGATCAAAGACTTACTATATATGTAAATGGAAAACCGATTGCCCTGTATGATGTACTTGGCCCGCAGCAGGATTTCTATATTCCGGAGTCCTACCTGAATAAGAATAGTGAAAATGTGATTTCGATTATTCTTGAATGTCCGGGATTCTACGATGAACTGCAGAGCGGATACAGGCGCGGTTATATGATTGAGCCTGAAATAGTGCAAGTTTATGTGGCTAAAAAAACTGATGTCCAAATTTTTTAACAATAATGCCCCCTAAAAGTTGTGGGCAGTAGACTTAATAATTAATATTTTGTTCTACTGCCCCGATTTTTAACAAAACATATATTATAGCATTTATAGTAAAGAATTTTTCTAAGGACAATTATCCATAATAATTATATTGAATATTATTAAAAAGAGGCTGTTATATTTAATAGCCTCTATATTTTTGCTGTAAACCATATGTTCAATTCGACCGCTAACTTGCCGAATTGGTTTGAATATAGGATAATATTGTTAAAATGTGGGTAAGGAGAGCGATCTATGAGGGAAGATAAAATTTGTATCACTTTAGATGGTCAGGAACTGCTTGTAAACAAGGGGGTAAAGTTAGAGGACCTGTTTAAAGGTAAGAAGGGTAAAAAGGATTCATTAATAGTAGGTGCACGGGTCAACAATCAAATAAAGGAACTTACTTACCCTGTTGAAGAAGAATGCACCGTCGAAGCTGTTGACTTGACGTCAGAAGATGGTGTCAGAATTTATCAGAGAAGTTTGACCTTTCTCCTCATTAAGGCTGTGCATGATTTATTTCCGGGAAAAACTATACAAATACGCCATTCTGTAAGCAGGGGCATCTTTTTTGAGATTCTGGACTATAAGGTTACCACTGCTGATGCAGAAGAAATCGAAAAAAGGATGCATGAACTTGTTCAATTGAACAAGGAATTTAAAAAAGCGACTCTGTCTATTGATGAAGCCAGAGAAATTTTCCTTAAAACAGGCAGAGAAGACAGATACCGGCTTGTTAAAAACAGGAAGAAAGATTATGTCACACTTTATCAATTGGATGATGTACAGGATTATTTCTATGGACATATGCTTCCAAGCACCGGATACCTCAAAATATTCAAAGTAGAAGCTCATCATGATGGAATTGTATTGATGATGCCCAAGAAAGCTGTACCTAACCAACTTCCCGATATTCCCATTCCCCAGAAACTTTTTGGGATATTTACCGAATACCGTGAATGGTTGAGCATTCTCGGGGTTGAGGATGTAGGCAACCTGAACGAAGCTGTAGAAACCGGAAAAATAGATGAATTGGTTTTAATTGCTGAGGCTTTGCATGAGAAAAAGATTGCAAGCATAGCGGATATGATTAAGGACGAGCAGCCTCAAAAAAGAGTTATTCTGATTGCAGGTCCGTCTTCATCCGGAAAAACAATTTTTGCCCAGAGATTATCGGTACAGCTCAGGGTAAATGGTTTAGTACCTCTCAATATCTCAGTTGATGATTACTTTGTAGAAAAATCCATGACTCCTATGGATGAGGAAGGAAAACCTGATTATGAAGCTCTTGAGGCAGTTGATCTGGAGCTGTTTAATAAAGACATTAATACATTGCTGAATGGTGGCGAAGTAGAACTGCCCAGATATAATTTCATTACCGGTAAAAGAGAATTTACCGGCAAGAAGTTAAAAATGGAAGAGGGTCAGGTTTTGGTTATCGAAGGAATTCATGCCTTAAACCCGGGCCTGACAAGTAAAGTTAAAGAAGAGAATAAATTTAAAATTTATATAAGTGCAATTACATCAATGCGCATTGACATGCATAACAGGATTCCTACTACGGATTTGCGGCTGCTGCGCCGGATTGTGAGGGATAACCGTTCCCGTGGAACACCAGCCCCGAAAACAATTGAAATGTGGCCGAATGTAAGAAGGGGTGAGGAAAGAAATATATTCCCCTTCCAGGAAGAGGCTGATGTGATGATAAATACATCTTTGATTTATGAGCTTTCCATGATAAAGCCCCTGGCTCTCCCTTTATTGGAGGCTATTACACCTGATATGCCCCAGTATGCTGAAGCCCATCGTCTGATTGAATTTTTGAGTTATATAATTGAAGCGCCTTCCTCTGATATAGTTCCTTCCAATTCAATTTTAAGGGAATTTCTTGGGGATTCTGTTTTCAAACATTAATCCGAAATCTCTCATAATAATCAGTTCAGAATGTTGTTCAATAAAAAAGTACCTGATCCTATGGGTTCAGGTACTTCTAAAATATTTTTATTCATTTGAGTTCTCTTCGCTTATCGGATCTCCGATATCTTCCTGTATAGGATCAATCAGCCCGTTTTGTGGTGTCGGAGATGGTGAAGAATCGTTTTTGGGAGGGAACAACCTGTCCCAAAAGTCGAACGGATTATTGTCTTCAACGACAGGAGGAATCAAAGTACCTGCATCATGCACAACGCAGTATTCTCCTTCGGGAATTTCGTATTTGTGATCGTCAGGATAACGGTCATCAGGGAATTTAGGCGTATACTGGACAGGTCTTCTTATTCCCACAACCTCTTTTACAGTTCCTTCAGGACAGTATTCATTTGCAAGCAAATCCCTGCCCCAGGCATCCTGTGATGCAGTACATGCTTTATAGGACACATGTACTTTACATGTATCACTATAGGCTGGTTCTGTGCCTTGAATGAAGTATTCACTGACAACCCTGCTGCCGCGGGGATCCTGCTTGCATAAATCTGTGGCAATCTTTCCAGAGTCAATACAGATACTGCGGGTCACTATGTTTGGAGGTGTGGTCTCAAAGAATTCTTTTGGCTCCATTCCCGCATGAATTTTGTTCATCACCACATTCCAGATCTCCAATGCACCGAACCTTTCCCCGCTTTCAAGAGGTACCAGCTTGTCATAGCCATACCAGGTCACTCCCACATAATAGGGGGTGAAACCAGCAAACCATTTGTCGGTGTTTTTATCTGTCGTTCCTGTTTTACCGGCAGATGGAATAGTAACGGTTTTGCCATCGCTTCCCTGATATTTAACAATACCATAAGGATAGGCAGTTCCTTTTTTTACAACATCCTGAAGGATGGTGTTCATTATAAATACAGTCTGTTCTGAGAATACCTGCCTCCTTTGAGGTATATTTTCAATAACTACATTACCGTCACGATCTCTGACCTCGGTGAAAAATATGGGTTTAGTATATACTCCCTGGTTTGCAAATGCAGTATATGCGCCTGCCAGCTCCAGTGGCGTCATACCTTGGTTGAACCCGCCCATGGCTACTGATAAATATTTTTCATCTGTCCTGTCAATACCGAGTTTGGCAAGGTAACTCAGCCCATTGTCTATTCCCACATAATCCTTAAAAAGCAGGGTTGCAACCACATTTCGTGATTTCAGGAGACCTATGCGGGCTGTTGTAAGTCCGAAGTTCTTGAGTTCAACGTTTCTTGGCCATTCCTGGTCAGGTTTATCATGTAACAGGTACTGCTTGACATCATCAATAACAGTAGCAGCTGTGATTGTTTTACTGTCTATACCTGGACCGTACACAACAAGCGGTTTTATAGCTGAACCAGGCTGGCGTGCGGCTTGAGTGGCACGATTAAACACGCTGCCCTCTTTTTTGCCCTGGCCGCCGTAAATTCCCCTGACATATCCATCTTTATCAAGTATAACCATAGCCGCCTGTGCAGGCTCATCAGTATATCTGTTTTTTACATCAAAGTATTGTGGATCGGTAAATACTTCGTCCATAACTTTTTGAATTTTCGGATCCATTGTAGAATAAATATGCAGACCGGAATTATAAATTATGTCCAATGCAGCCTGTTCAGTGTATCCATAAGTTCTCATCAAAGCTTCTTTCACACTTTTAACCACTTCGTCCACGAAATAAGACTGATTGCTTGTCTGCATTACTTTACCGGCCTCAGGGTTGTATTTAAATTCTATCTTTTCATTGATAGCCTGTTCATACTCACTCTGAGAAATCATTCCCTGTTCAAGCATAAGACCCAGAATCATTTTTGTCCTGGCCAGATTGGCCTCAATATTCTCTTCGCTAATGGGCATATATTTAGTGGGCCAGTTGGTGATTCCAGCCAGACTAGCGCATTCAGCAAGGGAAAGCTCCCGGACGTCCTTGCCGAAATAGCCTTTGGCAGCAGTTTCTATACCATAGAAATTTCCACCCATGGGCACATTATTAAGGTAATAAGTAAGAATTTCTTCTTTAGTCAGAACTTTTTCAAGCTCCATTGCCTGCCACTGTTCCTGAAGTTTTCGGGGGATAGTAATCTGATCTTTCTTGGTAAGATTTTTGATAAGCTGTTGAGTTACGGTACTGCCGCCTTCAATATCCACATCTGCGCCCAGCAGTTTTTTGGCATAAGTAATTACCGCACTTCCTATTCTCCTGAAGTCTACGCCATCATGTTCCCAGAAGCGTTTGTCTTCTACAGCAATGTAAGCATTAATCAGCATTTTTGGTATATCCTGATAATCAATCCATACACGATTTTCTTCTTTTTTCAGTTCAGCAATTACATTGCCTTCAGCATCGTAGACATAAGAATTTAAACCCATTGACTTGAAAAGTTTCGCATCAAGCATGGGTGTTGTTTTAATAATACCGTAGAAACCGCCGCTGGCAAGACCTGCAACTGCACTGCCAAATATGAGTATCAGGGAAAAAGCCAGGATCAGTACTACTGTAAATACTTTAAGCGCAATTTTTGCATAGTTTATAGTTTCAAGGTTAATATTTTTCTTTTTCTTTTTTACAGAAGAGGAAGGAGATTGTTTGGGTTTACTTCCTCCCGGTTTTCTATCCATAGGTATACCTCCCGTTTTTATGACAAAACCAGATATTCTTAAAACTATCAATCTGTAGTTATTGCCACAAACTTAAGTGTTAAGACAGAATGATTATTATATATTATACTTGTCAATATTACAATTTAATCTTAATTATTATAGCATAAATCACTATTGCTTAAAATTATTTTTACAAGGTGACTTTTACCACTTTCCAGTCAGAAAAATTCGAGATTATTGACATCGTTATGGTATAATGATATTCTAGATAAAATTCTATCTGTTTCATCCAGGTAAATACAGCTTTGTAGCTTAAAAAAGCTTAAACTGACCAAGAATCACAAAGAATATTAAATGTTGCAACAATAATTGATTCTAAGAAAGGAAGAAAGTCATGGAAACCAATGTTTTTGACATTTTGAAAGAACGCGGTTTTATTGCTCAGACAACTCACGAAGATAAAATCAGGGAGCTTCTCGGAAAAGAAAAAGTTACTTTTTATATAGGTTTTGACCCTACCGCAGACAGTCTTCATGTAGGGCATCTGCTTCAACTTATTGTAATGAGCCATATGCAAAGAGCAGGACATCGACCGATAGCCTTAATCGGCGGGGGTACTGCAATGGTAGGGGATCCCTCAGGAAGAACTGATATGAGAAAAATGCTCACCCAAGAGGAAATAGCATATAATGGCTCATGTTTTCAGGGGCAGATGAGCAGACTTGTTGATTTCGGTGATGGGGAAGCTCTTATGGTAAATAACGCTGATTGGCTTTTGAAGCTTAATTATGTTTCTTTCCTGAGAGATATAGGTGTACATTTCTCAGTCAACCGGATGCTTTCTGCTGAATGTTTCAAAAGCAGGCTTGAAAGAGGATTATCCTTTATTGAGTTTAACTACATGCTTATGCAGAGCTATGATTTCTTAAAACTGTATCAGGATTATGGCTGCGTATTGCAACTTGGCGGAGACGATCAATGGAGCAATATTTTGGGTGGAATAGACCTCATTCGCAGAGTTGAAGGCAAAGAGGTTTATGGTATGACTTTCACCTTGCTTACAACCAGTGAAGGTAAAAAAATGGGTAAAACAGCTCAGGGAGCAGTTTGGCTTGATCCGAACAAAACCAGTCCTTATGACTTCTACCAGTACTGGCGAAATATTGATGATGCTGATGTTATCAAATGTCTGAAACTCCTGACATTCCTGCCTATGGAAAAAATTAATGAAATGGCAGAGTGGAAGGATGCCCAGATAAACGAAGCCAAGAAGATACTTGCCTATGAAGTTACCAAAATAGTGCATGGTGAAGAAGAGGCTGAAAAAGCAAAAAATGCTGCTGAAGCTCTTTTTGGTGATGGCGGCTCCACTGAAAATATGCCTACTGTATCAGTCTCGTCATCTGATCTGGAAAAGGGTATTCCCATCCTTGACTTGTTGAATGATACCGGCATTATTCCATCAAAAAGCGAAGGGAGAAGGCTGATTAAACAGGGCGGTCTGACCATCAATAACGAAAAGATAGAATCTATTGACAGGATAGTAACAATGGATGACCTGAAGGATGGTGAAATAATAGTGCGCAGGGGTAAAAAGTCTTATCACAGGATAGTTACTGAGTAAAATTCTTTAAAATAAGGCTTACTTTCTGCAAAGTAAATTAAAACATACCGCTTTATGGATAACATATAAAAAATTACAGATAAAATGTTTAAAAAAATCTCTTGACCAGCACGAACATTACCAGTATAATAGGTTATGCGCCTTGAAAAAGCGCATAGATATTCCTCAATAGCTCAGTTGGTAGAGCATGCGGCTGTTAACCGCAGGGTCGTAGGTTCGAGTCCTACTTGAGGAGCCACCTGGGCCTTTAGCTCAGCTGGTCAGAGCAACCGGCTCATAACCGGTTGGTCCGGGGTTCGAGTCCCTGAAGGCCCACCAGATAAAAAAGATGATTGCATAGCAATCATCTTTTTTTAATATATAGCATTCTGGAATAATATGTGGTAAGCTGTGTAAAACACAGTTTTTGCTTTTTTATGGGACAATCTCAGTTGCACTGTATCAGTAAATTATTTTTTGTATAAGATATTGTTTGAAATGGTGACAATATGCAGCTTAAAGAAAGACTTAAAGTAATTTATGATATGATTCCCCCTTGCAATATACTTTCGGATATTGGAACCGACCATGCCCTGCTTCCGGCTTATGCTTTAATTAACGGGAAGTGTAAAAAGGCTATAGCCAGTGACGTTAAAAAGGGTCCATTGAAAAGTGCAGAAAATACGGTAAGGCAGTTTAATTTGGAAGAGAAAATGGATTTAAGACTGGGAGACGGCCTTGAACCGATTTCGGAAGAAGAAGCCGATACAATTGTTATAGCAGGTATGGGAGGACAGCTTATTTCAGAAATCCTCCAGAAATCTATAAATAAAGCAAAGAAAGCCAATAGTATTATTATCCAGCCCATGACAAGGCAGAAGGTTTTAAGAGTCTATTTATGGCAGCATGGGTTTGAAATTCTGGATGAGGCTTTGGCAAAGGAAGAAGATAAGTTGTATCAGGTACTTAAGGTACGCTATACTGGAATGGTAAGAAAAGATTGGAAGCCTGTAAACGAAATAGTCGGTGAAAAACTTGCAGAAAAGAAAGATCCACTTTTACCAGAATGGATTGAAAGAGAGATAAAAAAGCAGGAAAAAATAGTGGCTGGAATTAAAGCCGCAAAAAATCCTGATGCTCAATTGCTTAAATCAGTACAAAATTTATTAAAAGATCTGAAAGATTTGCTGGATACCCTGTAATTATCCGGTGGAAGGCAGATTTATAAATTCAGAAAAAAAGCGTCCTGTTTGGAGAGGTGTGAATATGGTAAAACTCAATGATATTATTTCATATCTGAATGAAATAGCCCCTTCAACTCTTCAGGAAGTCTACGATAATAGCGGATTGATTTTAGGAAATCCTGAAGCTTCAATATCCGGAATACTGGTATGCCTCGATGCCGATTATTCAGCCGTTAAAAAGGCTTCAGAGTTAGAGTGCCAGCTTGTTGTTTCCCATCACCCGCCTATTTTTAAAGCTGTAAAAGTATTTACTGATGAGACTTTTGAAGGAAAGCTCCTTACGCTTGCCATAAAAAACGATATAGCTCTTTATAGTATTCATACCAACTACGATTCTGTTTCGGGAGGGCTTACAGATATATTGTGCAGGAAGATCGGACTTTCCGATATAAAAGTGCTCAAACCATCATCACCTTTGTCACCGCAACACGGTTTTGGACGTTACGGCAAAATTAACCCCCAAAATGGTCTAGATTTTATAAAATACCTGAAGAAAACACTCAATTTAGATGCAATTCGTTTTGTCGGCAATATACCGGATAAAATAATGACGGTTGCAGTATATAATGGTTCTTACGACAGAGAAATTGTGCGTGAACTTGAAGAGGTCAAGCCTGATCTGCTTATCACAGGGGATTTAAAATATCATGATGCCCAGGAGCTTCTGGAAAAAGGTCTTTTCACTGTGGATGCCGGTCATTACGGAACAGAAAAGCATTTTGTCGAGGCAATGTCTGAACTGCTTGAAGAAGAATTTCCGCAGCTTGATATTGCAAAATATAAGGGAAAAGACGTTTTTCAATACCATATAGGCTAATCAATTTCGGCCTGTCAAAAATTTAAAAATGGTATGCTGTTTAAAGAAGACATCAGAAGTTATATAAAACTGAGAAAATTCAAATACAAGGAGACTTGAGCCATGAAATATCTGTTTAAAAATGCCAAGGTATTAACCATGAACAGCCAAATGGAAATTCTGGATGACTGTGATGTGCTTGTAGAAAATGATTGTATAAAATGTGTAGGAAACATTGGGCCCGAAGACCGGGATAAAGCCCGGGCAATAGATTGCACTGGCAAACTGTTAATGCCGGGCTTTATTAACGGACATACCCATGTGCCTATGTCAATTTTACGGAATTATGCAGATGATATGGAGCTTCAGACCTGGCTGTTTAAGTACATTTTTCCAGTAGAAGAAAGGCTTACAGGTGAAGATGTGTTTTTCAGCTCACTTCTGGGCATTATGGAAATGCTTGCAACAGGCACTACATGCTTTATTGACATGTATTTTTTTATGGATGATATTGCACGGGCTGTTGAAATGTCAGGTATAAGAGCCCACTTATCAAGAGGCATGACCTGCAATGAAAAAGGACCTGATTTCTCAAAAGTTGAAAGCCTGAACGAAAGCATAAGTTTCTTCAAAAACTGGAACGGAGAAGCAAATGGAAGAATCACCGGAGCTTTTGCGCCCCATGCAATATATACCTGTTCCCCTGAATTCATCAAGGCTGTACGCGATGCTGCAGAAAAACTGGGAGCACCCATTCATGTCCATTTGGATGAAACACTGACCGAGCATGAGAATTCATTAAAGGATTACAACAAGACACCGACAAAGCATTTGTATGATTTGGGATTATTTGATCTGAAGACAATTGCTGCACATTGTGTATGGATTACAGATGAGGATATTTCTCTTTTAAAAGAAAAGAATGTTACAATAGCTCACAACCCAAAAAGCAATTTGAAGCTTGCCAGTGGAATAGCTCCTATACCCGAAGCTCTCAGTAAAGGAGTAAACGTAATCCTTGGTACCGATGGAGTGGCCAGCAATAACAATTTAAGTATGTTTGAAGAGATAAGCCTGGCAGCATTAATTCAAAAAGGTGCGAAGCAGGATCCTCTTTTGGTTAGCGCCAAAGAGGCCATCAGAATGGCAACTGTCAATGGAAGCAAAGCCCTTGGTCGGGATGATTTGGGGGAAGTTGCTCCGGGTAAGAAGGCTGATTTGATCCTGATTGATCTGGATAAACCCCATTTTCTGCCTCTTCATAATCCTGTTTCGGCTCTCGCCTATTGCGCCCAGGGGGTCAGACGTTTGTCTTACTATGGTAAACGGCCGGATACTTTACGAAAACGGTGATTTTAAAACAATAGATAGAGAAAAGGTTCAGCACCATATTCAGAAAATATGTGAACGCATTTTTAACTGATATTCTAAGGCTCTCTGGGTTCGGTCAGGATTGTTTTGTAGTTCGTGTAAACTACCATTCCCGGTTTTGCACCCGAGGGCTTTTTTACATGCTTTACAAAAGTATAGTCAACTTCAGCCTTTGGTGCAAAGCGGGCTTTGCTGAACCATGCCGCATACCCGGCTGCTTCAAGTAGTGTTGACTCAGGTACATCTTTACCTTCCGTTCTGATTACAACATGGGAGCCGGTGAAGTTCTTTATATGAAGCCATATATCGTCACTTCGGGCTATCTTCATTGTAAGTTTATCGTTTTGCTTGTTATTCTGCCCGATCAAAATTTCAAAACCATCACCTGAAATTACTTTTAAAGGGGCGATGTGTACAGATCTGATTTTTTCATTTTTTCGGGACTTTTTATTGTGAAGTTGGCTCAAATATCCCTGCTCATATAGTTCCAGGCGTATCTCGTTAATCTGCTCAGGTTTTTGGGCAGCTTCTATGGCAAACATCACACTTTCCAGATATGATATTTCAGCTTTGATCTTTTTAATTTCTTTTTCTGCATAAGAAAATGCAGTTTTGGCCTTGTTATATTTTTTGTAATATAATTGGGCGTTTTCCTGCGGGCTTTTGTTTTCATCAAGGGGGATCTCGATTATATCCCCGGTTTCACTGTAATAGTTGACCAGGTTTGCTTTGTCCATTCCTTTTTTCAAAGAATAAATATTTGCTGTAATCAGCTCTCCGTAAAGTCTGAGCTTATCATAGTCTTTATTTTCCTCGTATGTTTTTAGGTTTATTTCAAGTCTTTTTGTACTTTTATCAAGCAGTTTTTCTACAAACTTAAGTAGATTTTGCGTCTGCTGGTTAGTAAATAACCAGTTGCTTTTCAATGTATAAAAAGCATCCACTGCATCGCTTATGCGATTGTAGTGTTTATTGGTGCTATACTGGTTCAGAGCGGTGCAATGGAAATCTACAGCCTTTTTACCATCAAAATCAAAAGCCACCGATGGTCTGGGGCCTTTTGTACCAAGATCCTCCAGAAGCTTTTGTATTTCCCGGATGATCAGGTTTAGCTCATCCCGGGTTAAACCTGATACCGGTTTATCTTCGTCAACGCCTGCCCTTACGCATATTTCCCGGCATAATACCGGCGAGAAACCCTGCAATCGGCTCAAAAGAAATGAACTGATTTTTCGGCTGCTTGTTGACGCTTCATTTAAAATTAGTTCAAAGGTAGAATTCATCTCAGGATTTAATTTATCCTGGGAAGGTGGGAGAACATAAACCCGTGCGGGTAGTATTTCACGGACCCTGTTTAAGGTAAAGTCAACATGTTTTATAGCATCTATAATCTTGTCATCTTTGTTAAGAAGTATAATGTTACTGTGTTTGCCCATTATTTCGAATACGAGCTTTTTTGTTTCTTTGTCGCCCAATTCATCAACAGCTTCTACTTCCATTGTTATAATACGCTCAAAACCATTGGTAAAAAACCCTTTAATAATGCCACCCAATAAATGTTTCCTTAATAATATGCAGAATACAGGGGGGGCAGCAGGGGATTCAAATTGCTTGTCGGTTAAATGAATTCTGGCAGCCTGCGCGTTGCAGGATGCAAAAAGAGCAAAATTCTCGCCCTTTGCCCGAATGTGAAGAATAACAGAATCCTTGTTTATCTGATAGATTTTGCTTATCCTGCCTCCGGCAAGAAGTTTATTGAATTCTTTTGCTATATTATTTACCAAAATGCCATCAAAAGGCATACAATCACCTCATTTACAATAAAACTATTCTAACAGAGATAACAGCAGTTGGAAAGACGGGCTGGATGTAATGGCAAAATTAAAATACTACGATTCGGTAATAAAATTATTAAAATAATTTTACAAATTCTGCATCAAGTGTTATAATGTCACCGACATAAATTTTATATTTACCAGTTTTTAAGAGTAAATGATGAAGAGGTATTGGAAAGGGAGAGATTTATGCCTTTTAGTAAAAACGCATTAAAAATCGGCGTTCTGATTATCTCGATAGTATTATTTTTTCTGATTAATCTTACATTTTTCTTCAAGTAATATTTCCCCGAAATTTTAAGAAAATAAATAATTAATTATATATTGCATATATAGGGGTGTTCTTAATGAGTTACAGATATGGCAAACCCAGACCTGTTGCAGAGACCATGAATCGTATACCGGCGTTACTTTTGTTTTTGGCTGTCGTTTTGATAATAGCAGCCGATTTGATTATTGATATAGGGATAAACTGGGTGGATTATGTTCTGATTGTTGTAATAGCTTTGTACGGTTTCAGAGGTTATCTGAAGGGACTTGTCAATACTGTATTCAACCTGGTAGGATATGTTTTGGCTTTCATAGTGGCGGCACTTTTTTCTTCAAAATTATCCCTGTTTATTATGAATAAAACAACTATAGGCACAAGTATTTCTGAAAAAATCAACGAAGTTGTTCCCGTTTTATCCTCTATAAATGCCATAAACATAAGTGAAACCCGGTCGGTTGCTGAGATTTTCGTTCAGAACCCCCTTATTAAAGATGCTTTTTCTGAAAATCCTGTACTGGAACAGATAATATCCATTACAGCCAGGGCATCAGATACAAGTGCAATGTATGCCGAGACTGTCACTTCTTTGAATGATTTATTTGTCTATTCTATTTTGAGGGTATTTTCATTGATTGTTTTGTTTGTTGCTGTAAGACTTGTTGTCTATATTTTCGGAAAGCTGTTGACAACAGTTTTAAGATCCAGTGCAATCCTGGGTACTGCCAACAGAACGGGCGGAATGATAGTAGGCTTTGCAGCCGGCAGTCTGATTTGCTACGTGGTTTTTGTTCTCCTGATTCCTGTACTTGGTGCCCTCGGAATAGTGAAAGTGCCTGAAGCTTACTCGGAATCTTTTATCATTAATTTTGTGTCAAACAAACTCTGATTTTGGGTTTAAACAGTAAAATAAAGCTGACCAACTGCCCTGTCAGGCCTGGTATACTTGGTTATAAAGGCTGGACAGGGCTTTTTGTTGACGTTTTCGGAGAGAAACTTGTATAATTTCTATATTGTCCGAAAACAAATTTATAATCTTACATAACAGAGGGGTAAAATGTCAAAACAACTGAAAGCTGAACTGGCACTTTTAAGCATAACTGTGGTATGGGGTTCATCCTTCATAGTGATGAAAAATATATCTGAGGATATTCCGCCATACGCTTATCTGACCCTAAGATTTTTAGTTGCAGGATTATTAATGGGTCTAATTTTTCATAAAAACCTGAAAACTATAAATAAAAAGGCAATTTTAAGTGGTATAACAGTCGGACTCTTTCTCTTTGGTGGAATGATTTTGCAGGTAATAGGTCTTAGGACCACTTCGGCTTCCAACTCGGCGTTCATAACCGGGCTTAACGTAATAATGGTTCCTGTAATATCAGCCACCTTATTAAAAAAGAGACCGCCTTTGAATGCTGTAGTCGGTGTAATTTTGGCAACCCTGGGGCTGTTCGCCCTTACCGGATTTAGCGGGAGATGGGTTATAGGTGATACCTTAACTTTACTCTGTGCGGTATGTTTTGCGTTTCAGATTATTTTTATAGACAAATACGCTTCAGATGTAGATGTGTACCAGCTGGCAACTGTACAGGTAGCTACAGCGGGTATCCTTTGTGCACTTACCTGGGCTTTTTTTGGTATTTACGAACAATTGGAGCCTATCGAATTTAACAGGCAAATTATACTTACAATACTCTATACAGGCGCAATAGGGACAGCCTTTGCCTATGGAATACAAACCATTGCGCAGAAGTATACAACTCCTACAAGAACGGCGCTTTTACTTACATTTGAGCCAGTTTTCGGCGCAATATTTGCCTTAATTGTGCCTGATGCCCGGGGAGTTACAGAGAAAATGTCCTTGGAAACCTTTTTAGGATGCCTTTTAATATTGTCCGGAATGATGGTAACAGAGATGAGATTTGTCAGGAAGAAAAACTAATTAACGTCTTGTCACAAAAGCGTAATGAAATTCTTATTTATAAAGCCCCGTTAAATGCCGATAATCCTTTTAGAATGTGTTTTTGTAACAGGAGGCATGAAACTTGAAACTTACCAAAAAGATTTTCCTTATTCTCATTATTGCAGCTATAGCAATAACATGCAGTACTATTCATGCAGGGGCTCAATGGTCGTCCTCGGAAGAATATCATGTTGAAGGAATTGTAAAAGAGAATAACTATTCTCTTGGATACATCACGCTTTATTATGAAGACGGTTCGGGTACTGCTCCGGATTCTGCAGAGAATCTGACAGCTTTTCGGACATTTACCTATGGGTTTAATGTAACTGCTATACGGGATGGATATATTGTCGGGATACAGAATATTCAGCCTGGCGACAGGGTGTTTATCAGACTTGACAATGACCGGTATATAGAAAAAATCAGTGCCAGAAGTTTTTATAAACCCGTCTACGGCACTGTTCATTATAAAGGTGTCAACTGGTTGAGTTTAAAAAAAGAAGACGGCACTTTTGCATATTATTCTGTACCTGTTGGGGTTTCTGTCTACAGAAACGGTAAATCTGAAAGTTTCTCAAATATTTCACCGGGAGAGAAAGTAAAGCTTCTGGTTCAGGTTGATGGTACAAATATTCATATTGCCAGCATTGATATTGAGAAAAATCCGAGTTTTGTTACAGGAATCTACAGGGGTAGATTTGAATTTTTTGATACTTTCAGAGATGCACTTATAGTTTCCAATCTACAGGAGTTTGTAAATGGTCAATGGAAAAACTCTTCCTTTATTGGTGTTAAGAGTATAAAGTTCAGTGAGGAATATAATGAAAGGCCGGCAAGGAGAGGCGCAGGTATTTCCTATTTTGCGACACAACAGGCACCGGACGGCACAGAAAGAATTGTAGCTGCCAGCTACCGCATGAATTCACCGTTTGAAATGGTCATGAAAGACAATTTGTTAAGGGTTTCTTCAAACAATCTTTACCTGCAGAATTTATCCGAGCCTGTCGCTTTTGATGAGAATCTGATAGTAGTGAAGGATGGCAGGCTTGTAGACATAACTGCACTAAATATTCTTGATCCTGTAAAAATCTCAATGGAAAGGTACAATAACGGCTTTTTGGCGAACCTTATTACCTGCGACAGCTTAAACAATATGGGGCTTACCATATATCGCGGAAGAATTAGCGGTGTTAAACCTGAAGAGAACATTACCGTAGAATCTTTTGCACGCTTAAATGGTGTTACATGGGAATTTACCAATACTCCTAAAACATTCGATATTGATTTGACTGTAACCAGATTAATTACTGAAGACGGTATAGGAAGTATGCGGGACTTTAAGGATGATTACAAAGGCCGGACAGTATATATTGTGGCCAATGGATCTAAAATTGAACTTATAAGCACTGCGCCTTATGCAAACAGTCCGGTTTCAGGAAGAATAACAGGTCTGTCAGGTGGATCATATGACAGCATCGGAATCATTATTGAGAACCCGACAGGATTGGAACTTAGCAATGTCCTGGTATACGATATGGATGAGGATCAGTGGTCCGGTCATGATGATCTTGAAATTGAAATACCTGTAAATGCAATAGTTCTTAAGGGCGGAAAAGTCGGTTCTTCTTCACTGTTAAAAGAAGGAGACGAGGTAAAAATTATAAGGCATTCAGAAAATCTCGATGGAATTCTTATCATATGCGATTAAAGGAGATATGGTCATGAAAAGATACAGTTTCAGATTTGTGCTGATCATACTTGTGATATCCTTTGCCCTGTCCCTGCCTGTAAAAGCTTTTGCAGTTGAAGGAAGCATGGGCTATCAGGGCGGGATTTCAATTGAAAATTCAACTGAAAAAGATTTATACCAGTATAGTGAAGTATGTTTTCTGACAGGAAAGCCCATATTGCTGACAGGTGACCTTACTATTAAAAAGACTGACAGGAATGATACAATAACAGCAACATACACTTACAGGCTGTCCAACCCGGATTATAATGTATCATTGAGCCGGGTAGTCATATATGAGACTGTCCGGGATACACTGCCTAACGGGCAAATAGCTGAAACTACAACCTTAAGCCGTACTCCTACTGAAGTGGTTAATATAGGGGGCACGACCTATCGTCTCATTGATGCCCATTTTTCAAGATCAGTACTGACAGATCCTAAGCCCGGAATAAAGTATCATGCCGGCGAATTCGTGGACAGAAAAGTCTATGCCGTAGGTGCGGCTGCTTTAAATAATCCCAACACGATAACAGTTGATATGTCAGGAAAACTCTATGCCTATGACCAGTTCTGGAGCAGTACCCAGACCCAGAAAATAAGTATCCTTATAGAAGCAGATCTCATGGGCGATGAAGGCCGTGTCAACTGGGGCGGTCAGGCCGAAGTGACAGTTTCCAATTCAAGACGCAACCAATTTCAGTATTCAGAAAATGAACCGTATCAGATAAGTTTTGAAGGGGGATATATCAAAAAAACCTGGGATGAATCTACTTTGATGTATACGGCCCGTCTTCCCGAGTTTACAACCAGCGGCAAACCTACAGATGTATTGAAAACCTATACGAATGTTCACAGTCTTAATTCCCCGGTGGTAACCAAAAGACTTATGGTTCCCGATCTTAAGCATATTTCAGGATACTGGGATGAGGAGCCAATCAGTATACTTTATGGACTTGAGGTAATACCCGGATTGGGAAGTAATTTTCAAATAAACAGAAAAGTGACCAGGGCAGAATTTGTGGAAATGCTCATGAATGCCATAAAGGATATTCCGGAAGATCCGAATGTCCGGACAAGCCTGGTAGGAAACAGAAGAACTCAAAGAAATACTGAGCCGGAGGTATCACCATTTAATGATGTACCTGTAGATCATCCGTTTTATGAATCTATAAAAAAGGCCTATCAAAAAGGTATTACAAAAGGTTCAGGAAATGGCAGGTTCAGTCCCAACTCTTATGTAACAAAGGCTGAGGCTATAAAAATGATTGTAGCAGCACTGGGACTGGAGAATCTTGCACCATACCCGTATGCATCAACACCTTTTGCTGACAATGACATTATACCTGCATATGCAAGGAATGCTGCTTTTGTTGTAAGTACTCTCGGACTTGTCGGTCCTGATGAAACAGGGAGATTTAATCCGCATTCCCACCTTACTTATGGATATACGGCAAATTTATTGTATGACCTTATATCATACATGGGTGACGATCTTATAAAGGACTATCGGGACAGGATAATGAAATTCTGATTAAGATACAGGACTTTTCATTAACGACAATGAAGTGTATAATTCAACACAAGAGGAAGTTTGAAAAGGAGAAATGCACTTTTAATGTCGACAAAAAACGAAAAAACCAAAGATAAAAGAAAGAAAAACAGGGGGGTAGGCTTAAAAAGACTGGCCCTGTTTCTGTTAATTATGATATTAACTGCCTCGGTTGCCATATATGCTTTTTTTGATATAAATCCGGCAGAAGTATTTTCTGAAGGCATAAATGATATTTATAACAGAATAATTTCAAAAAGCAAAAAAGAGTTAACTCAAAAAATAAAATTTATAGCTTCCTATAACACTGATACTCCTGTACATATGACTGCTGTTTCGGGTAATCTTGCCGTTGTTGACAAAAGTTCTGTAAGAATCTATGATGCAGAAGGTGTTGAAAAGTCATATATTCCTGTAGCACTGAATAAACCCTTTATCCAGTCTTATAAAAAGAATCTTCTGGTAGCTGATACAGACGGCAGATATCTTGCTGTAATCAATGATGGTAAAATATTATGGCAGAAGAATCTTGATGAGGACATTGTTTTTGCAGATATCTCCGATAGCTGGATCCTTATCATTACTAAGAGCAGGGAGGCAGGGTATAAGCGTACCATCCGGGCCTGGACAATTGATGGTCAGGAGGTAGCATACAGGAATATATCAAACTATTACCCTGTTTCTGCATGGCATTATCCTGAGTTTGATAAATCCACCTTTGTAATAAGCGGCATTGATGTTTCCGGACTGGAAGTTAGCGGTTTCTTTGATTTGCTGGATCTGACCATGAATCAGAAAGCCAGTATAAGAGGGGAAAATGAGGTTGTAGCAAAGGGTGTGCCTGTTAACGGAAATCTGATGCTCTATGGTGAAAAAAGTCTTGTAGTAATAGATAATCTGTTACGTACAGTTTATGAAAAGAGATTTGAAGAGCCTGCAATAATGGCTGCAAATGTTATAAACAACAAGTATCCTGTTGTCGCGTACATTGATACAGGTGTACTAAACCGGGAAAACAGATATATCACCAATATAGAAATACTCTCACCTGATGCATCTGCAAAACATAGTTTTACTGTAAACGGTCAGGTTACTTCTATTGCATCTTCCGGCAGAACGGCCGCTTTGATAACTGGCCATGAGATTCTCTTCATTGACCAGAATGGACAAATTATAGACTCATACACTGCCCAGAGCGAAATAAAAAGTATTTCGTTCGCAGGTGAAGACACCTGTTATGTGATGGCAGGCGGTGTGATTGAACGTATCAAAATAAAGGCAGCAAGCAAAATACTTGACATTTTTTAGTCTGCTTTCTTCTGCTGCCTTCCAGTTCTTCAGGCTGGATTATGACTAATTATTTATAATGACAGATTATTAATCTGTGTTTCGATTTCATCTTATCTTTTATCATGTTCCTGATGTTTTTAAATACTCTTTATATCCATCAGATAATGCAGTGAATTTCATTTTGCTTTCATGTTTGAGAGCAATTACCTGATTATTTACGCGCTGCATTTCCATACTCTGACAATCCACCAATTTTTGTCGATATTTCCCATCAATTTTAAAAAATTATCCTCTGTCAATACAGTCTCCTTACCCTTAAGAAATAATATCGCAGTGAGCTCCGGGTATTAATATGGAAAAATGATTCTAAGTTTCACGAAGCGGTAAAAAAACTTATGATGGTGTAAAATTTTCTTAGGTCAAAAAGAAGGAAAAACCAGGACGGACATAGAAGAAAGACCTCACCATCCTCTAACCAGGATGAGTTAAAAACTCAACAGGACGGTGAGGTCTTATGGAAATAATTCGGTATGTATTTAAAACATTCCTGCTTTGTGCACAAAAATTTTAGAATTACTTTCGGGAAAATACACTTTTCCTGAATTTGAAGAAGAACTTCATAAGCTACTAACTGAGCTGGGGAAAAACGTATGTGGGATTGTATTAAAAGAACTTGATGAAAAGATA
>JAAYMA010000101.1 GCA_012521615.1 Clostridiaceae bacterium | reverse complement strand
CCCCTGGTATGTTTGAGTGATAACCTTTCCATTGACAAAACTAAACTGAATGAAATAGTCAAGGACATTTACAGACTGCTTCCTCATAAGGAATACCATGATATTCTGCAACTGTTTCTGGATCTTTTACAGGTAGTAAGAAAGAGAATCTTTGAAAATAATGCTCAGCCGGATAAAGCACTTATTGTCCGGATAGGGGAGATGCTGAGTTATTACATAAAAAAAGTGATATTTATAAAGAAAAAAGAAGGTGTGCCATATTTCATAAATCAATTGTACGATTTATTCAAGGTATCCTTTGATATAGACTTCGGGAAAATGGTGAGCTTCAGTGAGGAGAAGGAGGTTACAGAGTGAAAAAGTATCATTTTACAACAGTGGTTTCCCAGGATCATTTCTTTAAATTCATGGCCTTAGTTTCATCCCTGAGACATGTAAGCAGCAACTTTACACTTTTTGTACTGTGTGCTCACGATATTGTTTATCATATATTGAACAAGATCAAAGTGCAGGATGTGGTACCTGTTAAGCTGAGCGATGTCGAAAGCGATGAGCTCAGACGTATTAAAAGGCAGAGACATTTTCATGCCTATTGCTGGACATTGAAGCCTGTATTTTTGTGTTATGTTATGGAGAGATATCCTGACTGTGAATATTTTGCACATTTGGATGCAGATTTGTTTTTCTTTGATACACCCGATAATATTTTCAATGAAAGTCCTAATTCCTCCCTGTATTTAACCCATCATCGCAACTCGAAAGATTTTCTGCAGTATTATAAGGTGACAGGGATTTTTAATACCGGGTTTGTAGGCTGCAAAAATGATGAAACTGCGTTTAAGGCCATAGAAAAGTGGAAGTATCAGTGCATAGAATACTGTCCCATAAAAGAGGACCGCATAAGACGGCTTTTCGGGGATCAGCGGTATGTGGAAAGCTGGCCTAATGAATATGAGGGGGTTTATGTAGTTCAGAGCTACGGCGCTAATACTGCTGTCTGGAACATACAGAACTACGAAGTAAGTGTCAGAGACAACAAAGTATACATAAATGAGTACCCGCTTACATTTTACCATTTTTCGGGTCTGACCCTGATAAGCAGAAATGAGTTCAACTTAAACTGGTATTATAAAATTGAAGATGAAAGGGTTATGAATTATATTTATAAACCCTATATTATTACTCTTGTCAATATAATGAAAGAAATGGAAAAACATTTTCCATGGTTTAATGCGGGTTTTTTGAGCAGGGAATATACACCGGATACCCATTACTATAAAATGGAGGACAAATAACATAAAAGGGCAGTTGTTATATAAACATAAAATAATTCAGGATTAGTTTTAACTGCCCTTATACCATAACTTTTTCAATTATTTTTCAGTGCGTTCTGACATAGGAACATATTTTTTTCTCGGTGCAATGCTCTTGTAAGCAGGCCTTATAATCTTTCCTTTGTTAACTATTTCCTCCATACGGTGGGCGCTCCATCCCGCGATTCTTGCTATTGCAAATATGGGCGTATAGAGCTCAAGAGGAATATTCAGCATTCTGTAGACAAATCCGGAATAGAAGTCAATGTTTGTGCTTACACCTTTATAGATTTTACGGGTCTTTGCTATCAGCTTAGGTGCAATATCCTCTATTTTGGAATAAAACCTGAATTCTTCGTCCATGCCTTTTTGATGGGCAAGTTCCTTTACATGTTCTTTAAATATTTCTGCTCTGGGATCAGAGAGGGAATAAACAGCATGCCCCATACCATAAATAAGGCCTGAACGGTCAAATGCTTCTTTGTCCAAAATCTTTTTAAGATAAGCTACGATTTCCTCATCGTCTTCCCAGTCTTTGACATTTTCCTTGATGTCTTCAAGCATCTCAACGACTTTTATATTGGCACCTCCGTGGCGGGGGCCTTTCAGCGAGCAAAGTGCCGCAGCTATTGCCGAGTATGTGTCAGTACCAGTAGAAGTTACCACTTTGGTGGTAAATGTGGAGTTGTTTCCGCCGCCATGTTCGGCATGAAGAACAAGGGACAGATCAAGAAGTTTTGCTTCCAATGGTGTAAAATTACTGTCGAGTCTGAGCATGTGCAGTATGTTTTCAGCAGTCGAAAAATCTTCCCTTGGACTGTGAATACAAAGACTGTTATCCTGATGATAGTGTGTATATGCCTGATACGCATATACGGCCAGGAGCGGAAAACTGGCAATTAAGTACAAGCATTGACGAAGAACATTTTTTATGGAAATATCATCGGGGTTATCGTCATAGCTATACATTGACAGTACACTTTTTGAAAGTGTGTTCATCATATTCTTGCCCGGAGCCTTCATTATAATATCTCTGGTGAAGTCTTTGGGCAGCTTTCGTAGATTTGCAAGGTTCTTTTCAAAATCCTTTAAGGTATCCTTATCCGGCAGTTCGCCAAAAAGGAGAAGATATGCGGTTTCTTCAAATCCAAACCTGTCTTCACTCATAAAACCCTGCACGATATCTTCTATATCGTAACCTCTGTAATACAGCTTGCCGGGACAAGGAATCATCTCGTTTTCATCGATTATATAGGAATGCACTTCCCCTATTTCAGTAAGTCCGGCAAGTACACCCCGACCGCTGATGTCCCTCAGTCCTCTCTTTACATCATATTTTGTATAGAGTGAAGGGTCGATTATATTGCACGTTTCAGCTTTTTCTGTCAACTTATCCAACCATTCATTATTGAAGTTCATGGAAACACCACCTTAAAAAAAGAATAAAAAACAGATGAGATAATATAAAATGAATAGGGTTAGACTTAATTATATATGATTTTCCAGATGTATTCTATAAATTTTAAAATAAATTTACATTTTCTTGGTGATGGCTTTTTCAAGTATGTCTGAATTTATACCTTTATTATCAGTTGTGAAACTGCAGGGGTATTGGCTTTTGCATTCACAGCATTCTATATACTGTTTTGCTTCGACTTGTTCACGCTTGTCATAAAGAAATGGATAAAATTCTTTTTTGTTTAAAATTCCCGGAGAATCTGAATCAATTATATAGGAATAAATGTATTTGGCCTCATATTTGGCAATTAACTGACGACTTTTGCATGCCGGACAGAAAAATTTATTGTTTTTCATACCTCAACCTCGCTTTAAATTGTTTAGAAATGATTTTTAATTAGTGTTTACTTTATTAAAGAAATTAATTATTTACAGTTAAAGAATCAGGATATTTGTCAGGAATTTATGTTTTTTATCAGACAGCTGAAAGAAAAACCAAAATATGTACCCGGCAGAAGCCCGAAATGGTATATAATCAATACGTGGTTATAGAAGGTTTATTAAGGCGGTGGGAAAAATGGATAAAAAAATAGTTATTACTTATGGAGAAAATCCATTAAAAATGGTCAATGAGGTTTTGGAAAAGGCTGATTTGAAATCCCTGATACCTGTAGGAACAACAATAGGTATAAAGCCTAATCTTGTGGTTTCAAAACCTTCTTGTCTGGGGGCAACCACATCACCTGAAATGGTCTCTGCTCTTATAGAATATTTAAAATCTTATGGATTTGATGATATTGTCATACTTGAAAGCTCGTGGATTGGTGACAGTACAAGCCGGGCTTTTAAAGTCTGTGGGTATGAGGACATTTCTAAAAAGTATGGCGTACCTCTTTTTGATATAAAAAAGGATACATACAGTGTTAAGACTGTCAACGGAATATCCATGGAGATAAGCAATAAAGTTTTGGATGTAGGGTTCTTAATAAATATGCCTGTATTAAAAGGGCATTGTCAGACCTATATAACCGGTGCACTCAAAAATCTGAAAGGCTGTATATCGGACAGGGAGAAAAGACGCTTTCACACTTTAGGTTTGCACAAGCCCATAGCCTATCTGAATAAAGTCGTTAAATCTGATTTTATTTTAGTAGACGGTCTGTGCGGTGATCTTGATTTTGAAGAAGGAGGAAACCCTGTAAAAATGAACCGCATCTTCTGCGGAACTGACCCTGTGCTTATAGATGCCTATATAGCCAGCTGTATGGGTTATAAACCGCAGGATATCGATTATATAAAAATCGCTTCAGATATAGGGGTAGGCAGTTGTGATATTAATAATGCTGATATAATAGTGGTCAGCAAAGATACAACAGTTGCCCAACCTGCATCTTCGAGAAAAGTACAGCAGCTTGCAGGTTATATAGATCAAAAGGGTGCATGCTCTGCCTGCTATGCTAACCTGATACAGGCATTGGCAAGGCTGAATGATAAAGGAATGCTGAGGCAATTTAAAAATAAGAGTATCAAGATCGGACAAGGATATAAGGGTAAGGAATGCGATGGCATTGGAATAGGAAGCTGCACCCGGGGATTAAGCCGTAATATTAAGGGCTGTCCGCCTTCCACACCGGATATTTTAGAATTTCTGATGAATGACGTTTTATAATAATCAGCTTATAATAATGTTTTGAACAGGATTCAAACTCGTTGACTATAAATTTGAAACAGTTTCTGCCGGGGAATAATGGATCCAATTAGACCTTAATTTGCATTTTTAAAACTGCTTGACACTTGTCTAATACCATGTTACAATTTTCAGGCAAGGATTGAGGTAAACCTTTAGTCATGCAATTTAATAAGTAATACGGAGAGATGGCTGAGCTGGTCGAAGGCGCACGACTGGAAATCGTGTAGGCGTTGATAGCGTCTCGAGGGTTCGAATCCCTCTCTCTCCGCCATATTAAAGGGGTTTGGGGTTTGTCAGATTATGACAAATCCCATTTTCGTTTTATAAACTTCTAACAATTCTTCTACCATCAACCCTTACTTAACATCAAATAGCTCATTTATCTTGTTGGCGGTATTCCTTCAAAAGTATTCAGAATATAGATAAGTATGTTGGGATATGATATAATTTTCATATTATTGTCAAAAAAAATAGAAAGAGGATAGTGAATATGCCAATCAATATAGATTTAGCAAAAACACAAATGTATCTAGAGTGGCTAAAAACTAAACTATTTCTCGATTATAACGCCCATAGTGCCAGAAGAAGAGTTGTTAAGAGAGGGGAAGTATACTGGTGCAAATTAGGTCAAAATATAGGAAGCGAAGAGTGCAAAGAAAGACCTTGTGTCGTACTGCAATACGATGCTGGTAACGTAACATCACCGAATACAATTGTTGCACCTATAACTCATAGTTCTTCTACATTACCTGTTGTAATTCAAATTTCGGACAAATATGATTTAGCCGGTAATGTTATACTAAGTGGTAACGTATTATTAGGAAATATTGTATGTGTAAGTAAGGCAAGATTAGGAGATTATATAACAAATTTGACTCCAGACGAGATGAAGAGGGTTGATGAAGGAATTGCGATATCTTTAGATATAAAAAGGCATTATGACAAGCTCCGTAATATGTATAACGATAAATTACAGTACATAGAAAAACTGAAAAGTAAGATTTCTGGGTTGGAAGAAAAACTTCGAAAAGAAGAAACTCAATTTCGAGAATTTAAAGATTTACTTGCAGAATATGGACTTAACGATATAAAGGAATTAAAAACTTTGATAGCAGACAAACAAAATCAAAAAAAGTTATAAAAAAAGTATAGACAAATCACGATATAAATGTTAGGATATAAATACAAAGATGCTATCCACGAGTGGGATAGTTGTAATACTAATTCAAAGTGGGAATCACGAGTGGGTTCCCTGTTTTATTTTTTTATAGTATCTATTTTGATATCGCTGAATATAATGTATTGAAAATGGGAAAGATTAATATACAAAGATGCCTTGGAATGAATGTCCAAGGTGGTAATAAAAGCAATTGAAGAGCCACGAGTGGGCTCTTCATCCATTATAATGCTTACTGTGTTTTGCTTATTTCGGTTCTACGTCAAATGTTGGGGTTGAACTAAGTAAAATGAAATAACCTGTGGATTACTGGCAGATGATCAATTTAGGTTATCTGCCCAGTTCGATGAAATATGAATGTTATAATTGGAAGAAATGATATAGGTAAGTCTACAATACTTGAAGCTTTAGAGCTGTTTGACAAAGCAAAAATCATCAAAACTGGCCGAAATAGATGGTTACATATGATAAGGGATATAGCCATATAAAACTAAATATCGCTTATAGCATAAGACTGGAAATCGTGTAGGCGTTGATAGCGTCTCGAGGGTTCGAATCCCTCTCTCTCCGCCATAAAAAGTAAAAGAAGCAGTACCGGTAAGGTATTGCTTTTTTCTTTTTTAGTCGAAACATTTGTGACGGCTAAAGATTTTTAAGAATAGCATATATTATGATTTAATAGCAACAGGGTGGATTGTGTGGATTGTATTGCCATTTACGATTCGGGGAATTATGCCTTTAGAATGAACAGAATTTTTGAACAACAGGGGCTTTATTTTGAGGTTATATCTACTCCCTGTAAAATTGCTACTACAGGTTGCGGATATTGCCTTTTATTCCCTTATGAATATCTGAATACTGTTGTATCTCAAAGTCTGGAAAATGGTTGTCCCGTCAGGGAAGCGTATAAAATTGAAGAGAGAGGCGGCAGAAATGTATATATCAGAATAATTTAGGTCAAGCCTGAGGCAGTTTAATAATAGATCTGATCTGACAAAAGAAAATTGATGAAAACAGATAACGGTACTTGTATAAATCAATATGTTCTGTAAAGATATAAGTGAGAGAAATTTAGGAGGTAGAATTTTGCCGGATCTTAACAAAATACTTGAGAAAATGAGAGAACTGTCACTGACAGCAGGATACGAGATATTGAAGCATTATGAAAAAGAAATAGAAGTGGAGTACAAAAAGGATAATTCACCTGTCACAAGTGCTGATAAAGCCGCAAATGATATTATTGTCCATGGTCTTAAAAGCTCCTTCAGTCATATTCCTGTACTGGCTGAGGAATCTGCCGATGATTTATCAAGACTAAACAGCAGATATTGTTTTGTGGTAGATCCTTTGGATGGTACAAGAGAATATGTCAAAAGAAATGACGAGTTTACTGTTAATATAGCTCTTGTTGAAGAAGGACGCCCTGTAGCGGGTGTAATTAATGTTCCTGTTTATAAGGAGTTATATTATGCACTCAAAGGCGGAGGTGCCTATTCATTTATAGGCGGTATTGAAAAAAGGTTAAAGGTATCGGACAGAACAGAAAATATCAGGCTTGCAAAGAGCAGGAGCCATTATGCGCCTGAGCTTGAAGAAGTCATAGAGAAAAACAGGATAAAAAATATAATAGTTGCAGGAAGCGCTTATAAAGGATGTTTGCTTGCCAGGGGTGATGTAGAGGTCTATTACAGGTTTGGTCGTACCATGGAGTGGGATACTGCTGCAATGGAAATACTCATTACAGAAGCTGGCGGTCTTTTTTCAGGTATGGATGACAGGGTTTTTTCTTACAATAAAGAAAACCCGGAAAATCCATGTGGGTTTTATGCCTTAAACAAGAAGGAAAATAAACTGAAATTATAACCGGGAATAAAATATTTCCTGTTTGTAAAGCAGATATTCTTATTTATATATGGAAAATTTTGCAAAACTGTAGAATTAGAATCCTTATTTCATTTCGACCGGAATGATTACGCTTAAGTATTCAGGCAGGATTTCTACTGTTGCCTGTTTTTCAGTGAATACTTCTCCGTCAATGTTTACCGGAAAAGGGTTGTCGCTTTCTATTATTGCTTTGTTTCCGGTTAACATCTGCACTTCTTTCATATTTACATGCTCACCTTTTTTATAAACAGGAAAGAATCTTAAAAGTTTGGATCTGGTTACTGCTTCGACTAAACAAAAATCTAAAACTCCATCATCCACTTTAGCTTTTGGAGCAGGTTTCATTCCTCCGCCATAATAGGCTCCATTGGCAAAAATGGTCAACAACATATCCTTTTCTATATTTACAGAGGAAGGACTTAATTTTATTCTTAATTTGTATTTTTTAAGCCCGATGACAGCTGCCAGGACACCCAAAATATAAGCCATTGGACCGGAGATCAGAGGCATTTTTCTGAAAAGTCTGCTTTTAAGCACCACTTCAGCATCAAATCCAATGGAAGCTATGTTGATAAAATATCTGTCGTTGAATTTTCCCAGATCTACAGAGGCAGAGGGAGAAACAGGAAGTATATCAATAAGCTCAACAGGATCCCAGATTTTATAGATTGATTTAACTGCATCGTTGCCGGTGCCGCATGGTATAATCCCCAACTCTGCATTGGAACCTGCCATACCGTTTATTACCTCGTTTAAAGTTCCATCTCCTCCAACTGAATAAATCCGAGCCGGGGAGTTGTTTTTCGCATAGTCATGTGCAATTTGTTCGGCGTGACCCGGAGACTCGGTAATTTTTATTTCATAAGTCTGATTAAAAGTACTGAATCTCTGTTTTATTATTTCAGCCATCTGCAGAGTTTTTCCTTTACCTGCTGCGGGGTTAACTATAAATACATGATGCAAAATATATCACCTGATTTTTTATTAATTATTTCACTGGTAACGACTTTTATTTTTAATAATAACACAACAAAAAACTTGTATATAGAGGATTTTGAAATTTAATAAAAAATTGTGGCGTTAAAGAGATGTATAAACTGAAAATCTGAAAATATTACTGTTAAAATAATTATATTTCTGCTAAAATAAGGTTTATAGTTTTTATAAAATTATATATACCTTTGATAATGAAATTTATTGTAATCTGTGATATTATTTAAAAGCCGGTATTTCGTAAGAAAACCGGACAAATTATATAACCATAATATATTTAATATTTCGACTCACATCCTTAGTGAGTGAGAACGGAGGTAGGAAAATGAATAACACAAAAAACACACGTCTCAGTACCAGGAAAATTGCAATAGCTGGTATTATGTCTGCTTTTTCAATTCTTCTAAGTCTTATTCCGTCATTGGGCTACATTGTTGTACCCCTTACACCAATAACAATTACTACTATGCATATTCCCGTAATTATTGCAGCCATACTTGAAGGGCCTGTTGTTGGTGGTTTTGTCGGCCTTATTTTTGGTCTTTCCAGTATGTATACGGCAGCTACAATCTTTGCTGGTCTGCCTACAGCTTTTGTTTTTTTAAACCCTCTTGTATCCGTTTTTCCACGGATTTT